>JAJTHZ010000039.1 GCA_021299185.1 Lysobacteraceae bacterium | reverse complement strand
GCCGACGCCGACGCCGGCGAGTAAGCCCGCAAGCGCGCGCGCCGCGAGGCGCGCGCGTCCCGTCATCCGGGCGCGCGATGCTGTGCGCGCCGGTCGCCCTGCCCGCCCCGCCGCGGGCGGGCGCGGCCCCGGACCGAACCCCCGAACCGAGGAATCCCCATGGAAATCACCGCCAGCATGGTCAAGGAGCTCCGCGAGCGCTCCGGCGCCGGCATGATGGAGTGCAAGAAGGCGCTCACCGAGAACGCCGGCAACATCGACGCCGCCATCGAGTGGCTGCGCAAACAGGGCCTCGCCAAGGCCGACAAGAAGGCCAGCCGCGTGGCCGCCGAAGGCCGCATCGTGGCCGCGGCCGACGGCGCGCGCGCGGTGCTGGTGGAGGTCAACTCCGAGACCGATTTCGTGGCCAAGGACGACAACTTCGGCGCCTTCGCCGAGATGGTGGCCAAGGTCGCCCTGTCCTCGGGCGCAGCCAACGTCGAGGCCCTCAAGTCGCAGCCGGCGCCCGGCGGCGGCACGGTCGAGGAAGCGCGCCAGGCGCTGGTCGCCAAGTGCGGCGAGAACGTGCAGGTGCGCCGCCTGGTGGCGGTGGCCGGCAAGGGCCATGTCGCGACCTACATCCACGGCGGCCGGATCGGCGTGCTGGTGGAGTTCGACGGCGGCAACGCCGAGATCGGCCGCGGGGTGGCGATGCACGTCGCCGCGATGAACCCGGCCTACCTCTCGCCCGACCACGTGCCGGCCGAGATCGTGGCCAAGGAAAAGGAGATCGCGCTGGCCCAGATCAGCGACAAGGATCGCCAGAAGCCGGCCGACATCCAGGAGAAGATGATCTCCGGCAAGCTGCGCAAGGTGCTGTCCGAGATGTCGCTCACCGGCCAGCCGTACGCGCTGGACACCAACAGCTCGGTCGAGGACGCGCTCAAGAAGGCCGGCGCCAAGGTCACCGCCTTCCACCGCATCGCGGTCGGCGAAGGCATCGAGAAGAAGGAAGAGGACTTCGCGGCCGAGGTGATGAAGCAGGCCGGTCTGGCCTGATCGTCGCCGCTTCGATCTCTGTTTGTCGCATGGCGAAGGCCGCGGGAGACCGCGGCCTTCGTCGTTTCCAAGGGCCCAGGGCCCAGGGCCCGCGAACGGCTGCGTTGGCGAGCAAGGTGCGAGACGGGACCTTTGGGTGACCACGGTCTTCGCGACAACAGGGCCCAGCAGAAGCGCAGCGGTTGTCGCAAGGCAACGATCGACACGACCGGGTGGCTGCATCCCGCATCTTCCGGGCCCCGCCCTTTCTGGGCCCTGGGCCCTGAGCCCTGGGCCCTCCCCCAGCACTCTCGGCTACAATCCGGCTGTTTGCCCGCCGCCCGCCGCGAGAGCCCGCCATGCCCGACAAGTTCAAGTACCAACGCATCCTGCTGAAGCTCTCCGGCGAGGCCCTGATGGGCGAGGAGGACTACGGCATCGATCCGAAGGTGCTCGACCGGCTGGCGCGCGAGGTCATCGAGGTCGCGAAGGCCGGCGTGCAGGTGGGCCTTGTGATCGGCGGCGGCAACATCTTCCGCGGCGCCGGCCTCGCGGCCGCCGGGATGGACCGCGTGACCGGCGACCACATGGGCATGCTCGCCACCGTGATGAACGCGCTGGCGATGCAGGACGCGGTGGAGAAACTCGGCGGCTATGCGCGCGTGATGAGCGCGATCAAGATCAACGAGGTGTGCGAGGACTTCATCCGTCGCCGCGCGATCCGCCACATCGAGAAGGGGCGCATCGCGATCTTCGCCGCCGGCACCGGCAATCCGTTCTTCACCACCGATTCCGCCGCCGCCCTGCGCGCGATCGAGATCGGCGCCCAGGTGCTGCTGAAGGCGACCAAGGTCGACGGCGTGTACACCGCCGACCCGAAGAAGGACCCCACGGCGACGCGCTACGACCAGTTGAGCTACGACGAGGTCATCGAGCGCAAGCTGGGGGTAATGGACACCACCGCGATCGCGCTGTGCCGCGACCACGGCCTGCCGCTGCGCGTGTACAACATGAACCGCCCCGGCGAACTGATGCGCATCGTGCGCGGGGAGCCGGTGGGGACGCTGGTGACCGATCGCGGGTGAGGTTGGCCGTTGCCGGCGAATGGCGAATGGCGAATGGCGAATGGCGAATAGGAAACGGCCCACTGTTGCGATCAGCCCGTGGCCCGCGCTTCGTCACCTTGGCCTGGACCCCGGCAAGCCCCCCTGTCACCCCGGTCCCCACTCCTGACCCATTCGCCATTCGCGATTCGCCATTCGCATCAAACACCCAACCGCAAGCCCCGCCCTACCCGCCCCCTTCGCTATACTTCCTGCCCTGCCCACCACGCTGCAGTGCACCATGTCGATCCCGAACATCAAGAAAGACGCCGAGACGCGCATGGCCAAGAGCGTCGAGTCGCTCAAGCACGACCTGACGCGCCTGCGCACCGGTCGCGCCAGCACCGCGCTCGTCGAGCATCTCAAGGTCAACTACTACGGCTCCGACGTGCCGCTGTCGCAGGTCGCCAACATTTCGGTGTCTGACGCCCGCACGCTGACCATCACGCCGTGGGAGAAGAACATGGTCGGCGCGGTGGAGAAAGCGATCCTCGGTTCCGACCTGGGCCTGACCCCGACCACCGCCGGCACCGTGATCCGCATCAACATGCCCGCGCTCACCGAGCAGCGGCGCAAGGAACTGGCCAAGCACGTGGCCCACGAGGGCGAGAACGCGAAGGTGGCGATCCGCAACGTGCGCCGCGACGCCATGCAGCAGGTCAAGGACCTGCTGAAGGAGCGCAAGGTCACCGAGGACGAGGAGCGTCGGGCGGAAGAGGACATCCAGAAGCTCACCGACCGCTTCGTCAAGGACGTCGACGCCGTGGTCAAGGCGAAGGAACAGGAGCTCATGCAGCTCTGAGGCGCCGGTGACCGACGCCCAGAACGTGTCCGCGGCGGCCGCAGGGACCGCGGTCGCGCCGATTCCCGCGGAACGACTGCCGCGCCACGTCGCAATCGTGATGGACGGCAACGGTCGCTGGGCGGAGCAGCGCCATCGCCCGCGCACCTTCGGCCATCGTGCCGGCGTGAAGGCGGTGCGCGCCACGGTCGAGAGCTGCGTGCGCCTGCGCATCCCCGCGCTGACCCTGTTCGCGTTCTCCAGCGAGAACTGGGCGCGCCCGCCCTCCGAGGTGCGCGCGCTGATGGTGCTGTTCCTGAAGGCGCTGGACCGCGAGGTCGACCAGCTGCACGACAACGGGGTGCGGCTGCGCTTCATCGGCGACCCGACCGCGTTTCCGCCGGACCTGCAGGACCGCATGCGCGCCACGGTCGAGCGCACCGCCGGCAACAGCGTGCTGTCGCTCAACGTGGCCAGCAACTACGGCGGCCGGTGGGACATCGCGCAGGCGGCGCGGCGGGCGGCGCTGGAGGTGGCGGCCGGGCGCCTCGACCCCGCGGCGATCGATGCCCGCGTGCTCGGCGGCTTCATGAGCCTGGCCGACCTGCCCGACCCGGACCTGTTCATCCGCACCGGCGGCGATCATCGGGTCAGCAACTTCCTGCTGTGGCAGATCGCCTACGCGGAGCTGTACTTCACCGAGGTGCTGTGGCCGGATTTCGACGAGCGCTGCCTGCAGCGCGCACTGGCCGACTTCGCGCGCCGCGAGCGCCGCTTCGGCAAGACCGGCGCGCAACTGCGCGCCGAGGCAGGCCCGTGACCGACGGCCTCAAGCAGCGCGTGCTGACCGCCGCCGCGCTGGCGCCGGTGGCGATCGTGCTGGTGCTGTGGCTGGACAGCGCCGCGTTCGCGCTCGGGATCGGCGTGGTGTTCGCGTTCGGCCTGTCCGAGTGGGCGCGACTGATCGGCCTGCGCTCGATGTGGTCGCGGCTCGCCCTCGTGCTGGCGAACGCGCTGCTGATGGGCGTGATGTGGGAGTGGCGCGAGCCGGGCCTGTTCGAATGGGTGGTCTTGCTGGGCGTGGCGTGGTGGCCGCTGGCGGCGTGGTGGCTCGGGCACTACTCGTTCGGCGCCGCGCAGCGCCGCCGCAACCTCGGCCTGAAGGCGGCCGCCGGCACCCTGACCGTGGTGCCGGCCTGGGCGGCGGCGATCCTGCTGCACGAAATCCCGCTGCTCGGGCCGTGGTGGCTGCTGTTCGTGCTGGTGCTGGTCTGGTGCGCCGACATCGCGGCGTTCTTCGCCGGGCGCCGCTACGGCCGCACCAAGCTGGCGCCGCAGATCAGCCCCGGCAAGACCCGCGCCGGGGTCTGGGGCGCGCTCGCCGGCAGCGCGATCTATGCCTGCGCGGCTGGCGCGGCGCTCGGCGAAAGCGGCGCCGCGCTGGGCCTGCTGGTCGCCCTGTCCCTGGTCACGGTGGTGTTCTCGATCGTCGGCGACCTGTTCGAGAGCCTGATCAAGCGGCACTCCAACGTGAAGGACTCGGGCACGGTCTTCCCCGGCCACGGTGGCGTGTTCGACCGCTTCGACAGCCTGTTCGCCGCGCTGCCGGTGTTCACCGGCGGCAAGATCCTGCTCGGCCTATGAAGCGCATCGCCCTGCTCGGCGCCACCGGATCGATCGGCGGCAGCACGCTGGACGTGGTCGCGCGCCATCCCGATCGATTCGCGGCCGTGGCGCTTTCCGCCCATCGCGACGTCGCCGGGCTGGTCGCGCGCTGCCGCGCCGCCGGCGCCGCGTACGCCGCGATCGCCGACCCCGCGCTGGAGGGCGAACTGGCGCGCCAACTGTGCGAGGCCGGGCTCGCCACGCGCGCGCTGGCAGGCCCCGCCGCGCTGGAAACGCTGGCCACCCTGCCGGAGGTCGACACCGTGGTCGCCGCGGTGGTCGGCGCCGCCGGGCTGCGCTCGACGCTGGCCGCGGCCGCCGCCGGCAAGCGCATTCTGCTCGCCAACAAGGAATCGATCGTGATGGCCGGGCCGCTGCTGGCGGCCGCGCTGGCGCGCGGCGGCGGTACCCTGCTGCCGGTCGACAGTGAGCACAACGCGGTGTTCCAGTGCCTGCCCGCGGGCTTCGCCGGCGACCCGGCCCGGCATGGCGTGGAGCGCATCGTGCTGACCGCCTCCGGCGGGCCGTTCCGCGGACGCAGCGCGGCCGAACTCGACGCGGTGACGCCGGACCAGGCCTGCGCCCACCCGAACTGGCGCATGGGCCGCAAGATTTCGGTCGATTCCGCGACCCTGATGAACAAGGGGCTGGAGGTGATCGAGGCCCACCACCTGTTCGGCGTGCCGCGCGAGCGGATCGAGGTCGTGATCCACCCGCAGAGCGTGATCCATTCGCTGGTCGGCTATCGCGACGGCTCGATGCTGGCGCAACTCGGCAATCCCGACATGCGCACGGCGATCGCCCACGTGCTGGCCCACCCCGACCGGATCGAAGCCGGGGTAGCACCGCTGGACCTGGCGGCGGTGGCGAAACTCACCTTCGAGGCACCCGACCTCGACACCTTCCGCTGCCTCGCCCTCGCCTACGAGGCCCTGGCGGCGGGCGGCACCGCGCCGGCGATCCTGAACGCCGCCAACGAGGTGGCGGTGGAGGCGTTTCTCGCCGGGCGTGTCCGCTTTAGCGGAATCGCAACGACGGTGGCCGCTACACTGGAGGCCATCGCCGCGGGTCCGGTCGCGGCGCTGGAGGACGCGCTGGCGGCCGACGCCGCCGCGCGCCGCCACGCACGGGACTCCATCGGACGCCGGTACGGATAGGACGCGGCATGGGCGAGTTCTTCGGATCGATCTGGTGGCTGCTGGTCACGCTGGGCCTGCTCGTCACTTTCCACGAGTACGGGCACTACTGGGTGGCGCGGCGCTGCGGGGTCAAGGTGCTGCGCTTCTCGATCGGCTTCGGGCGCCCGCTGTGGACGCGGATCGGCCGCGACGGCACCGAATACGTGGTCGCCGCGATCCCGCTCGGCGGTTACGTGCGGATGCTCGACGAGCGCGAGGGCGAGGTGCCGGCGGCCGAACTCGACCAGGCCTTCAACCGCAAGCCTGTCGGACAGCGGATCGCGATCGTCGCCGCGGGCCCGGCCGCCAATATCCTGTTCGCGGTCGCCGCGTTCTGGCTGATGTTCGTGGTCGGCAAGCCCGACTACCTGCCGGTGGTGGGCGAGCCGACCGGGATCGCCGCCGAAGCCGGGCTGCGCGAAGGCGATCGCATCGCCGCGATCGGCGATACCCCGGTGTCGACCTGGACCGACGGCACCATTGCGCTGGTCACGGCGGTGCTGGCGCGCCGCGACCTGCCGCTGCAGGTGGTCGCGCCGGACGGCGGCGAGCGCGTCCTGCAGATCCCCTTCTCGCGCCTCGACCGCGGCCTCGACGAGCGCGAGGCCCTGCAGGCCCTGGGCATCCGCGCGCGCACCCCGGTGGCCCCGGCGGTGGTCGGACGCGCCCTCCCCGACCGTCCGGGCGCACGGGCCGGAGTCCGCGACGGCGACCTCATCCTGTCGGTGAACGGACGGCCGGTCGAGACCTTCGCCGGGCTGTACGAGGCGATCCAGGTCGAGGCAGCGAAGTCGCCCGAACTGGAACTCGCGGTGCGCCGTGACGGCAGCCTGCTGACCCTGCGCGCGACCGCCGAACGGGGCACGGGGTCGGACGGCCAGCCGAATTTCCAGCTCGGCCTCGCCCAGGGCGACACCCGCGACACGGTGCTGCGCTACGGCCCGCTGGCGGCCATCCCGGCGGCGGTGGGCGAGACCTGGCGCATGACCGCGACCACGGTCGCCTTCCTCGGCCACATGGCGCTGGGCCGCGCCTCGCTGGACAACGTGGCCGGCCCGATCGGGATCGCGCAGACCGCCAACACCTCGGCCTCGCTCGGGGTCGCGTGGTTCCTGTCCTTCCTCGCGATCATGTCGCTTTCCATCGGGATCCTGAACCTGCTGCCGATCCCGATCTTGGATGGGGGACACCTGCTGTATTACCTTATCGAGGTTGTGAAGGGCAGCCCGGTGAGCGAGCGTGCCCTCGTTGCGGGCCAGTACGTCGGCCTCGCCCTGCTCGCCGGCCTGATGGGTCTGGCGTTCTACAACGACATCCTCCGCCTGCTCCCCTGAAGTCCCCGCAACGCCAATCCGCGCGCCGGCAGCCCGCTGTGCCGGCCGCGGTGCGGTCCGAACGATCCGGGGCGCCCGCCAGGCGCCCGCGCGGTGCAGGACGCACCGCGGCACGGTCCGGTTCGGGCCGGGCGCGGGGTCGGAAGGGTCGTGCCAAACCACAAGAATCCATGGGGCGGCCGGACCGTACGGTGCGGCGCCCCGACCGACGGAGTGACCCGTGAAGCGACTCGCCGCCCTGTTCCTGCTGGCCTTCCTCGCCGCCGAGGCGCAGGCCTTCGACCCCTTCGTCGCCTCCGAGATCCGGGTCGACGGCCTGGCCCGCATCTCCGCCGGCACCGTGTTCTCCTACCTGCCGATCGAGCGCGGCGACCGCGTCGACCGCCAGCGCGCGGCCGAGGCGATCCGCGCCCTGTACCGCACCGGCTTCTTCCGCGACGTGCAGTTGACCCGCCAGGGCGACATCCTGGTGGTCACCGTGGTCGAGTGGCCGGCGATCTCCAAGATCGAGATCGAGGGCAACAAGGACATCAAGGACGAGGACCTGCTGCGCGGCCTGCGCGAGATCGGCCTGTCGGAAGGCGAGACCTTCGACCGCCTGCAGCTCGACCGCCTGACCCAGGAACTGACCCGCCAGTACAACAACCGCGGCAAGTACAACGTCAGCATCAAGCCCACCATCACCGAGCTCGACCGCAACCGCGTCGAGGTCAAGATCGACATCGTCGAGGGCAAGGCGGCCAAGATCCGCCACATCAACCTGGTCGGCAACGCGACCTTCGACGAGGACGAGATCCGCGAGGAGTTCGAGCAGAACACCTCCAACTGGCTGTCGTGGTACAGCCGCGACGACCAGTACTCGCGCGAGAAGCTGTCCGGCGACCTCGAGAAGCTGCAGGCCTTCTACCAGGACCGCGGCTACGTCGACTTCGCGGTGGAATCCACCCAGGTCGCGATCAGCCCCGACAAGAAGGAGATCTTCATCACCGCCAACGTCCGCGAGGGCGAGGTGTACGAGATCTCCGAGATCAAGCTCACCGGCGACCTGATCCTCGACGAGGCCGTGCTGCGCCAGCTGGTGGTGTCGAAGCCGGGCGAGATCTTCTCGCGCCGCAAGCTGGAAGCCACCGCCGAGGCGATGACCAAGGTGCTGGCCAACATCGGCTATGCCTTCGCCGACGTCTCGCCGCTGCCGACCCTGGACAAGGAGAACCGCAAGGTCGCGGTCAACTTCTTCGTCAACCCGGGCAAGCGCGTGCAGGTGCGCCGGATCAACTTCCAGGGCAACACGCGCACCATGGACGAGGTGCTGCGCCGCGAGATGCGCCAGTTCGAGGGCGCATGGTTCTCGCAGGCCGCGCTCGACCGCTCGAAGATCCGCCTGCAGCGGTTGGGCTTCTTCAAGACGGTCGAGATCGAGACCCCGCGCGTGACCGGCTCCGACGACCTCGTCGACGTCAACGTCAAGGTCGAGGAGCAGTCCTCGGGCGCGTTCCAGTTCGGCGTAGGCTACTCGCAGCTGCAGGGCGTGCTGACCTCGATCTCGGTCACCCAGCGCAACTTCCTCGGCACCGGCAACAGCGTCGGCATCACCGCGCAGAACAACATCATCGCCAAGACCTTCGAGGTCTCGTACTTCGATCCCTACTTCACCGACGACGGCCTGAGCATCGGCTACAACCTCGGCTACCGCGAGCTCGACCAGGGCGAGGCGAACATCGCCTCCTACACGTCCGACATCGCCAACGGCGAGGTGATCTTCGGCGTGCCGCTGACCGAGACCGACACGGTGCAGATCTCGCTCGGCATGGACCGCAACGAACTGACCACCGTCGACGGCCTGACGCCCGACTCGCTGATCGACTTCCTGGTCGACGAACTCGGCGACCGCCAGCGCACGCCGTGCTTCGACGACCCCGAGGACGACGACGATCCGCTGGTCTGCGAGAACCCCGGCGACAATCGCCAGTGGACCATCAATACCTGGACCATGAAGGCGTTCTGGGCGCGCGACTCGCGCAACAAGTTCTTCGCCCCGACGCGCGGCTCGTTCCAGCGCTTCGGTGCCGAAGTGGCGATGCCGGGCTCCGACCTCGAGTTCTACAAGATCAGCTACCAGGCCGCGCGCTACTGGCCGATCAGCTCCTGGCTGACCCTGCTCACCCGCGGCGAGGTCAACTACGGCGACGGCTACGGCGACACCGAGGGCCTGCCGTTCTACGAGAACTTCTACGCCGGCGGCACGCGCGACGTGCGCGGCTTCGAGGACAACACGCTCGGTCCCTGCGACACCACGGCCACGGTCTTCGCCGGCCGCTGCCAGCCGCTGGGCGGCTCGTTCAAGACCACCGGCAGCCTCGAGTTCATCTTCCCGACGCCGTTCGCCAAGCGTAACGAGGACTCGACGCAGATCTCTGCCTTCATCGACGTCGGCAACGTGTTCGAGGACTTCGACGCCTGGGACGCGGGCGAACTGCGCGCCTCGGTCGGCCTGTCGTTCAAGTGGCAGGCACCGGTGGGACCGATCGTGGTCAACGTCTCGGCCCCGCTGCGCAAGAAGGACGGCGACCGCACGGAAGCGCTGCAGTTCTCGTTCGGCAACACGTTCTGACCGAGGCGCGGGCGACCCGGGCCGCCATGCCGACCACGATGCCGACGACGCCGGCGCAGCGCAGGCGCCGCGCGGCCCGTGCCGGCGCCGTGCTGCGCGGCGCGCTGCTCGCCCTGTGCTGCGCCGTCGGGGCGACGGCGCCGCGCGAGGCGGCCTCGCAGGCCGCGCCGGCGCAGGGCGCGCGCATCGCCTACGTCGACATGAAGCGCCTGCTCGACAACGCACCGCAGGTGCAGGCCGGCCGCGAGGCGCTGGCCCGCGAGTTCGCCCAGCGCGACGCCGACCTCAAGGCGCAGGAGGCGCGGCTGGTGGAGATGGAGCAGCGGCAGCGGCGCGAGGGCGCCTTGCTGCCCAAGGCGGAGTCGGACGCGCGGCAGGCCGAGATCGACACGCTTCGCCGCAGCATCGAGCGGCTGCGCACGCGCCTGCGCGAGGAACTCAACGGGCGCAACGAGCAGGAACTCAAGAAGCGCTGGGACGAGGTCCACGACGAGGTGGTGAACCTCGCGCGCGAACGGCAGTACGACCTGGTGGTGCCCTCGCCGGTGATCTACGCCTCGCCGACCATCGACATCACCGACGAGGTGCTGGAGCGCCTGCGCCGCAAGGCTGCCGGGCAAGCGCCGTGAGCGGGCCGCCCTTCGCGATCGGCGAACTGGCGCGGCGCTTCGGGTTGGCGCTGCGTGGCGATCCCGCGCGCGGGATCGACGGCGTCGGCACGCTGGCCGGCGCGGGGCCCAGCCAACTCGCCTTCCTCGCCAACCGCGCCTACCGCGCGCAACTGCCGGCGACACGCGCCGGCGCGGTCGTGCTGCGCGAGGCCGACGCCGACGCCGCCCCGGGGACCGCGCTGGTCAGCGCCGACCCCTACCTCGACTTCGCGCGCATCGCGGCCCTGTTCGACCGGCGCGCGCACCCGGCGGCCGGCGTCCACCCGAGCGCGGTGCTGGACGCGAGCGCCTCGGTCGATCCGACCGCCAGCATCGGCCCGCACTGCTGGATCGGCCCGCGCGCGGTGGTCGAGGCCGGCGCCGAGGTCGGCCCCGGCTGCCAGGTCGGCGAGGACTGCGTGGTCGGGGCCCAGTCGCGGCTGGTCGCCCGCGTGACCCTGGTGGCGCGCGTTCGCCTCGGCCGTCGCGTGCTGGTGCATCCTGGCGCGGTGCTGGGCGCCGACGGCTTCGGCCTCGCGCCGTCCGCCGCCGGCTGGACCAAGGTGCCGCAGCTCGGCGGCGTGCGGATCGGCGACGACTGCGAGATCGGCGCCAACACCACCATCGACCGCGGCGCGATCGAGGACACGGTGCTGGAGGAGGACGTGCGCCTCGACAACCAGATCCAGATCGGCCACAACGTGCGGATCGGTGCGCACACCGCGATGGCGGGCTGCGCCGCGGTGGCCGGCAGCACGCGCATCGGCCGCTGGTGCCTGGTCGGCGGCGCGGCGGGCATCGTCGGCCACCTCGAGATCTGCGACCGGGTGACCATCACCGCGATGAGCCTGGTCACCCACAGCATCCGCGAACCGGGGGAGTATTCTTCCGGAACCCCTCTGCAGCCGCGCCGGCAGTGGCGCAAGAACGCCGTGCGTTTCGGCCAGCTGGACATGCTGGCCCGGCGCATCGGCCGGCACCCACAGGAGCCATCCGATGAATAACGAGAATCCCGCCGCGACCCGGCTGCCGGTCGAGGTCGACCGCATCATGGCGATGCTGCCGCATCGCTATCCGTTCCTGCTGGTCGACCGGGTGGTGTCGTTCGAGCCGCACAAGCGACTGACCGCGATCAAGAACGTCACCATCAACGAGCCGTTCTTCCAGGGCCATTTCCCCGGCCATCCGGTGATGCCCGGCGTGCTGATCATCGAAGCGCTCGCCCAGGCCTCGGGCGTGCTGACGCAGTTGTCGGACGGCGGCCCGTCGGTCGACAAGCCGGTGTACTACCTGGTGAAGGTCGACAAGGCGCGCTTCTCGCGCATCGTGGTGCCGGGCGACCAGCTCGAACTGCACGTCGAGCAGAAGCGCATGCTCAAGCGCATGGGGCTGTACGACTGCCGCGCCACGGTGGCCGGCGAGGAGGTCGCCAGCGCCGAGATCCTGTGCGCCGAGCGGAGCCGCTGAGATGGCCGGCGGCATCCACCCCTCGGCGATCATCGAACCGGGCGCGGTGCTCGCCCCGGGCGTCGAGGTCGGCCCGTTCAGCGTGATCGGCGCGGGCGTCGAGATCGGCGCCGGGACCGTGGTCGGCCCGCACGTCGTCATCCAGGGGCCGACGCGCATCGGGCGCGACAACCGCATCTACCAGTTCGCCTCGGTGGGCGCCGACCCGCAGGACAAGAAGTTCGCCGGCGAGGACACCCTGCTGGAGATCGGCGACCGCAACACCATCCGCGAGTTCGCCACCATCAACCGCGGCACCGTGCAGGATGGCGGCATGACCCGCATCGGCCACGACAACTGGATCATGGCCTACGTGCACATCGCCCACGACTGCGTGGTCGGCAACCACTGCATCTTCGCCAACGCCGCCTCGCTGGCCGGCCACGTGCGGATCGACGACTGGGCGATCCTGGGCGGCTTCAGCCTGATCCACCAGTTCTGCCAGGTCGGCGCGCACGCCTTCACCTCGATGGGCTCGGTGATCAACCGCGACGTGCCGCCGTACGTGACCGTGGCCGGCCCGTTCGCCGAGCCGAAGGGCATCAACAGCGAGGGATTGAAGCGGCGCGGCTTCGACGGCGAGCGCATCCTGTCGATCAAGCGCGCCTTCAAGACCCTCTACAAGTCCGGCCTGCCGCTGGCCGAGGCGCGCGCGCAACTCGCGCAGGCCGCGCAGGACGCGCCCGACGTGCGCGTGCTGCTCGACTTCATCGACCGCAGCGAACGCTCGCTGATCCGCTGAGCGCCGCCATGCGCATCGCCCTCGTCGCCGGCGAGGCCTCGGGCGACCTGCTCGGCGCGGACCTGCTCGCCGCCCTGCGCGAACGCTTTCCGGACGCCACGTTCGGCGGCATCGGCGGCTCCCGGATGCGCGCGGCCGGGCTCGACGCGTGGTGGGACTGCGACGAACTGGCGGTGATGGGCCTCGCCGAAGTGCTGCGCCACCTGCCGCGCCTGCTGCGCCTGCGCCGCGACCTGGTCGCGCGACTGCTCGCGTGGCGTCCCGACGTGTATGTCGGCATCGATGCGCCCGACTTCAACCTCGGCGTCGAGCGGCGGCTCAAGGACCGCGGCATCCGCACGGTGCACTTCGTCAGTCCCTCGGTCTGGGCCTGGCGCGAGGGCCGCGCGGCGAAGATCGGCCGCAGCGCGGACTGCGTGCTTTGCCTGTTCCCGATGGAGCCGCCGATCTACGCGCGCCATGGCGTGGATGCGCGCTTCGTCGGCCATCCGCTGGCCGATCGTTTCCCGCTGGACCCGGACCGCGCTGCCGCGCGCGACGCGCTCGGACTGGCGCACGATGCGCCGGTGCTGGCCGTGCTGCCCGGCTCGCGCCTCGGCGAGATCGGCCGGCTGGGCGCGACCTTCGCCGACGCCGCGGCGCGCGTCGCCGCCGCGCTGCCCGGCCTGCAGGCGATCGCGCCGATGGCTGACGACGCCTGCCGCGCCGCCTTCGCACCGGTGGCCGCCGCGGCGATGCCGGCGCTGCGCCTGGTCGACGGTCGCGCGCACGAGGCGATGGTCGCGGCCGACGTGCTGCTGCTCGCCTCCGGCACCGCCGCGCTGGAGGGCATGCTGGCCAAGCGGCCGATGGTGGTGGGCTATCGCATCGCGCCGCTCACGCACTGGATCGTGCGCACCTTCGGCCTGATGCGGACCGATCGCTATGCGCTGCCCAACGTGCTCGCCGGCGAGGACCTCGCGCCGGAACTGATGCAGGATGAGTGCACGCCGGAGCGCCTCGCCGACGCCGTGCTGCGCTGGTTCCGCGACCCGGCGGCGGTGGCGGCGCTGGCGCCACGCTATCGCGACCTGCATCTCGCGCTGCGCCGCGACGCCGCCGCCGGAGCCGCGCAGGCGATCGCCGAACGGCTCGCCGCACCGTGACGCGACGCCGGCCGATGCTGCCGGACGGCCTGCGCGTCGCCGGCGTCGACGAGGCCGGCCGCGGCCCGCTGGCGGGCCCGGTGGTGGTCGCCGCCGTGATCCTCGACCCCGCGCGACCGATCGCGGGCCTCGCGGACTCCAAGGTGCTGGCCGAGGCCGCGCGCGAGCGCCTGTCCGACCAGATCGTCGCCCGCGCGCTGGCCCACGCCGTGGTGGTGGTCGAGGCGACCGAAATCGACCGGCTAAACATCCTGCAGGCCACGCTGGCCGGGATGGCGCGCGCCCTGCGCGGGCTCGACCCTGCGGCCGAGCACGCACTGGTCGACGGCAACCGCCTGCCGAAGGACCTGCCCTGCCCCGCCACCGCGATCGTCGACGGCGATGCGCTCGAGCCCGCCATCTCGGCCGCCTCGATTCTCGCCAAGGTGGCCCGCGACCGGCTGATGGTGGCGCTGGACGCCCGGCACCCGGGCTACGGGTTCGCCGTGCACAAGGGCTATCCGACACCGGAGCACCTCGCGTCGCTCGCCCGGCTGGGGCCCTGCCCCGAGCACCGGCGCTCGTTCGCGCCGGTGCGGCGGCTGCTGGCGCCGGGGCTTTTCGGCGAGTGAGGGAATCGGTCGGCGCGTTTCGATTCCTGGATTGACCCCTCATTGCGGGGCTCCACGGAGAATCGACAATGTCACGCCCCTCCCTCGCCGCGCGGATCACGGCGGCCATCGCGCTGGCCGCGGGTTCCGCCCACGCCGCCGACAAGACCGACCTGATCCTCGAGCGCGGCAAGACCATCGCCTGCGCGAGCAATCCTTTCGGCGCACAGATCTCACTAGGTCTCGAACAGGAGATCGTGGTATCGCGCGTGCAGACCAACGGCACGGTCACCCATCACCAGCTCGACGCCAGCGGCGCCAGCGCGTTCGCCGCCGAACGTATGAACACGACCGGGCTGACCGGCATCAGCCGCGTCCGCACGGCCACCATCGACCTCGACGGCGACGGCCGCCAAGAGGTCGCCGTGGTCGGCGTGCTGACCGCGAGTCCCGGAGTGGTGCAGGTGCGCGTGCTGCGACCGTCCAGCTCGCCCACCGGTATCTGCCAATGACGTGAGACAGCACTGTTGCTGAGATTAGTGAGCAGACTGGCTGTCGTCGGTGCTTGGTTTCGCCTCCTCCGGTCGGGGCCGGTTGATGTAGACCTGGGTCGGGACCAAGGGTGGTTGTGGCAG
>JAJTHZ010000155.1 GCA_021299185.1 Lysobacteraceae bacterium | reverse complement strand
GGTCCTTGGGCACCCGGTCCTCGATCGAGACCTGAGCAAACATTCCAAGTTGCTGCACGTCCGGACTGCGCATCGGCGAATTCGCTCAAAATCGATCAGCTCCGATCATCGCACCATGCGAAACTTTGTGCGACGGACTTGCTCGACGGGCTGTTAGGCCAATGTTCGGCAGTTCGAGCGTGCATTCTCCGCGCCACTCGGACCGTTGATGCAAACGTCTCCTGCGAAGTAGAGGGGCTGAGCTTAGGTCATGGGCATGGGCGGTGCATTCAGCAACTATCGATCCCGCAGTACCAACAACCGAATCTCCGTCATATCCTCAATCGCAAACTTCACCCCCTCCCGCCCCAGCCCCGAATCCTTCACCCCGCCATACGGCATGTTGTCCACCCGGAAGCTCGGTACCTCGCCGATCAGGACGCCGCCGACTTCGAGCACGTCCCAGGCGCGCATGGCCTTGTGGATGTCGTCGGTGAAGATGCCGGCCTGCAGGCCGAACTTGGAGTCGTTGACCTCGGCCAGCGCGGCTTCGTAGTCGGTGTACTTCGACAGCACGACGGCGGGGCCGAAGGCTTCCTCGACGACGAGGTCGGTGTGGCGGGGCACGTCTTCCATGATGGTGGCCTCCAGCATCGCGCCGTTGCGGTTGCCGCCGCACAGGATCTTGCCGCCGGCCGCGGCGGCGCTCTGGATCCAGCCGTGCAGGCGTTTGGCCTCGCCCTCGCTGATCATGGGGCCGATGAAGGTGTCTTCGTTCTTGGGGTCGCCCATGACCAGGGCCTTGGCGGCGGCGACGTACTTGGCCTTGAGTTCGTCGTAGATATCGGCGTGGGCGATGACGCGCTGGACGTGGATGCAGCTCTGGCCGGACTGGTAGAAGCCGCCGAAGATCAGGCGCGAGACGACGTGGTCGAGTCGGTCGCGCTGATCGCGGTCGACGACGCAGGCGGCGTTGCCGCCGAGTTCCAGCACCACCTTCTTGCTGCCGCAGCGGGCCTTGAGGTCCCAGCCGACGGCGGGTGAGCCGGTGAAGGACAGGAGTTTCAGCCGCGGGTCGGTGGTGAACAGGTCCGCGCCCTCGCGGTGGGCGGGCAGGATGGAGAAGGCGCCCTTGGGCAGGTCGGTCTCGGCGAGGATCTCGCCGATGATCAGCGCGCCGATCGGCGTGCGCGAGGCGGGCTTCATCACCCAGGTGCAGCCGGCGGCGATGGCCGGGGCGATCTTGTGCGCGGCGAGGTTGAGCGGGAAGTTGAACGGGCTGATCAGGGAGCAGGGGCCGATGGGCACCCGCTTGTACATGCCGCGGTAGCCGACGGCGCGTTGGCTGATCTCGAGGTTCATGACTTCGCCGCCGATTCGCAGGGATTCGGCTGCGGCGACGCGGAAGGTGTCGATCAGGCGGGTGACTTCGCCGCGGGAGTCCTTGATGGGTTTGCCGGCTTCGATGCAGAGCGCCTGCGAGATTTCCTCGTGGCGCTCGGTGAAGCGGCGGACGCAGTGTTCGAGGACGGCCTGGCGTTTGTAGGCGGGGAAGGCCTGCATCGCCGGCTGGGCGTGGTGGGCGGCGGCGATGCCGGCGTCGATGGCTTTCGTGTCGGCCTGCGCGACGCGGGTTGCGACCGTGCCTGTGTACTTGTCCGTGACCTCGAGGTCCGTGTTCGCAAAGACGGCTTCGTTCGCGAGGTAGTAGGGGTAGGTTGGCTTCAGCATCGCAGGCTCCTGAAATCAGTCGAACGGCCCAACCGACTGGGGCATTTCCTTCTCCCCGCGTGGGAGAAGGTGCCCGAAGGGCGGATGAGGGGGCGGGGTGCGAGGCAAGCCCGCATCCCTCACCCCAACCCCTCTCCCACAAGGGGAGAGGGGCTCAGGTTGTCGCGAGCACCATTCCACGAGGGGAGTGGGGCTCGGGTTGTCGCCAGCACCATCCCACGAGGGGAGAGGGGCTCGGGTTGTTGCAAGCACCATCGCCAAGGGGAGTGGGGCTCAGGAATCGGTGGCTCGGGGGCGCGGAGCTCGTCGTAGGGTGCAATGAGCGCAGCGAATTGCGCCGCTTCGATGGGGGCGGTGCAATTCGCTGCGCTCATTGCACCCTACGTCACTCGGGGGCTTGGAAGCAGAGGTGACCTTGGTCCCCGCGGCTTACAGCTTCGCGGAAAGCTCCTTGATTTCCTTGTTCAGGACGCGGTCGTTGTCGGAGTAGTCGATGGCGAGGTCAATCAGGTGAACGCCGGGCTCCTCCAGCGTGCGCTGGAACATCGACCGGAACTCCGCCACCGAGTTCGGCCGCCAGCCCTTCGCGCCATACGACTCGGCATACTTCACGAAATCGGGATTCCCCATGTCCATCCCGAAGTTGGCGAACTTCATGTTCGCCTGCTTCCACTTGATCATGCCGTAGGCGTTGTCGCGCAGGACGATCTGCACGATGTTCATGCCCAGGCGCACGGCGGTTTCCAGTTCCTGCGAGTTCATCATGAAGCCGCCGTCGCCGGAGACGGCGACGATCTTGCGGTTCGGGTAGACCATGCGCGCGCCCATGGCGGACGGCAGGCCGGCGCCCATGGTGGCGAGTGCGTTGTCGAGCAGCAGGGTGTTCGGTTCGCGGCACTTGTAGTAGCGGGCGAACCAGAGTTTGTACATGCCGTTGTCGAGGCAGACGATGCCGTCGTTGGGCATGAGTTCGCGGATCTCGCGGACCATGCGCACGGGATAGATCGGGAAGCGGTCGTCGTCGGCGCCCAGCGCGAGGTGCGCGAGCAGGTTGTCGCGCACCTTGTCGAAGTAGGTGAAGTCCCAGTGCTTCTGCGGGGCGATGGATTCATTCAGGCGCCAGATGGTGTTGGCGACGTCGCCGGTGACTTCGATCTGCGGGAAGTAGACGGTGTCGACTTCGGCGCTGGAGTAGTTGATGTGGATCACCGTGCGCAGGCCGCGGCGCATGAAGAACGGCGGCTTTTCGATCACGTCGTGGCCGACGTTGATGATGCAGTCGGCGTTTTCCACCGCCTTGTGCACGAAGTCGCCATCCGACAGCGCGGCGTTGCCCAGCCACAGCGGGTGGGTCTCGTCGACCACGCCCTTGCCCATCTGGGTGGTGAAGAAGGGGATTCCGGTCTTGTCGATGAACTCGCGCAGCATCTTGGCGCTCAACTTGCGGTTGGCGCCGGCGCCGATCATCAGGATGGGGCGGCGCGCCGCGGTGATCGCGTCCGCGGCGTGGCTGATCGCCTTGTCGTCGGCGATCGGGCGGCGGTGGAAGCTCGCCTTGAGCACGATGGAGTCGGACTGCTCGTGGGCGATGTCCTCGGGCAGTTCGAGGTGCGTCGCGCCGGGGCGCTCTTCCTCGGCGCGGCGGAAGGCCTCGCGCACGCGGGCGGGGATGTTGTCGGCGGAGACGATCTGGTTGGTGTACTTGGTGAGCGGGCGCATCATCGAGACGACGTCGACGATCTGGAAGTGGCCCTGCTTGGACACCTTCACCGGCTTCTGGCCGGTGATCATCAGCATCGGCATGGCGCCGAGTTGCGCGTAGGCGGCGGCGGTGACGAAGTTGGTGGCGCCGGGGCCGAGCGTGGCGAGGCACACGCCCGCCTTGCCGGTGAGCCGCCCGTAGGTCGCGGCCATGAAGCCCGCGCCCTGTTCGTGGCGGGTCAGGATGAGTTTGATGGTGCTGGTGCGCAGCGATTCCAGCAGGTCGAGGTTTTCTTCGCCCGGGATGCCGAAGACGTACTGGACGCCCTCGGCTTCGAGTGCCTTCACGAACAGATCGGAAGCCTTCATCACGGACCCTCCCCACGGGCGTGCTGCGGCGCGGCCGGTATGGCCGGCACAAGCCCCGATTGTGGTGATCGCGCGATGGCAGCGTCAACCGCGCGTGGAGGCCGCGGCGCGCGGTGCGGGCGTTCGGGGTGGTCGGAGGCGGAACCCATGCGGTGTGGGGACCGCCGGGGACGCACAATCCTTACCGGCGCGGGTCAGTCCGCGGGCCAGGGGCCGCGTGAGGTGGCGGCGATGCTGCCCTGTGCGAGGTCGATGCGCAGCGGCGTACCGGCGGGCGCCTGGGCGGCCTCGCGCAGCGAGCGGCCGTCGGGCCCGCGCACGATGGCGTAGCCGCGGTCGAGGGTGGCCAGCGGGCTGACGCCATTGAGCGCGCGCGCCAGCGCGGCGAGGCGCCGGGCCGGCGGTTCGGTGGCGCCGGCGATGCGCGACAGCAGGCGCTGGCGCAGCGCGCCGAGCCGCTGGCTGCGCAGCGCGAGCCCGTTGCGCGGGTGCAGGGCGTCGAGCCGGGCGCGGGCGACGGCGGCGC
>JAJTHZ010000017.1 GCA_021299185.1 Lysobacteraceae bacterium | reverse complement strand
GCCAAACGCAGGGCACGTGGATTCACCCGCCTGTCCACGATCCGAACCGTCATTTTCCTGATCGCCGGAAAGCTCGACTTCTACTCGGTCAACCCGCATGTCGCTCGCCCGGCATAACCCACTTGAATTTCAACAGACCCGAAGAAGTAGTCCTTGACGTTAACCACCGCGAACAGCAGCGCGATCAGCGCCATCAGCACCCGCAGCCCGTCGGCGAACGACAGCACGCTCATCACACCGAACAGCCCGGCGATGAACAGCGCGTACACGCCCGAGGTGACGGTGAGGAAGGTCAGCCCGATCACCACCACCTTGCCACGCGATCCGGTGTGCAGGGTCACCGCCAGCAGCAGGGTCAGCACCCACAGCGAGCAGGCGTTGAAGCCGTCGACGAAGGCGATCAGCACGGTGCTGGCCAGCAGCGAACGCGCGCCGAGGTCGATCGTGCCGAGCAGCGGGATCGCGATCGCGGTGCTGCCGCCGGCGGCTGCGGCGGCCGGCGCCGCGGCGACAGGTTCGGGACAGCCCTGTGCGAGGCAGTCCGAGACGGCCTGCGCGATCTCGCGGCCGATCGGCTCTTCCGCGAAGCCGACCCACCAGCGCGCGCCGACCAGGATCACCGGCACCGATTCGAGTTCGATGCCCCAGCGCTGCGCCAGCGCGCGGGCGTGCGGGCGGTTGTCGCGGTGTTTCCAGATCTCGATCTCGTGCACCGTCACGCCGGGGTGGCGTGCGGCGAGGTCGGCGAGGAAGGGTCGCGCCTTCGCGCAGTGCGGGCAGCCCTCGCCGGAGATGAAGTGCACCTCGACCGGGCGCGGCACCGAGGCGTCGGGCGCGGCGCCGCGTGCGGCGGGCGGGAACAGCAGAGCAGCGAGGCCCAGCAGCAGGAACAGGAAGCGGCCCATGGTCGCGGCCTCCGGTGAACCGATGCGCGCAGGCTAGGCGACCCGCGGGCGGCCAGCCCCGACTTCGGTCAATCCGGCGCGCGGTTCAGCCTTGTTCTGCGAGGAAGCGGGCCAGCGCGGCGTTGACCACTGCCGGCTGCTCCAGGGTGGACGTGTGGCCGGCGCCGGCGATGCGCACCAGCCGCGCGCCGGCGATGCCGTCCGCGAGTGCCTCGGCGCGCGCCGGCGGGGTCGCGACGTCCTCCTCGCCCACCAGCACCAGGGTCGGCGTGCGGATGCGGTGCAACTGGTCGGCGACGCCGGCACGTTCGATCACGCCGCGCACCGCGCGCGGGGTGCCGATGCGGCCCAGCGCCAGCAATCGCGCGCGGTATTCGGCGCGCTCGGCGGCACGCGCGGGGTCGCCGAGGAAGCTCGGCCCGAACAGGATCGGCATCACGCGATCGACCACTGGCCACAAGCCGAACCAGCGGGCGATGAAGTTCAGCAAGCGGTATCGCGGCACCTTGCTGCGCGCCTCCGCTTCGGCCGAGGTGTCGATCAGCACCAGCGAGCGCAGCAGTTCCGGGCGCCGGATCGCCAGCCGCAGCCCGACGAAGCCCCCCATCGACAGGCCCACGAAGTGCACCGGCGCCACGTCGAGGCGCTCGATCAGCGCGGCCGCGTCGTCGGCCAGCGCGTCCATGTCGTAGCCGTGGGTCGTGACCTCGCTGCGACCCTGGCCGCGATGGTCGTACGCGATGCAGCGATACCGCCCCTGCAGCGCGGCGACCTGCGGCTCGAACAATCGCGTGTCCCACAGCAAGCCTTGCGAGAACAGAACCGGCGCGCCGGTGCCACCGGCGTCTTCTACGTGCAGCGTGGCGACGCCATGCACGGAGCCGTCAGCGCCGCCGCGCGCATGCCGCGGCGCGCGCAGCACGACTCACGGCTCGAAACCATCGGCGAACAGTGGTAGCGAACGTCCGAGGCTCCAGACGATTTCCGGGGCATTGGCCGCTGCCGGCAAGGTCACGGGCGTGAAGCCGGTCAGGGCGCAACTCCCGAAGAACACCGAACCGGCCGGGCAGGGGATGTCCTGCCAGACCTCGTTGATCAGCCCGCGGTCGTTGTCGGTGGACAACGCGTATGGCGCGGAAACTGTCTGCGGCACCGTAGGGTAGGCTCGCCCATCGCTGCCGGTCGTGCGCGTGTCCACGCGCAGGCCATTCGCGTCCCACACGTCAACAATGACGCCAGCAAGCGGTTGGCCGTTCTTCGTGCCGAGCACGCGAACGCGCTGCGATCCGTTGGCCCGCAAGTCGAAGTCGATCCCGGCACGGAGTTCGCCGGCAGCGATCGCGATCGGCTCGGCTTGGTCGAGTGCGCACGCCGTCCACGCGCCGCCGAAGGCCGCGCTCGGACACTCTATCCCTCGCCAGATGAGCGGTACGACACTTTGGCTATCGGCGCGAAGCGCGACCAGCGACGTTCCGGTCGTAACGTCATCGGCCACGTAACGCCCGTCATCGTCGGTGGCAATGCCGATGATGCGCCGTTGGGCCCCACTGCTTGCGAGCAGCGCTAGCGACCCAAACCGGTTCGCGAGCGGCCTCCCTCCCGATGTCATGCGCCCAGCGATCCGGCCGGACCGGCTCAGAGCGGCGTCCACCACGCGGTCTGGAGCATCGAGCCCGATGGAGAGCAGCGTCGCTCCCGGACATTCGACAAGCGGGCTGCTCGATTCGCACCGCAGGTTGTCGTGGAGCTCGTCCACGTGCAGCGAGGAGACAAAGTGCAGGATGTAAGTGCCCGGCGGTACTCTGGCGATGGTGTACTGGCCGTCCACGTCCGTCATACTGGCGAAGCTGCTGGCAAACGGTGAGGTCGGGATTGCCCGAACCTCCACACCAACTGCCGGCAAGCCTGAACCGTCGGCGGAAACGCGCCCGCTAATGCGCGGCAGGCGGCGTAGGTCCATCGAGACCTGCGGATCGGTTTGGTCGTCGACGACGGTGACGAGTCCCGACTGGGGAAGTTCGGCAGTGCAGTCGCCTGCACAGCGAACGTTGGGAAAAAGCTGCGCGTAGGCCACGCTTGAGACAACCTTGATCCGGTATTGGCCGGGTGGTGCCGGACCCAAGCGAAAGCGCCCCGCACCCAGGGCAGTCGAGCCACCCACCGATACCCCGTTGGCGTTCAGCAACAGAGGTTGAATGAGGCCGCCGACCGCTTCTTGCGGCAACGGCATGCCATCCAAGGTCAATGTCAACACAATGGACTGCTCTCGTCGCAACACCATGTCGACACGCTCCAGCGTCTCTGGTGCAACGGTCACTGAAGCCCCAGACGACCATGGACAGACGATGAAGAATGGGTTCGGAGGGCATTCGAGGCTCGCATGCAGCGTGCGCGCGTGGTCGATTGCGAAAGCGCTGATCAGAAACGGCGTGAGCGGTACGTTCTCGAACCGATAGCGGCCCAGTGAATCGGTCTGCGTCGATCACAATTCGCCGCCGGTCGCATTGTGCAGCACCATCCTCGCGTCCACGACCGGTCCGCCGCGCGACGAGGTCACGGTACCAGTCAGCGTACCCGCCCGTTCGAGCGCAAAGTTGATCACGCGTTCGCCCGGATCGGCAATGGACACCGGCGTGTAGTTGGCGTTCGCCGTGCCGCAATTCTGCAGGTCGCCGAACGATCCATCGCTGCACCGGAAGCCGTCGAATGCCTGGTGCACCACAGATGGAGAGCTGTTGAAGAAGGCATCGGCAGTCCGAAAAGCAAACGTACCGTCGCCGACTAGACTCAGCGCGTATCCGCCGTTGGCGTTAGTCACTGCCTCGCCCGCGAACGTCGGAAACGCGCTGTCGACGCGCCAGGCCGTGACGCGGATATCGCGAAGCGGCGAATCATCCGCCTGCCGCGTCACGCGGCCCGTGACCGCGATCGCGCGCTGCGCGGCCAGTACCAGGTCGCCGCTGCCGGCCAGCACGTCGGCGCGCACGAACCAGAACGTCTGTTTGCGCGGCAGCAGCGTGAGCTCCGCCTGCAGGCCGAGGTTGTCGTCGCTGGCGCTGGCCGGGGCGCGATCGAGGACGCGGCAGTCCTCGAATGCGGACAGCGCCGGATCGACCGTCGAACCGTGGGTGGCCACGTTGAGCGCACGTGCGTCGCCGGCGTCGACGCGGAACCAGAGCGCCTCGCCCGGCGTGGCCCGCACGCGCAGCGCGCGGCCTTCCGGCAGCGGGATCGCGGCCGCGCAGGACCGGCCGGCGGCGCCGGAGAGTTGCATCATTTCGGGCGCCGGACGCGGCGCGGACAGCGCGCCGGGTCCAGGAGAACTGGCAAGCGCTTCCGCCCACGCCCCGAGCCGCCGCGCCTTGGCGGCCAGCACGGGGTCGGCGTCGCTGGCGATGCTGCGACCCTGGGTGCGCCACGCCGCGGGGATCGCATCGCTCGCGCGCTGCCCCGGCGTCGTCGCGATGCGTTCCAGCGCGATCGACTGCTGCAGCAACTGCCGGTGGGCATCGTCGGCGGCCGCCGGCGCGGCCAAGGCCAGCAGGCACAGGGCGAGGGGGAGGGTCGCGCGCATGGCATCGTCCTTGATCGATCGATTGGCCGCGAAGGATAGCGAAAACGGCGCCGCACTGGCCGGGCCGACGCGGCGCGGCTATCATGACAACTAGTCAACCAGTTGGAGGGCTGGGCATGGCCACCGTCGGCGCCTTCGAGGCGAAGACCAAGCTGTCCGAGCTGCTCGACATGGTCGAGCGCGGCGAGGAAGTCACCATCACCCGCCACGGCGAGCCGGTGGCGCGGCTGGTGCCGGTGCGCGCGGTCGACGAACAGGCGCGCCTGCGCGCGCTGATCGACGAGATCAAGGAGACGCGCGCCACCTCCGGCCTGTCGCGCACCACGGTCGACGAGATCCTCGAGTGGCGCAAGGAAGGCCGCCGCTGATGGCCGCCGCCCTGCGCCTGCCGACGACCTTCGTGGTCGACTGCTCGATCGTCGCCGGCGTGTTCCTGCCCGACGAACAAAGCCCGCTGGCCGCCGCCGTGCGCGAGCAGTGCCCGGCCCTGACCCTGGTCGCGCCGCGCATCCTGCGCGTGGAGTTCGCCAACGTCGCGCTGACCGCACGCCGCCGCGGCCGCCTCGACGAGGCGCAGTTCCGCGCCCTGGTCTCGCAGGGCGCGCAGTTCCCGATCGCCTACGACGCCGGCGAGCCGAGCCTGGTCGACTACACCGTGGCGGCGTTCGAGTTGGGGCTGACCAGCTACGACTACGCCTATCTCGACTGCGCGCGCCGGCGCGGCCTGCCGCTAGCGACGCTGGACCGCGAGCTGCTGTCGGCCTGCGCCCAGGCCGGAGTCGAGGTGCTCACCGACCCGGCACGCATCGCCGAGGCGCGACCGCGCTACCCGGCGCCGCGCCGCAGCGCCGCCGCGGCCGCGCGCCGCGCCGCGCGCGGGGCCTGAACCCCGCGCATCCACCCCTTCTGCAACCGTCGCACGGAATCCGCGCCATGGCCGCCATCATCCAGCCCCAGGTCGACCGCAACTACACGCTCGAGGACAAGTACACGCGACAGGAAGGCCGCATCTACCTGAGCGGCATCCAGGCCCTGGTGCGCCTGCCGATCATGCAGGCGCTGCGCGACAAGGCCGCGGGGCTGAACACCGGCGGGTTCATCTCCGGCTACCGTGGCTCGCCGCTGGGCGGGCTCGATCAATCCCTGTGGGGCGCGAAGAAGCACCTCAAGGCCTACAACGTCGAGTTCACCGCCGGCCTCAACGAGGACCTCGCCGCGACCATGGTGTGGGGCTCGCAGCAGGCCAACCTGTTCCCCGGCGCGAAGTACGACGGCGTGTTCTCCATGTGGTACGGCAAGGGCCCGGGCGTGGACCGCTGCGGCGACGCGTTCAAGCACGGCAACGCCGCAGGCACGTCGCGCCACGGCGGCGTGCTGGTGCTGGCCGGCGACGACCACGCGAGCCGCTCGTCGACCCTGCCGCACGGCAGCGAGCAGGAGTTCGTCTCGGCGATGATGCCGGTGCTCAATCCGGCGGGCGTGCAGGACATCCTCGACATGGGGATCCTCGGCTGGGCGATGAGCCGCTTCACCGGGCGCTGGGTCGGCTTCAAGACCATCGCCGAAACGGTGGAGTCCTCGGCCTCGGTCAACGTCAACCCGCACCAGTTGCGCATCGCAATGCCGGAGGACTTCGAGCTGCCGCCCGGCGGGCTCAACATCCGCTGGCCGGACCCGCCGCTCGACCAGGAGATGCGGCTGCACAAGTACGCCATGCACGCCGCGATCGCCTTCGCGCGCGCCAACCACCTCGACAAGATCGTGATCGACTCGCCGAAGGCGCGACTCGGCATCGTCACCACCGGCAAGAGCTACCTCGACGTGCTGCAGGCGCTCGACGACCTGGGCCTGTCGCGCCGCGACTGCGAAGAGATCGGCATCCGCGTGTACAAGGTCGGTATGACCTGGCCGCTGGAGCCGGAAGGCATCCGCGCCTTCGCGCGCGGCGTCGAGGACATCATCGTGGTCGAGGAGAAGCGCTCCTTCATCGAATCGCAGATGAAGGAGCACATGTACAACTGGGACCAGGCGCGCCGTCCCAGCATCGTCGGCAAGTTCGACGAGGAAGGGAACTGGATCCTTCCGAGCACGCACGAACTCACCCCGGCGATGATCGCGCTGGTGATCGCCAAGCGCCTGGCGCGCTTCTTCACCAGCGAGGCGATTCGCGACCGCATCGCCTTCATCCACGCCAAGGAAGCCGAACTCGCGCTGCCGCGCGCCAATTTCGCGCGCCCCGCGCACTACTGCTCGGGCTGCCCGCACAACTCCTCGACCGTGGTGCCGGAAGGCTCGCGCGCGCTCGGCGGCATCGGCTGCCACTACATGGTCACCTGGATGGACCGTCGCACCGACACCTTCACCCAGATGGGCGGCGAAGGCGCGACCTGGTGCGGGCAGGCGCCGTTCACCCAGGAAAAGCACGTCTTCCAGAATCTCGGCGACGGCACCTACTTCCACTCCGGCTCGCTGGCGATCCGGCAGGCGATCGCGGCCAAGGTCAACATCACCTACAAGATCCTCTACAACGACGCGGTGGCGATGACCGGTGGCCAGCCGGTCGACGGCACGCTCAGCGTGCCCGACATCGCGCACCAGGTGCGCGCGGAAGGCGTCAAGACCATCATCGTGCTCAGCGACGAGCCGGAGAAGTGGTCGCGCCACGAGCTGTTCCCGGACGGCGTGGAGTTCGGCCACCGCGACGAGCTCGACGCGGTGCAGAAGCGCCTGCGCGAGGTGCCGGGCGTGAGCGTGCTGGTCTACGACCAGACCTGCGCCGCCGAGAAGCGCCGCCGCCGCAAGCGCAAGCTGATGGTCGATCCGCCCAAGCGCACCATGATCAACTCGCTGGTCTGCGAGGGTTGCGGCGACTGCGGGGTCAAGTCCAACTGCGTGTCGGTGCTGCCGCTGGAGACCGAGTTCGGCCGCAAGCGCGCGATCGACCAGAGTTCCTGCAACAAGGACTTCTCCTGCGTGAAGGGCTTCTGCCCGTCGTTCGTGACCATCCACGGCGGCGCGCTGCGCAAGAACAAGGGCAGCGGCGAAGCGGACTTCTCGAAACTCCCGATGCCGGTGCTGCCGGCGCTCGACCAGCCGTACAACATCCTCGTCACCGGCATCGGCGGCACCGGCGTGGTGACCATCGGCGCGCTGCTCGGCATGGCCGCGCACCTCGAGCACAAGGGCGCCTCCGTGCTCGACCAGACCGGGCTCGCGCAGAAGGGCGGTGCGGTCACCACCCACGTGCGCATCGCGAAGGAGCCGAAGGACATCCACGCCGTGCGCATCGCCGCCGGCGAGGCCGACCTGGTGCTCGGCGCCGACATGGTGGTGGTCAACGACTACTGGGCGCTGTCGAAGATCCGCGCCGGGCGCGCCAAGGTGGTGCTCAACACCTACGAGGCGATGCCGGGCACCTTCACCCGCAACGCCGACCTCAAGTTCCCCGCCGCACAGATCATCGAGGCGGTGCGGCAGGGTTCGGGCGGCGTCGCGCCGGAGATGATCGAGGCCACCGATCTCGCCACCGCGCTGCTCGGCGATTCGATCGCGACCAATTTGTTCATGCTCGGCTACGCCTGGCAGAAGGGCCTGGTGCCGGTGTCGCTGGAAGCGATCGAGCGTGCGATCGAATTGAACGGCGCCGCGGTGCAGATGAACCTGAAGGCCTTCGGCTGGGGCCGCTACGCCGCGCACGACGTCGACTTCGTGCGCCGCGCGGCAGGCCTCAAGGCCGACCCGAAGACGATCGACGCCACCGTGCTCGACGACCGCGCGATCTCGCGCAGCCTGGACGAGGTCATCGCGCGTCGCGTCGCCTTCCTCACCGACTACCAGGACGCAGCCTACGCCAGGCGCTACGCCGACCTGGTGGCCAGGGTGCGCGCCGCGGAATCGGCGAAGGTCCCCGGCAGCACGAAGCTCGCCGAGGCGGTCGCCCGCTACGCCTTCAAGCTGATGGCCTACAAGGACGAGTACGAGGTCGCGCGCCTGTATTCGCAGCCCGGGTTCTGGGACGAGATCGCGCGCACCTTCGACGGCGACTACAAGGTGCACTTCAACCTCGCCCCGCCGCTGCTGGCGAAGAAGGACGCCGACGGCCACCTGACCAAGGCCGAGTACGGCCCGTGGATCCGCCATGCGTTCCGGGTGCTCGCCAAGTTGAAGTTCCTGCGCGGCGGCGCGCTCGACGTGTTCGGCCGCACGGCCGAGCGGCGCATGGAGCGGCAGTGGATCGCCGACTACGTCGCGGCGGTCGAGGAACTGATCGCCGGCCTGACGCGCGAAAACGTCGCGCTGGCGGCCGAGATCGCGTCCGTGCCCGAACACATCCGCGGCTATGGCCACGTCAAGGAGCAGCACGAAAAGGTCGCGCGCGAGCAGTGGAACAACCTCCTTTCGCGCTTCCGCCACCCGCAGGCGACGCGCGCGGCGGCGTGATCGGACGCGCGACGCGTCCACACGCTTGTTGGACACCCGGGCGGTGCGAGCGGGTGTAGGAGCGCTGCACGCAGCGCGATGGCACTTGCCGCAAGGCTCGAAAGGCTCGCGGCGCACGCGCCGCTCCCACAACGCCCACAGGCCAGGGGGCCTGCGCGGGTTCATCGGCGGCGCCGGGCCTGCGGTTGTAGGAGCGCTGCGTGCAGCGCGATGGCGCGTGAGGCGGGTCCGAAAAGCTCGCGGCGCGCGCGCCGCTCCCACATCCCGGTCGGGTCGCGTCAACGCGCCTCGAGATCGTCGACGAACACCTCGTCGAAGCGCTGCTCCCAGCCGCAGGTGCCGGTCGCGAGTTCGGCGTCGATCGCGGCCAGCATCTCGCGGTAGGCCGGGATCGCCGCACTGTTGATCGCGCCGAAACCGCGGATCATGAACACGCCGAACACGCGCCGTTCGAAGTCGACCCACGGCATGAAGCCGAAGGCGCCGAGGCTGTGCACGAAGCGCGGGCGGTCGGGACCGCCGAGGCCGTCGATCCAGGCGCCGAGGCCGTAGCGCACCGGCGCCGACACGTTGGGCGGCGCGCTCGCCACCGGTAGCCCGGCCGCGCGGTCGACGAGCAGGACATCGGCCGCGCCAAGCGAGAGCAGGCGGCGATTGTTGGAGCGCCCGTCGTTGGCCAGCAGGTGCAACAAGCGTCCCGCATCGCGCAGGCTGCTGCGCGCGCCGCCCGCGATCGAGTAATTGGTGGTCGGCCCGAACGCCTGCCAGTCGATGCTGGTGATGCCGAGCGGCGCGCCCAACTGCGCCTGCCAGCCGGCCTGCCAGTCGCTGCCGGTGGCGACCTCGGCCATGCGGCCGGCGATGTGCATCGACACGCCGCCGTACGAAAACTGCCCGCCAACGGTGTAACCCGTGGGCAGCGGGCGGCAGCAGGCGATCTCGTCCGCCGCCTGCGCCAGCGTGATCGTGCGGTCGAACACCAGCGGATCCCCCGAGTCGTCGCCGTAGCCCGCGGTGTGCGAGAACATCTGCCGCACGTTCATCGTGCCCTTTTCGCCAGTGAACTGCGGCAGCACGCTCGACACCGGGGCGGTGGCGTCGATCACGCCCTGGTCGATCAACTGCAGGATGCGAACGCCCGACACCAGCTTGCTGCCCGATGCGATCGGCACCACGGTCTGCGCGGTGTAGGTGCCGTAGTAGCGCTCCAGCAGGATGCCCTGCCGATCACCGATCAGCAGCGCGCCGCCGGGCAGGTTCTGCGCCTGCAGCAGTTGCGTGAAGCGCTGCTGGGTGGCGGCGAAGGGGCAGGGGGCCTGCGCCCAGGCACTCGCCGACGAAAGGGTCGCGGCCAGCAACAGCAGGTTCTGGGGGGCGAACGAAGCGGTCATCGGCGTCGCGGTCCTCCGGCCGCCCGAACGGACGTCACCGCACGCAACGCGCAGATGCCGCGTCGGTTGACGCCGGGACCGCGCTCACCCCGGCCCACGGCGCAGCCAGCGCACGCCCCGGCCATGGCCCTCCGTCGCGAAGCGACCCTCGCGACGCAACAGGTCGAGCACGCGCTTGATCCGCGCTGGCGCGGCGTCCGGCACCAGGCGCCGCAGCGCGGCCACGGGGAACGCCGCCGGCAGTTCGTGCAATGCGGCGAGGCGGATGCGCTCGTCCAGCCCGGCCGCGCCGGGGTCCGGTTCGAACCGCGCGACGGACTCCCGCACCGCATCCGGCACCGGCTGCGTAAGTCGCGCCGCCACCGCGGCGAACCAGCGCTGGGTCCAGACGTTGGCGAGCTTGCGGTTGCCGGCGAACACCAGCGGCAGCCTGGGGAACAGCGCGTTGGCCTCCGCCACCACGCGCAGCAGATGCGCGGCGGGCCAGGCGCCGATCTTCGCCGGATCGCCCAGGTCGCCGTACTGCGCTTCGATCACCACCGCCGCGTGCGGCCAGGCCGACAGCTCCGCCAGGTGCTGCTGCAGGCCCTTCCATTGCGAGAGGTCGCGCAGCAGGTTGTCCAGCGTCTTGCGCTCGGCGATCGCCACCACGCGGTCTTCGTGCAGCAGCGCGTAGTCGCCGACCGGCAGCCTGCGGCGCACCACGCGGGCGCCCGGGAACGACCACGGGTAGCGTTCGGCGGCGTCGATGGCGAGGTCGAGCACGGCTTCGCGCGCCAGACTCAGTTCCGCGCGCTTGGCGTTCCTGTGCGCGCGCACCGCGGCCTCGGTGCGGAAGAACACCTGCTCGTAGGTGCCGCTGCCGTCGCGCAACGGCTTGGTGAGGATCAGGAACTCACAGCGCTTGCGCTGCGCGCGGTCGAGCGTGACCGACAGCTTCGCGCCCAGCCGCGCGAGGTGGCGCACCGGCACGCGTTCGATGGTCTCCAACGGCTCGCCGGGCTCGAACTCGCGCTCGCGCAGGCAGAACACCTGCGCGCCCGGACCGGGCCACGCGGCCTTGGCGCGGAAGGCGAACAGCACGCGGCCGTCCTGCTCGATGGCGATGCGGACCGGAAAGCGGTCGTCGAGCGTGCGTTGTTCGATCCAGGTCGCGGGCATCGGGGCGGCGGCTCGCGTGCGGTGGCGCGCGCGGTGTGCAGGATGCCGCAGCCCAGGCGGGCTGTCGAACCGGTGCTGCGGCGCGGCGGCCTGCGCCGCCGCGCCGCCACTCCTCAGTACTGCCAGTTCACGTTGACATTGCCGACGCCCGAGGTCGGCGTGGTGACCACGTGGTTGGCGCCGTTCTCCCAGGTCACCGTGCCGTCGGCGCGGATGCGGATGAACTTGAACTGCAGCGTGCGGCCGGCAGGCACGGCGACCGTCAGCCACCAGTTGGGATAGGTGCCGGCCGTGGTGAGCATCGCGCCGACCGCGCCGCTGCGGGTGGTCGACCAGTTGCCCAGTTCGACCGTGTTTCCGGTGAGGTAGATCTGGTCGCCCGGGTTGGTGGGCGCTGCGTTGTTCACCGTGAACGTCACTGGCACCAGCTTGGACTGGTAGACGTCGAAGTCGAAGGCATTGGAGTTCACGCTGCTGCCCGCGCGGCGCACGGTCAGCGCCTGCGTGCCCTGGGCGACGGCCGGCACCGTGGCGACGATCTCGCGATCGCTCCAGCTCACGATCGTGGCCGGCGTGCTGCCGAAGCGGACGCTCCCCGTGCTGGCCCCGAAGCCCTGGCCGGCGATCGACACCTGGACGCCCGGTTGCGCCGCGGTCGGCGTGACGATGCCCAACTGCGCCGTCGCCACCGTGGGATCGCGCTGCCAAACGGCGATGCTGTTGGCCGGCAGCACCACCGGGTTGGCGGCGAAGGCGCCGCCGGAGACCAGCGACGGACCCGAGACCAGCCCGCCGAGATAGTCGGCATAGGTGCCGGCGGGCAGCGAGGTGAGCAGCCCGGTGACGTTCTGGCTCGCGCCCCCCTTGTTGATCGCCACCACCACCACGTTGTCGAAGAACTTGCGCTCGTAGACGTAGACGTTGCTGTTGATCCAGCGCTGCTGCGTGGTGCCGAAGGCCAGCGCTTCGTTGTCGCGGCGCAGGTCCGAGAGCTTGCGGATCAGCGAGTACGCGGTGGTGGACTGGCTGAAGCCCGGCATCCGCCGCCGGTTGTCGGGATCGTCGCCACCCTCGAGGTACTGCTCGCTGCCGTAGTAGATGCACGGCACGCCGCGCGCGGTCATCACGAAGGCAAGCGCGGCGTGCAGGTGCTTGCGGTCATCGGCGCTGGTGTCGACGGTGAGGAAGCGCTTGCGGTCGTGGTTGTCGACGAAGTTGACCAGGTCGTTCTGGTACCGGAAGTCAACCTGCTGCTGGCCGACCACCGCGTCCAGCGTGGTGAACGATCCGCCCTGGCCGAACACGCTGTTGATGGTGGTGAACAGCGGGAAGTTGAGCGCCGCGATGCCGCTGCGATTGCTGAACTTCACGAAGTCGCCGTACAGCGGGTTGCCGGCGTCGTCGGCCACCCACTCGCCGAACACGATGCTGCGCTTGCCGGTCTGGATGTGGTTGGCGAGCGTGTACTGCCAGCCCCAGTTGACGTGCTTGGTGGCGTCGATGCGGAAGCCGTCGACACCCTTCGACTGCAGGTTGGCGATCGCCGCCTTGAGCAGCGCATCGACCGTGCCGTTCTGCTGGTTGAGGTCGGCGAGGTCGAACAGCGTGTAGTACTGGGTCTCGTAGGGCGCATCGAACTGCCCGCCGGAGAGATTCAGCCCGGTCTGAAAGAAGCCTCCGGGGTTGCTGGCATAGGTCGCCTGCAGCACGCCGTTGGCATACAGCGCGCCGTTCTCGCCCGAGCCGCGGATGTTGGAGTGGTTCGGTGCGAAATCGACGATCACCTTGATGCCGGCGGCGTGCGCTGCGTTGACGAAGTTGGTGAACGGCGTCCAGCTGCGCGTCGACGTGGTCAGGTGCTCGTCCGGCAACAGGGTGTCGCGCATTTCGTAGCCGTGGTACGGCGCGGTGGAGCCGCCGATCGCGAGCAGGTTGCGGTTGTCCAGCGGCGAGGTGATCCAGATCGCGCTCACCCCCATGTCGCGCAGGTAGTTCACCTGCGCCTGCAGGCCCTGGAAGTCGCCGCCGAGGTACTTCTGCAGGTCGCTGCCCGTCGCGTCGTACAGCGGATCGCCGGCGTAGTTGTTGGCCGTGCTGCCGTCGAAGAAGCGGTCGACGAACACCTGGTAGATCACGTCGCGGTTGAAGCCGGGCCGGATCGACTGCGCTTCGGCCACCCAGGCGCCGAACAGCAGCAACACACCGGCGATCGCGGCCAGACGGCCACGGTGGGCCGCAGGGGACACTTCGAGACGCTCGCTCATCACATCCTCCCAAGTCGAAATGGAGCAGGTGCGGACGAAGCGACGAGGGGGCGGATCCGGGCATGGGCGGTGCGGCGGGCGCGAGCGCGACCGCCACGCCGTGCGGCGCGGTGCGAAGGAATCGCAGTGCCTCCCCGCCGCCCCGATCCGCGGTCGACGTCATCGCCGGCGTTTCGCCGGATGGTTCCGCGGTAGCCCCTCAGCACCCGCAGTCACGAATGACGCGGACCGAGACTAGGCCTGCGCGCCCGCGCCAACAACCACTTGAATACGTATTCACCGCCGCCCGATTGCGCGTCGCATGGCGCGCGCCATGCACGCGGCGCGGCTCAGCTCGGATCGCCGCCCGGCGTCTTGATCCACGCCTCCACCTTGCCGCGCAGGGTGAAGGTGATCGGCTGGCCGCGACGGTCGAGCGCCTTGCCGGCCGGCACCTTGATCCAGCCTTCGCTGAGGCAGTACTCGTGCACGTCGTGGCGTTCGACGCCATTGAAGCGGATGCCGACGCCGCGCTCCATCAGGTCGGCGTCGTGGAACTTGCTCTTGGGGTCGGCGCAGAGGCGGTCAGGCAGGGTGTCGGTCATCGCGGCATCGAGCGGGGCGCCGCGGACCGCGGCGGGCCGCAACGATACCGCAGCGCGGGCATGCGCCGCGATTGCGGGGATCGGCACGGCATTGCGTTGGCGTGATCAGGCCCACTGGAGTCCCGCCCATGTCCCCGTCCGCTCCGCGTCGCCATCCGCCGCGCCTGGTGCCCGTGCTCGCGCTGGCGCTGGCCGCCGCGCCCGTCGCCGCCCAGCAGGTCCAATGGCTCGCCGGCCCGCTGGTCCACACGCCGGCCACCGACTTCGTGACTGGCTTCACCCCGAACGGCACCGGCTATTTCCTGTCGCAGGCCACCATCGCCAGCCCGCCGCAGCCAACGGTGGGGCAGGGCTTCTACACGCGGATCACGATGGCCGGCATCGCCTCGCCCGCGGCCGGGCGGCTGATGGCGGTGCAGTTCGTGCCGCCGGCGGGTGCCAGCGTGCTGGTCGACCCGGTCAACGCGCCGGTGCACTGCTTCTACCGCGCGATGGACGGCAGCGGGAACTACATCGAGTTCACCAATGCGGTGATCACCGACCAGAGTTTCGGTGCCAGCCTGCGCATCACCGGCTGCCCGCAGCCGTCCACGGGCACGCCGTTCCCGATCGTGTCGGTGCCTGGCGGCACCGCGTTCCAGTTCCCGCGCCGCGACCCGCAGAACGCCAATGCACCGCTGTGGCCGATGGGCAGCCAGGCCTCGTACGAGTTCTACATCCCGCTGGTCGCGAACCGCACGATGGGGGGCTTCCTCGAATCCGATCGGCTGATCGCGCCGATCCGCGCCATCCAGGGCGACGGCCTCGATCCCTGGACCTATCCCTACGTGGCGCTCCTGGTCGGCGCTGGCGCGGGCAGCGTGACCGCCGACCTCGCCGCCGCGCAGCCGCTGCCGCCGCCACCGCCGCCCAGCGGACGCGCCGGCGCCTCGCTCAACTGCAGCAACAACGGCCCCAACGTGGCCAGCAGCGTGTCGTGCGGATTCAGCAACGTGCCGGCCAGCGCGCGCAACGTCAGCGTGACCTGCACGCCGGCGGCGACCGTGGCCTCGCTGGCGGTGGGCGCCTCGATCCGCTGTGTGCTGGCGATGGACCGCTTCTTCGGCGCGTTCAACGTCACCGGTGTGGTGTCCTCGGCCAACAACGACACCAACCTCGGCAACAACACGGTCCAGCTCAACGTCACCGGCGGGCTGTTCGACGCGATCCACGCCAACGGCTTCGAGCCTTGACCCTGCGGCGGCGTCAGCCTGCGGCGTTCGCCATCGGTGGCGGGCCCGCGAACAGCAGCGTGCGCGCGCCGTGCGCATCGAGCGCATCGATCTCCAGCCACGCAGGTGGCGCCGCGCCGGTCGCGATCCGCGCATCGAAGCCGCAGTCGGCCAGCCGCGGGTCGTCGAACGCCGCGGCCACGTCGTCGCGCGACACGCCGGTGGCGTGGCGTTCGAGCCCGCCGTCGACGCGCACCTCGATCGCCGTCGCCGGCCTGTCGCCGCGCGCGCCGGACCAGCCCTGCACGCGCAGCACGCCGGCCTCCCAGGTGCAGCGGTCGAGCCAGCCCCACGGCCCGTGCCGGAAACCGTCCAGCGCGGACAGGTCGTGCCCGGCGTCGCGCGCGACCACGTAAAGGTCCTGCTCCATCGCCAGCGCGCGCGGCAGGCGGCGCCATGGCCCGCCGGCGCCAGCGTGCCGCAGCGCGTCGCCGACATAGTCCGCGTCGGCGTAGGTCGTGCCGTAGATCGCGGGGTCCAGTCGCGGGTTCTCGCTGCGCGTCTCGTAGCGCAGGCCGTCGCCGGCTTCGCCGGCCGGCAGCAGGGCGCGGTCGCGCACGCTGAAGCACAGCACGCCGGTGGGCGACAGCAGCGCGTGCAGGCGCGCCAGCCAGCCGATGAACAGCGCGTGCGGCAGGTGCGAGAACAGCGACGCGACCCAGATGAAGTCGAACCGTTCCGGCGCATCGAAGCGCGCCGGATCGGCGTGCGAGGCGCGCGCGTCGACGCCGAACCGCGCCCGCACGAAGTCGACCGCGTCGACGTCGATGTCGGCCGCCACCACCTGCGCCGCGCCCGCGGCGCCGACCAGCAGCCGCAGCCAGCGCCCGTAGCCGCAGGCGAAATCGAGGATGCGCGCGCGCCCGGGCGCGACGCCGCAGGCCGCCATCACCTGCAGCGCCGCGCGGTGCTGCTGCAGCGCCACGCCGTAGTACTGGCTGACCGCCAGCGCCGCGTCGCCGTGGTGCTGCAGCGAGTGCAGCAGCATCGGATCGTGCGGGTGGATCGCGGCCAGCGCTGCGTCTTCACCCTGATGCCCCGGCAACTGGCGTCGCAGCGCGGCGTGCAGTCGCGGGTCGGCGAGCAGCGTCGTGCAGCGCGGGAACAGCGGGTGCGTGTCGTCGTTCATCGAGCCGGGGCGACATGGTCGGGCGCGGCGAGGATAGCGGGGACGCACGGCCGCCGCGCGATCGCGCATCGGCGGCGTCCGCGGACCGGCGAGCCGCGTTGCGCCGCCGCCGTCCACGGCCGATCATCGGCACTCGATCCTTGGAGACGCGCCTTGAACCTGTTCGCCGCCGACAGCACCAGCATCGCCAGCATCATCCAGTCCGCGGTGGCGCCGGTGTTCCTGCTCAACGGGCAGGCGATCCTGCTCAGCGTGTTCGCCGGCCGGCTGGCGCGGGTGGTCGACCGCATGCGCGGCGCGGCCGCCGAACTGCGCGCCGCGCCCGACGCGCCGCACGCCGCGCGCATCCGCGGCGAACTGGTGCACCAGCGGCGCCGCCTGCAGGTGGTCAACCGCGCGATCGGCCTGACCACGCTGTCGGCCTTCCTGACCTGCTGCGCGATCCTGGCCCTGTTCGTCGGCGCGCTGTCCGGCGCGATCGGCGCGCCGCTGCCGGTCCTGCTGTTCGGCGCGGCGGTGCTGACCGTGATCCTCGCCCTGGCGCTGTTCATCGTCGAGGTGCGGGCGTCGGGGCGTGCACTGGCGGCGGAGATCGATCCACCCTGAGCGCTCGCGCCGGGTCGCTTGCGCCGCCGCCCGGCCCGAAATACGATGAACGTCGTAGACCATGCCGGAGCTGCGATGGCCCTCGCCCCTACGCCGCGCGTCCCTGCCCGCGTGCTTTGCGCCCTGCTGCTGTTCGCGCTGCACGCGCCGGCGGCGCTCGCCTGCAGCGAACCGCATCGCCAGAAGCCGCCCGCCGCGCCGGCCAAGGCCGTGCTCGGCCCTGCGCCCGCGCAGGCCAGCGGGCTGTGGTTCGATCCGACGCGCAGCGGCGAGGGCCTGGTCGTGCAGGTGCTCGACGACGGGCGCGTGCTGGCGGCGTGGTTCACCTATCCGCCCGCCGGCGAGCCCGATGAGCAGGCCTGGATCGTGGCCCAGGGCAGCGTGTTCGACGGCGCCACGATCCGCTTCCCGGTCGTGCTGCGCCCGCGCGGCGCGCGCTTCGGCGACGCATTCGATCCGGCGCAGGTGGTCGACGAACCCTGGGGCACGCTGTCGCTGGAATTGCGCGACTGCGCCAATGCGGTGTTGCGCTGGGGCGGTCCCGCCGGCTGGGGCAGCGGTGAACGCGCGCTGGCCAGGCTCACCGTGCCCGACCAGCTCGACTGCCGCGCACCGCGCGCGCTGACCGCATCCGGCGCCCGCGCACGCAGCGGCCTGCGGGCGCGCAGCGGGGCGTGGTTCGTGCCCGCGCGCAGCGGCGAGGGCTGGTTCATCGAGGACCTCGATGGCGGCCGCTCGGTGCTGACCTGGTTCACGTTTTCGCCGGACGGCCGGCAGGCCTGGGTCAACGGCGTCGGCACGCGCAGCGGCGATCGGCTCGATGTCGACGTGATCCAGACCCGCGGCACGCGATTTGGCGCTGCGTTCGATGCAGCGGCGGTCGAACGCGTGCCGTGGGGGCGCATCACGGTCGACTTCGGCACCTGCGGCGCCGGGCGCCTCGCCTATGCCTCGACCCGCGACGGCTACGGCGCGGCCACGCGCGAGATCGTGCGCCTCGCCGCCACCGCGGGCACCACCTGCGTCGACGACTTCGCCGAGCGCACGCGCGGCACCTGGCGCGAGCACGCGCCGATGCCGCAACCTGCGCAGTCCGAAGTCGCCGCCACCGTCCTCGACGGCAACATCCACGTGCTCGGCGGCTTCGGCGACCTGCGTGGCCACAAGCGCTACGACGTGGCGCGCGATGCCTGGGAGCGGCTGGCCGACCTGCCGGCCGGGCGCCACCACGGCGCGGCGTTCGCCTTCGAGGGCGCGGTGTACTTCTCCGGTGGCGAGCCGGTGGACGGCGACGCGATCAACGGCGGCTTCCGCTACGACGCGGCGGCCAGCTCGTGGCGCGCCCTGCCGCAACTGGCGTTCAACTTCGGCAGCCACGCGGCAGTGCTGCACGGCCGCGCCTATGTCGGCAACGAGGACGGCAGCCTGCAGGTCTACGACCTGCGCAGCGGCGCCACCGGACGCGTCGAGCCCGCCAGCGCGCGCCAGCGCGACCACTCGCAGGTGCTGGCCTGGCAAGGCGAGATCTGGATGATCGGCGGCCGCGCGCCGGAGACGAACTCAGTGGCGATCTACGACCCGACGCTGGCGCGCTGGCGCGCCGGGCCACCGCTCAACCGCGCGCGCGGCGGCTTTGCCGCCGCGGTGATCGACGGCCACCTGGTGGTCGCCGGCGGCGAACTGCTCGCCGGCGGCGCGCGCCTGGAGCGCAGCGTCGAGGTGCTCGCACCAGGCGCCGATGCGTGGCGCTTCGCGCCCGAGATGCCGGTGGCCCTGCACGGTGTCGGCAGCGCCGCGGTGGGCGGGCGCTTCTGGCTGCTCGGGGGCTCGACCGTCGCGGGCAGCGCGGCGGGGCAAAGCGCACGCACGTTCTCGCTCGAACTCCAGCCCTGAGCGCCGTGCCGGTGGCACGGCACGTCGGAGAATTCCTACACGGCGACGCGACGAAAGCCGCTGGCCGCGCCCGGCGCGTCGGGCCAGGATGATGGCCAGCGATCCCCCGCGGATCGTGTGGAGGCCTCACCGCATGGATGCGCTCATTCGACGTTGGCTGCCGGTGTTCCTGTTGCCCTGCCTGGCGCCGGCGGCGGCCGCCGACGTGCACCTGTGCCGCGACGCGCAGGGCGCGCGGGTGTTCCAGGACCGGCCCTGCGAACCCGGCGCCACCGCGCTGGGCGTGCGCACGCTGGAGGCGCCGGCTGCCGATCCCAGCGCGCGGCGCGCCGCGCGCGAGGAAGCCGCGCGCATCGCGGCCTGGGAGCGCGCCTCGCGCGAGCGGCTGGCGCCCAGCCTCGGCGGCAAGGCGACGCCCGCCCGCAGTACGGGCGGTGGGCGCGGCGCCGGTGCGGCGCCGCGCGGGGCGCCCGACGCCTGCGCGCAGGCGCGCGCGACACGCGACGCCGCATACCGCCGCGAGGGCAATCGGATGGGCTTCGACCGCCGGCGCGCCCTGCAGGATGCGGTCATCGAGACCTGCGGCCTGCGCTGAGCGCGTGCAGGACGCCTCGTTTCGGGCCGGTCATCGCGCGCCCGGACGCACCCTGCACGCCGCGGCGCGAACCGCGCGCGGGTCCGGGCCCGCGACCGGCGCCCAGCGACCGGCGCCGATCCGGGGACGCCGGCGATCCTGCATCCGCCGGGCCGCCGGGCCGGTCAGCCCGTGGGCAAGAGCAGGTTCCAGCGCCACAGCAGCGCCGCGGCCGCGGCCAGCAGCAGCACGCCGGCGGTGTAGCGGACCTTCGGCCAGGCGCGCCAGCCGCCGCGCCAGACCGCGACCAGGGCCAGCACTTCCAGTGCCGCCAGTGCCGCCGCCAGCAGGCCGAGCCACACGGCGAACCGCAGCATCGGCGAGGGGAAGGTGAACATCACCTCGGCGCGGTCGGCCAGCATGCCGGCCGTCGCGAGGCCGAGCGCGACGACCAGCGCGATCCACGCCAACGCCGAGCCCAGCGCGAGTGCCCGCACCGCCGCCAGTCCCGGCCGCGTGGCCTGCCCGCGCTTCTCGCGGCGGAACATCCCCGCCAGGCGCGCCACCGCCACGCCGACGGCCAGCAGCAGCGCGAGTGCGAGCAGGCCGATCGAATCGGCCGGCGCCACGCGCTCGGCGACCGCGAGGCCGTAGCCCCCCACGTAGCGGTCCGGCACGCCGTCGGGGCCGTCGAGGAATTCGAGGAGCGCATGGCCCTCGGCCTCCTGGAACAGGCCGGGCCCGATCGGCACGTAGCGCGTGGTCTCGCCGCCGGCGCTCACGCGCAGCGCGCCGTCGGCGCCGGCGCGGATCGTCGCCTCGCTGCCGAAGGCGATCGGAAGCTTTTCCAGCGAGGTGTAGTTGCGACGGTTGCTGCGCCAGGTCCCCTCGTAGCGCGCGAGCGTCGCCGCATCGACGGCCACCGCCCGCGGCGCCGGCCGGGCTTCCGGCAGCAAGTGTTCCAGCACCAGCCGCACGAAGTCCGCGACCGGCGCGCGCGCGTTGTCGGTGTTGCTGGACGCGAACACGCCGATGCCCTTCGCCGGCACCAGCGCCATGCCGGTGTGGAAGTACAGCGTCGCGCCGCCGTGGCCCCAGGTCTCGTAGGGTCCGAGCGGATGCGCGAGGAAGCCGTGGGTGATCGGCGGCGTGCGCACGCCGTTGCGGAACAGCGCCTCGCGCATCGCGAGGCTGCCGGCTTCGGGCAGCACGCGCACGCCGTCGAGCGCGCCGCCGGCGAGGTGCATGCGCATCCAGCGCGCCATGTCGGATGCCGTCGCGGAGGCACCGCCGACCGCCGCGATGTGGCCGGTGAACTCGTGCGCGCCGGCGACGAAGGCGCCGCCCTGCCGGGTGTAGCCGATGGCGAGGTCGGCGGCCAGCGCGCGATCCATCCCGCGTGGATCGCCCGCCGGCAACGGGTCGCGGAACGTGGTCCGTGTCATGCCGAGCGGGCCGGTCAGGCGCTGCTCGACGTAGTCGACGAAGGACATCCCGGACACGTGGGCGACCACCGCGCCGAGCACGGCGATGCTGTAGTTGGAGTACGAGGCCACCGCGCCCGGCGGGCGCACGCGCCGCGGTCGGTGGCGCACCAGATAGTCCTCGGGCGTCGGCACCGCCGCGGGTTCGCGCACAAACAGATGCCCCAGCCCGGAGTCCTCGTAGCCGGCGGTGTGGGTCAGCAGGTGGCGGATGCGGATCGGCTCGGCGTAGCCGTCGTCGGGCAGGGCCAGCGCCGGCGGCAGGCGTTCGTTCGCCACGTCGTCCAGCGACAGACGGCCCTCGGCCACGAGCTGCATCGCCGCGGTGTAGGCGAAGGTCTTCGCGACCGATCCGATGCGGAACATCGCGGTCTCACCGTCGGCCGGGCGCGCGGGATCGAGCGAGGCCATGCCGTAGCCCTTGGCCAGCAGCACGCGGTCGTCGCGCACCACCGACACCACCAGGCCGGCGAGGTCCTCGCGCGCGAGCAGCGCGGTGGCGAGGCCATCGACGTAGGTCTGGAAGGCGCGGTCTTCGGCGGCGACGTCCGGCGCGCCCGCGTCCGCCGGCGCCGCAGCGACGGCCGCCGTCGCTGCGCCTGCCGCAGCGGCCGCGTCGTCGGACACCGGGGTGGCCGTCGCCGAGGTCGGCGCGGGCGCTTCGGCGGGCGGAACCGGTTGCTGCGCGCCCACCGCCAGCGCGGTGGCGAGCAGCAGGGCGGACAGCACGATCGACGGGCCGTGGCGCATGGCGGACTCCGGCTGGGGACGCTGCGAGTCTAGGGAGCCCATCGGCAAGTCTCCACCCCGGCACGGGGGCCGGCACCATCGCGGGCCCACCGCGCTGGCGCGTTGCCGCGGGCTGGTAAATTGCCGGCCCCGCCTTCGCATCCGACCGCCATGTCGCACGATCCCGCCGCCGAAGACCAGGGCCTCGTCATTCCGCGCGGGCCCGACGGCAAGCGCAGTTCGATCGCCTTCGGGCGCGCGGTGTTCGCCGACGCCCTGCGCGCGGTCGATGCCGAGGGCGCGGCGGCGATCGCGGCCGAGCGCGACTGGCACGCCCGCTACCCCGCGCACGTGCATCGGCTGGTGGCGGCGGGCGCGGCCTCGCCGGGCGCCGCGCAGGCGATCGCGCGGGCCGGTCTCGATGCCCTGCACGGGCGGCTGCGGTTCGCGGTCGAAGGGCGGGAGTCGACGCTGGACACGGCGCTCGCCGCGCGCGGCCACGACTGGCGCGTCGCGCGGCTCGCCGGCCGCGGCGATCCGCGGCCGGCGCCGCTGGAAGTGCCCTATCGCGGGACCGCGCTGCGCGGCGACGCCATCCTGCGCCAGCTCGACGCCTGGCTCGCCGCAGGCATGGTCGAGCCGTCCTTCGCGGCGATGGTGCGCTGGGTCATCGACCATCCGGACGCGCTCGACCTGTCCGACCAGCGCATCGCCCTGCTCGGCGCGCGCGCCGAGATGGGCCCGCTGCCGCAACTCGCGCGCTGGCGCGCGCAGGTGGTGGCGATCGACCTGCCCCGGCCCGCCATCTGGCGCCGCATCGTGGCCGACATCGACGCCGGCAATGCCACGCTGTACGCGCCGCTGCGCGGCGGCAGCAGCGAGGATGCCGATGCGATCGCCGCCCACGCCGGCGCCGACCTGCTGGCCGACACGCCCGGCATCGTCGACTGGCTGTGCGAGTCCGACCTGCCGCTCACCATCGGCGCCTACGCCTACCTCGACGGCGCGCTGCACGTGCGCGTGAGCGCGGCGATGGACGCCATCCAGGCCGCGGTGCTGGCGCGGCGGCCCGGCAGCACGCTGGCGATGCTCGCCACGCCCACCGACGTGTATGCCGTGCCCGCCGAAGTGCGCGCCGCCGCGCACGCCCGCTTCGCCGCGCGCGGCGTCGGCGCCGCGCTCGCGGGCACGCTGTCCGGCGGGCGCCTGATGCGCCGCAATGTCGAGGTCGAGGTGGTCGCCGAAGGCGGCGCGCGCTACGGCATCGCGGACAGCGCAGTCGTGCAGCAGGGCCCCAACTACGCCCTGGCCAAGCGCCTGCAGCAGTGGCGCGCGATCGACGCGCGCGCGGCCGGCGCGCGGGTGTCGATCCACGTCGCGCCGCCGGCCACCACGTTCTCGGTGGTCAAGAACAAATTGCTCGCCAACGCCTACCGCGCCGCGATCCGCTTCGGCGTCGAGGCCTTCGAGCCGCGCACCGCGGCCGCGCTGATGGCCGCCTGCCTGGCCCACGACCTGCGCAACCCGCAAGCGCCGGCGAATCCCGCCACTGCGCTCGGGCATCCACTGGAACTGCTGATGCACGGCGCCGCCCACGGCGGCCTGTGGCGCATCGCCCACCAGCCGCGCAGCGTGCTGCCGCTGGCGGCGGTGCTGGGGTCGGTGGGGTTGGCCTGAGTCGGGGTGCCGGCGCGCAGGTGACCGGCTGACGCGCGCCGCGAGCTGCGGTAACGTTGCACCATCGCGGGCACAGTGGGCCCCGGGAGCGCAAAGGACGTGCGGATCCACCGATGGGGTTTGCTCTGCGGACTGGCGGTCATCGCGCCGGTGATCTCACTGGCTGCCGATGGCGGGGCCGGGTCGCCCAAAGGCGGCACGACGGCGCCATGGCTGGAACTGCCGGGCTTGGCGCAGGGCTGCGAGGGCAGCATCCGCGCCCTAGCCGCGCTGCCGGACGGGCGCATCGCGCTCGGCGGCACGTTCTCGCGCTGCGGCACCACCGATGCGGCGCACATCGCGACCTGGGATCCGGCGACCGGCGCGTTCGCCGCACTCGGCGGCGGCGTGTCGGCCGGCGGCGAGCCGATCGTGGTCGGCGTCTCGGCCTTGCTGGCGATCGACGGCGTGCTGTATGCCGGTGGCGCCTTCGCGCAGGCCGGCGGCGTGGCCGTGTGCAACATCGCGCGCTTTGATCTCGCCGGCGGCACCTGGTCGCCGCTGGGCAGCGCGGGCGCCGAGGGCGTGGAGGGCGAGGTCTTGGCGCTGGCCGCCAGCGGCGGCGATCTTTATGTCGGCGGCGCGTTTGCGCGCGCCGGGGGCCAGTCGGCGCGCAATCTCGCGCGCTTCGCGATCGCAACCCAGGCGTGGTCGAGGCCACCGGCCACGCCGTCGGGCGACGTGCGTGCGCTGCAGGTCGATGGCGGCATGCTCTACGCCGGCGGCGACTTCCAGCGCATCGGCAACGCCGCGATTGCTCATCTTGCGCGCCTCGACCTCGCGACGCAGGCCTGGAGCGCGCTCGGCGCCGGCGTGGACGGCAGCGTGCGTGCGCTGGCCCTCGATCGTGGCGTGCTGTTCGCCGGCGGCGCGTTCCGCACCGCAGGTGGTGCGCCGGCGACCCTGGTCGCCGCATGGGACGGGGCGGGCTGGCGCGCGCTCGGCAGCGGCAGCGGCGAAGGCCTGCGCGGTGGTCCGCTGTTCCTGCGCACGGTCAATGCGCTGGCGGCCACCGAGGGTGAGGTCCTGGCCAGCGGCGAGCACCTGCGCGCGGGCGCGCGGACCGCCAGCCGCATCGCGCGCTTCGACCGCCGCGCGCAGGCCTGGTCTGCGCTGGGCAGCGGGCCCACGGACGGACTCGACGCCGCCGGGAATGCGATCGTGGTCGCATCGCGCGTGGCTTATGTCGGCGGCGGCTTCCGTCGCGCCGGTGGCAGCGCGCGCGGCGGCCTGGCCGCCACGGTGATGCCCGATGCGCTGTTCGGCGACGGTTTCGAACCGCCGCCTTGAGCGGACCTACGGGAAGATCGAGGTGCTCTCGTTCGAGAACCGGTGGCGCACGGTGCCGGCGTAGGTGGCGAGCAGGCCGGGCGTGGCGTCGGCACGCGTGTAGTTCAGCGCCCAGAACCCGATCGCCGGCAGGCCGACGAGGGCGTCCGAGCCGGCCTGCGGGTCATTGATCCGGTTGTCGATGAAATTGCTCACGCCGGCCGAAAGCGGGTCGTCGAAGGTCAGGTTCATCCATCCGGTGTGGAGCACGGGGCCCTGCGCGGTTTCCAACCGGACCCCGACGCGCGTGGTCGAGCCGAGCAGCGCACTCGGTGTGTCGGGACCGGTGAAGGTCTGGTTGAAGGCGATGACGTTGACCTGCCCGCACAGCGAGGGCACGCCCGGCGCGCCGCCGGGCGGCGGCGGATCGAAGTCGACGGCGCCCGGCGCGAAGCCCGATTCCCGCTCCTCGCGGTTCCAGTATCGCAGCAGCACGCGCTCGCACGCCGCGCCGTCGTCGCGGAACGCCTCGGTGAACGGACGGCGGACGCTTGCATCGGACGTGACGTCGACGTAGCCCCGTTTGGTGGGAAACGTGACCACCCACTCGGAGAGCATGCCCAACGCAGGATCGGTGGCGTATTCGTTGAAGATCGAGTTCTTGATCAGCACCAGCGACAGCGCATCGAGCGTGTACGGTTGGTTGGTGCTCGGCACGGTCTGGCGGCCCGGCACCAGGTAGGTGGCGGAGAAGCCGTTGCCGAACTGGATGCGCGCCTGGATCGGCTGGGCGCCCCAATCGGCGTCGGCCAGGTTGGGCCGGCTGCTGTTGGGCGGTTGGTGCAGGAAGCCGGGATCGGCGGTGTTGATGTAGAAGCCTTCGATCGCCTCCGCGTTGTAGCTGAGCAGGGTGCCGTTGGCGGCATCGACCACCAGGCCCGCGCCATACAGACCACCGGCCGGCCCCTCAATGCTCGCGGCCGCATTGACGACCCAAGTGCCGTTGGGGGGCGTCCATGCAGCCACCAACGCCTGGCAGTTGGCCGGTACGCCCGCCAGGTTGTGGGTCGCCTCCTCCGCCAGTTGCGCGGCCTGTGGCCCGGTTTGCAACAGGCCCATCTCGATCATCTCGATATGGCCCTCGCGGGTGCGCTCGATCGCGCCGAGCAGGGTGGCGAGCGAAGCAGGGGTGCCGGCGGACAGCCAGTCCTGTTCAGCGCCGGTGTACTGGAATGACTGGAATGCCCGCGGCTGCAAGAGCCGCGGCACCGTGCAGCTGGTGTCGGAGGTGGACAGGAGCGCGGGCCCGGTCGACCCGTTGGCGCCGACCACGCCGGTCCAGACGTCGAACGGCGACAGATACAGGTTGAAGTCCAGCACCGGCTTGCCGTTGCGGCCTTCGAGGAAGCGCACCCGCACGGCCTTGACGCGGTTGGTGACGTTGACCACCGAAGCGATGGTCTGCCGGTTGCCATTGGCCGTGTAGTACGGGAACAGCAACACCTGGCCGAGGCCGCCGGCGGCGACGTTGACCGCGGCGGCCGGTGGTGCGAGGGCGCTCGCCAGCGCGAGCGCGAGTGCGGTCCTAGACAGCGTTCCCATGGTACGGATCTCCCTTCGCCGAGCGTCCACGAAGCCTAAGCAGCCGGCCGGCCCAAGTCCACCCCCGCCGCGCATCCCCCGCGCGTGGGATGCGCGTCCTGCGTCGCGCCCCGATCCTTGGAGGCGCCGCGCGTTCCCGAAGACTGCGCGGCCGGTGCCGCCCCCCGGCGGTCCCGCGACCTGGCGCCGGCCTCCGGGACGATCCGGAGGCTGGCGCGTTTTTTCGCGCGCCCGCGGTCGTGCTCAGCGCGATCGCACCGGCACCAGCAGCAGCGGCACGGTGGTGCCGCGCAGCACGGCGTGGCTGACGCTGCCCACCAGCAGGTCGAACACCGCGCCGTGGCCGTGGGTGGCCATCACCAGCAGGTCGGCCGGCAGGCGCTGCGCTTCGCGCAGGATGGTCTGCGCGACGGGTCCGCGGATCAGCAGGGCGGTGGCGGCAATGCCGTCGGCGCGCAGCGCCTCGGCGTGCGCCTGCAGGTCGCGATGCTGGCCGCGGTATTCATGCGCCACCTGGTCGCGCACGGTGTCGGTGCCGGCCTCGTAGCCGACGAAAGCGGGGTCTGGTTCGGCGACGTGCAGCAGGTAGACCTGCGTGGCCTCGCGCGCGGCGATCCCGCGCACGGCGGCGAGCACCGCCGGCGTGGCGGCACTGAGGTCGAGCGGCACCAGCAGGCGCATGCGGTCCTCCTTCAGTCCTGCGCGTCCGGCAGGGCGACGTAGGCGCGGTACAGGGCCGCCGTCCAGCGGTCGGCATCCGCACCGGCGAGGTGCGACCACTCCGGCAGCCACAGGCCCTGCATGTCCGGATGATCCTCGAAATGGATGCCCGGCGCGCCGGTGCGCGCCAGCAGCACGTCCCAGGTCGTCGCGCGCGGATAGCGGCGCTGCTCGCCGGCCAGCACCTCGCCGTCGCTCGGCGCGCGCACGAACACCACGCGCACGCCGCGCGCGCGCAGCTTGGCCACCGCGGCGACCGCGCGCTCGATCTCGCGCTCGATCTCGGCCGCGATGCGCGCCTGCTGTTCCGCGGTCGGCGGGCCGCGCGGCTGGCGCTGCGTCCACACCCGCTGCACCAGGCGTGCGTAGTCGGGGTCCTGTTCGAGCCGCGTCCACATGCGGTGGTTGCGATCGGTGCTGGTGGTCACCGAGACCTTGGGCACGTCGATGTAGCGCTCGACCCCCGCGCGGCGCGGCCAGTCCAGGCGCTCGATCCCGGTGAACAGCGCGAAGTCCGGCTCGTACCAGGCGAAGCGGTTCTCCAGCCCGTGCATCGACAGCCACTGCGAGGCGCGCTGCGCGGGCGTCTCGCGGCGCGTGTACTCGGGCACGTTGCCGCGCAGCCCGCGCCCGGAGAAGAACAGGCCGGGCGTGACGCCGACCAACAGGGTGCCGGTGAAGTCGGGGTCGTCGGCGAGATCCTCGAGGATCGGCATCGCCGAGGTGCCTTCCAGCGACAGCTGGATCGGCCGTACGCCCGACAGCCGCTGCCACACGTCGAGCTGCAGGTCGAACATCAGGCGCGAGGAGCCGATCGCGACCAGCGCGCCACCTTCGCCTTCGTCGATGCGGCGGCGCTGGATCGCGTACAGGCCGTCGCTGTTGCGATAGCCCGGCACGCCGCCCTGCGCGCGCCAGTACGCCTCCCAGCCCGCCATCGCGAGCAGGAAGGACACGATCGCGAGCAGCGCGATTTGCGCGATCGGCAGTGCCGGCAGCGCGCGCTCGTAGGGCGCCTCGGCGGCGGCGATCACCGCGCCGGCGGACGGTTCAGAACTGGAAGTAGATGAAGGCATCGCTGTCGCTCTGCGTGATCGCGATCAGGAACAGCATCCCGCCCCAGGTGAGCCCCACCAGCCAGGCCGGTAGGCGCTGCACCTCGGCATGCAGTTCGCGCGAACGCATGGTCCAGTGCACGAGCAGCATCAGGCCGATGGTGGCGGCGGTTGCGTACACCGGCCAGGTGTCGAGCAGCGGCTTGCCGCCCGGATCGAACAGCAGCATCGCGCTGATGATGCGCCAGGCGGTGTCGAAGTCCTGCGCGCGGAAGAACACCCAGGTCAGGTTCACCAGCGCGTAGGTGAGCAGCGCGAGCCCGATCCGCGGCAGCCAGCGGTCCCACACCGCCCAGTGCCCGATCCGGCCCTTCAGGAAACGCTCGGCGCACAGGTAGAACCCGTGCAGCCCGCCCCACACCACGAAGGTCCACGCCGCGCCGTGCCACAGGCCGCCGAGCAGCATGGTGATCATCAGGTTGGCGTAGGTACGCGCCGGGCCCTTGCGGTTGCCACCCAGCGGCACGTACAGGTAATCGCGCAGCCAGGTCGACAGCGAGATGTGCCAGCGCCGCCAGAAATCGGAGAAGCCGATCGCGGCATACGGATAGCGGAAGTTGTCGACCAGCGAGAAGCCCAATACCAGCGAGCAGCCGATCGCGGTCGTCGTGTATCCCGCGAAGTCGCAGAAGATCTGCCCCGAGAATGCCAGCGTGCCGAGCCAGGCGTCGGTCGGCGCGAGCAGGTCCTTGGCGGCGTACACCTCGTCGACCGTGGGGGCGAGGATGCCGTCGGCGATCACCGTCTTCTGGAACAGCCCCAGGGTCATCAGCATCAATCCCCACAGCACCTGCGGCGGGGTCGCGGTGCGCGGCTTGGCGAACTGCGGCAACAGGTCGGTCGGGCGCACGATCGGGCCCGCCACCAGCTGCGGGAAGAAGGTCACGAACAGCGAGAAATCGAGCAGCGAATCGGCCGGCTTCGAACGGCGCAGGTACACGTCCAGCGTGTAGGACATGGTCTGGAACGTGTAGAAGGAAATGCCGACAGGCAGGATGATGTCCCATTCGGGCGCCTGCCACGCGATGCCGGCGGCGTTCATGCCGGCGGCGAAGTTCTCCAGCACGAAGCCGCCGTACTTGAAGTAGGCCAGCAGGCCGAGGTTGGTCACCACCGAGACCAGCATGAAGCCGCGCCGCGCGCCTTCGGTCTTCGCCTCGTGCACGCGCCGCGCGGCCCACCAGTCGAGCACGGTCGACAGCCACAGCAGGACCACGAACGGCGGGTTCCAGGCGGCGTAGAAGACGTAGCTCGCCAGCAGCAGGTTGGTCTTCTTGACTGACCACGGCAGCGGCAGGCGGTGGGCGAACACCACCACCGCGAAGAACACCAGGAAGGTCAGCGAATTGAAGGTCACCGCGTGCCCCTCGTGGCCGGTGCGGGATCGCACCGCGGGGTCGCGGGGTGGCCGGCGCTGCCGCCGCCGGTCTGCAGTACACGCGAAACGGCGGACGGAACTGACATGCGGCGCCGCCGCGGCGCCGTTGCGGCAGGACACCACGCCGCGCAGGACGCGACTGCGAGCAGACGGTCGACGGTCACCGCGCCCCTCCCGGCGGCGAACCGGGCCGCCGCCCCCCGGCGCACCCGACCCGTCGAGACTACACCTGCGCGATGACGTCCGGTGGTGCCGCGCGCGGCAGCGTGACCACCACGCGCAGGCCGCCCAGCGCCGCGCTGTCGAGCGCCAGCCGGCCGCCGTGGCGCTCCACCACGCGCTGCACGATCGACAGGCCCAGCCCGCTGCCGGTGGCGAGGTGGCCGAGCCCGCGGTGGAAGCGCTCCAGCGCGCGCTCGCGCGCCTCGGCGGCGATGCCGGGCCCGGAGTCGTCGACCGTGAGGCGCCAGGCGTCGTCGTCGGGCTCGATCCGCACCACCACCGCGCCACCCTCCGGCGTGTAGCGCAGCGCGTTGTCGACCAGGTTGCGCAGCAGCGCCGACAGGCCGGCCTCGTCGCCGTCCAGCAGCGCGTGGTCGGGCGCGATCAGCTCCAGCGCGATGCCGCGGTCGAGCCCGGCCACGCCGAGTTCGGCGATCTCGCGCCGCGCGCAGGCGGCGAGGTCGACCGTGGCGCGGCGCGGCGGCGCGCCTTCCTGGCGCTCCAGTTCCAGCAGTTGCGAGACCAGCCGCTCGATGCGCGCGATCCCGTCGTCAAGCCGGCGCTGCGAATGCGCGCGCGCCGCCGCATCGGGCGCGGCGCGCAGGTTGGCCGCGTGCACGCGCAGCGCGGCCAGCGGCGTGCGCAGCTCGTGCGCGGCGTCCGCGATGAAACGCCGCTCGCGCGACAGCGCCTCGCGCAGCCGCGCCAGCAGGCCGTCGATCGCCGCCACCAGGACACGCAGTTCCTCGGGCACGCCGTCGGGCGACAGCGGCTCGAGGCTGTCGGCCGCGCGCCGCTCGACCTGCGCCGACACGCGCGCCAGCCCGCGGCCGGCCCAGTTCACCACCGCCCACACCAGCAGGGCCAGCACCGGCATCGCGGTGGCCATCGGCAGCAGGGTGCCGAGCGCGATGTCGGCGGCCAGTTCGGCGCGGATGTCGGCGCGCTCGCCGGCCTGCACCCAGTGCGCGCGCGCCGAGCGCAGGGTGAACACGCGCCAGGCCTCGCCGTCGACCGTCGCGTCGACGAAGCCGGGCGCGAGCGGCGCAAGGCGCCCGGGCGGGCCGCTGTCGGAGCGCAGCAGCAGGCGGCCGGCGTCGTCGCGCACCTGGAACGCGAGCCGCGTCTCGTAGGCATGCCCGCCGGCGGTGACCAGGGCGTCGCCCTCGCCCTCGGCGATGCCGTGCCAGACCTGCACCACGACCGGCGCGTCGAGGGCTGCGCGCGCGGTGTCGACCTGCGGGTCGGCCAGCGCGGCGAGCACGCGCGCCGAGTGCGCCAGCTTGGCATCGAACAGCTCGTCGGCCTCGATCCGTCCCTCGCGCCACGACAGCCAGGCGGCGCTGGCGGTCACCAGCGAGACCACCGCCACCAGCACCGCGACCAGCAGGCGGCGCGCCGAACGCTGCCTCACGGCGCGGCCGCCGGCAGCACCAGCGAGTAGCCGACGCCGCGCACGGTGCGGATCAGCGCCGGATCGAGCTTGCGCCGCAGGTGGTGCACGTGCACCACCAGCGAGTTGCTGGCCACGTCGTCGTCCCAGCCGTACAGGCGCTGCTGCAGCGCCTCGCGGCCGACGATGCGGCCCTCCTGTTCCAGCAGGGCGCGCAGCAGGGCGAACTCGCGGCGCGGCAGGTCGACCGGCCGGCCATGCCAGCGCACGCCGAAGTTCACCGGGTCGAGCAGCAGCGGCTCGCGGCCGAGCTGCGGCTGCGCCTGGCCGCTTGCGCGCCGGTGCAGGGCGCGGATGCGCGCCAGCAGTTCGTCCGGGTCGAAGGGCTTGCCGAGATAATCGTCGGCGCCGAGGTCGAGCGCCTGCACGCGGTCGGCCACGCGGTCGCGCGCGGTGAGCACCAGCACCGGCGTGGTCACGCCCGCGGCGCGCGCCGCGCGGATCACCGACAGCCCATCGAGGCGCGGCAGGCCTAGGTCGAGCACCACCACGTCGAAGCCGCCGTCGCGCAGCGCGGCGAGCGCGGCGGCACCGTCGGTGAGCCAGTCGACCGCCACCGCCGCCCGCCGCAGCGCGGTCTGGATGCCCTCGCCGAGCAGCGGATCGTCTTCGACCAGCAGGATGCGCATGGCGGCAGTCTACGCAAAGCACCGCGGCGACGGCGCGACCGGGGAGGTCGGGGGCAGTCGCAGGCGCGCGCCGCCGCCGCGGATCGGGGACCGGCGCGGCGCGCCGGGCAGGGGTCAGCCGTGCAGTTCGGCCAGCAGGTGCTCGATCTCGCCGCGGCGGCCTGCATCGGCCTGCTCGCGGCCGGGCCGTGGCGGCGCGTCGAGCGCCTTGCGCAGCGCCACCTCGGCGCCGGCGTCGTCGCCTTCCTCGTGCAGGAAATCGCCCCAGAAGTAGTTGCTGTCGATGCCGGCGGGATTGAGCGACAGCCCGGCGGAGAGGTGCTCGCGCGCCTTTTCGTCGTCGCCGAAGCCGACCGGCCAGCCCGGCACCTGGTAGTAGAGGCTGCCCAGCGAGGTGTGGGCCGAGCCGTCGAGCGCGCGCTCGTCGATCGCCAGCGCCGCCTCGAAGTCGGCCTTGGCGCGCTTGCACAGCGACAGCGCGCCCAGCCCGCCCTTGGCACCGGCCCAGGTCGACAGCACGATGCCGCGCCAGGTCAGCACGCGCGCATCGCGCGGGTGCGCCGCGACCGCGGCGTCGGCCTGCTTCACCAGGGCCTCGAAGGCGGCGGCCTGGTCCTTCTCCGGCAGGCCGTACTTGATCTCCGCCCAGCGCGCCTGCAGCGCGGTGTAGGCGGCAACCGCCGCGTCGGGGGCCGCGATCGGCGCGGTCGTTGCAGGGTCTTCGGCGTGCACGGGCGGCAGCACCAGCGCGAAGGCGAGCGCCAGCGCGGACGGCATCAAGCGGCGGATCATGGCAGGACCTCCTGGGTCGTCGGGGATGCCGCGCCGGGCGGGGCGGCGATGGGTGCTGCGCGCGCGTGGCGACGCACCGTGGGCAGTTGCTTCGCCAGCGCGCGGTCGACCAGCGCCGGCAGCGCACCGTTGAGGCGGGCGAAGAGTTTTTCCGGGAAGCCGAGCTGGCGCCGCCGGTCGCCGCGCACGATCGCGGCGACCAGTTGCCGCGCGACCGCCGCCGGTTCGTCCACCGCGGTGCCGAGTTCGGCGTTCAAGGCATCCACCGCCGGCGGGTTGATCGGCGTGCGGGTGGCGCGCGGCGACAGGTACTGGAAGCGCACCGGGCCGTCGGCGTGCTCGCGCGCCAGCGCCTCGATGAAGCCGCGCAGGCCGAACTTGGTCGCCGAGTACGCCGCGAAGCCGGGAAAGCCGATGCTGCCGAAGGTGGAGCCGACCGCCACCACCGCCGGATCGCGCGTGCGCGCAAGACGCGGCAGCAGGGCGTGCACCAGGCGCATCGGCGCCAGCAGGTTGGTCTCGACCATCGCGGCGAGATCGGCGCTGTCGAGGTCCTCGAACATCCCGAAGCGCGACACCGCGGCGCCCAGCACGAGCACCGACGGTTCCGGTCGTGCTGCGGCCAGCAGGGTGCAGGCGCGCTGCACGCCGGCGGGCGTCGACAGGTCGGCGGCCAGCGGCAGCACGCGGCCGGGATGGGCCGCCGCCAGCGCGCCGAGGCGGCGGTGGTCGCGGCCGATCGCGTGCACCGTGGCGCCGGCCTCGACCAGGGCCGCGCACAGCGCGCTGCCGATGCCGCCGGTGGCGCCGGTCAGCGCCACCGCGCGATCGCGCAGCGCGCTCATGCCGCCACCGCCAGCGCGGCCGGGCCGCGCAGCGATGCGAATACGTCGGCATACAGGCGGTAGAACATGCGCGCCGCGTGCACCACCGCCGCCTGGTCGCCCGGATCGTCGAGGCGGTCCATCAGCGCGGCGAAGAAGCCGGTGTGCTCGATGTCGAGGTCGCCGTGCGAGCGCAGGTAGGTGAACGCCGAGCGCGGCAGTTCGAGCGTGCGCTCGATCACCTCGGCGGCGCGGGTGGCGATCGCCACGCTGGTGCCTTCCAGCACCAGCACCATGCCGAAGAAGCCGACCGGATTGCCGCGCGCGATGGTGTCGTAGGCGTAGGCGACCATCAGTTCGGTGGCCGGCGCCGGGGCCGAGGCGGCCGCGAGGTCGCGGTCGAGCCCCAGCGCGGCGAGGTCGTCGAGGATCCACTCCTGGTGGCCGACTTCCTCCTCGATGTACTCGGCGACCGCGGCGCGCAGCCACTCCAGCCGCGCCGGCAGGCGCGCGCCGCAGGCCATCAGCAGCGGCGTGGTATGGCGCACGTGGTGATACGCCTGGGTGAGGAAGGCGGCGTAGTCGGCGCGCGACACGCGGCCCTCGAGCGCCTCGCGCAGGATCGGCAGAGCGAGCAGTTCCTGACGCGCCGCGCCGGTCTGGGCCAGCAGACGGGCGTGGAGGCCGGCGTTCGATGCAGCATTCGGTGGGGTCATGCGGATTGCGGCTCCGGCGTGCGGACGATGCGGGAATCGGGGCAGGCGGCGAGCGCCGCGCCATAGCGGGCGAGGATCGCGGCCCGGCGCGGCCGGCCGTTGCCGGTGAGCAGGCCGTTGGCGGCGCCGAACGGTTCGTCGGCGCGCAGCACCGCGCCGATGCGCGCGTAGTCGGGCAGGCCGGCGTTCACCTCGGCCACCGCGCGCTCCAGTTCCGCCGGCGCGATCGCCGGGTCGCGCGGCACCAGCAGCGCCGCCGCCTGCGCGCGGCCTTCGCCGTAGGCCAGCGCCTGCGCGATGCAGGGATGCTGGGTGAGTTCGGACTCCACCCACTCGGGACTGACGTTGCGGCCCCAGGCGGTGATGTACATCGCCTTGTGGCGGCCTTCGACGTGCACGAAGCCGTCCTGGTCGATGCGCCCGAGGTCGCCGGTCGCCCACGGCCCGGGCGGCGGCGGCGGATCGCCGGCGTAGCCGAGGAAGCGCGGGCCGTCGATGCGGATCTCGCCGTCCGCCGACAGCGAGAGCGCGGTGTGCGGCAGCACGCGGCCGACGCTGCCCGGCCGCCGCGCGCCGGGGCGGTTGAGGCACACCACCGACGCGCACTCGCTCAGGCCATAGCCTTCGAACACCGGCAGGCCCACGGCTTCCGCGCGGCCGAGCAGGCTCAGCGGCACGCGTGCGCCGCCCACCGCGAGCATGCGCAGCGAATCCGGCAGGCGCGCGCCGGACTCGGCGGCCAGCACCAGCGCCTGCAGCAACTGCGGCACCGCGATCAGCGACTGCGGGCGGAAGTGGTGCAGGGTGGCCAGCAGGCGCGGCAGGTCGATCCCGCTGCTGCCGCCGTGCCCGAGTTCGGCCAGCGAGGGCAGGGCGATCTCGCCGCCGGCCAGCAGCGGTGCATAGACGCCGCCGACCGCTTCCAGCAGCACGCCCAGCGGCAGCAGGCACAGGTGGCGCCGCACGTGGAGCGGCGCCATGGCCTGCGCCAGCGAGGCCGCGACCGCTTCCGGCAGGCCGGCATCGAGGCAGACGCCCTTCGGCGCGCCCGTGCTGCCGGAGGTGTAGGTGACGATCGCGGTGCCGGCGTGCACCGGGCGCGCGGCGAGCGGCAGCACGCGCAGCGCGAAGCCGCATCCGGGCCATGCCGGGCGGCCGTCGCCCGCGGGCAGCGCCAGCGCCAGCGCGGACTGCAGCGCATGCGTCGCCTGCGACTCGCTGAAGAACGGCGGCAGCGGCAGGTGCGCGCGTCCGCAGCGGCGCAGAGCCAGGTCGAGCAGCACCCAGTCGACGCCGTTGTCGAGTCGGCTGCCGAGCGGGCCGGGCGGCAGGTCCGACAGCGCGTCGGCGAGGTCGTCGATGCGCGCGCGCAGGTCCGCCGCACACAGCGCGTGCCGCGCATCGCGCAGCACGATGTCGCCCGGCGCGCGCGCGGCGATGGCGTCGAGCACGCGGCTCACGACGCCGACTCCGCGGCTGCGGCGCGTGCCTGCGCAGCGTGGTGCGCGCGGCGCACCGCATGCTGCGCGGCGCCGAGGAAGGCCGCGCCGGCCGCCACGTCGCCGCACAGCAGGACCGGCTGGCTGTCGTAATAGCGCCCCCAGTCGGTGGCGGACGGCCGAAGGCGATCGCGCCGTGCGGGCGCGATCGCCACCGACCGCAG
>JAJTHZ010000250.1 GCA_021299185.1 Lysobacteraceae bacterium | reverse complement strand
GAAAGGCTCGCGGCGCACGCGTCGCTCCCACATGATCCCGGCTCTGCCACGGCGCCGCGGCGATACCGCCCACTGTAGGAGCGCTGCGTGCAGCGCGACCGGGCTGCCGCAAGGTCGAAAGGCTCGCGGCGCACGCGTCGCTCCCACATGATCCCGGCTCTGCCACGGCGCCGCGGCGATACCGCCCACTGTAGGAGCGCTGCGTGCAGCGCGACCGGGCTGCCGCAAGCTCGAAGAGCTCGCGGCGCACGCGCCGCTCCCACATGATCCCGGCTCTGCCGCGGCGCCGCGGCGAAGCGGCTCAGCGCAGCAGCGGCGTCTCGAGCGTCTTGACCGGCCGGCCGGCGGCCTTCTCGGCCGCGGCGCGCAGTTCGCCGAGGGTCACGTCGCGCCGCCGCACCAGGCCGCGCACCGCATCGTCGAGCCGGCGCTTGCCGCCGCTGGCTTCGCGGATCTCGCGATCGAGGTCCTCGAACAGCAGCGCCGCACGCGCCGTGATCGCACCGGACGAGCGCGGCACGCGCAGGCTCTTCACGTCGCGGCTCCAGTCGCGCAGGTCCACGCGCACGCGCTCGCGCCGCGCGTCGCCCATGCCGCCGGCGCGGTGCAGCAGTTCGATCGCGTAGTACTCGGCGAGCCCCTCCGCGATCCAGTCGTCCTCGCGGCGCTGGCCGCGGATGCGGGTGGCGACGTGCACCAATTCGTGCAGCAGGGTGCTGGTGCCGTTCTCGCTGACCAGCGGCCGCTCTGCGTGCAGGAACAGCGAGTTCGGCGCCGACAGGCCGCCACGCCACATCGGCTCGCCGGCACCGATCAGCGCGATCTTCGGCGGCAGCCGGCCGAACGCGCGCTCGAACTCGGGCCACACGAAGGTCACGAAGGTCATCACGTCCATGCGGTGCAGGCCGGATCCCTTCGGCGCCACGACGGTGAACTCGGTCGGGCCCAGTCGCTCGCGCCGCGTGCCGAGGTCGCCGACCGCCATCCAGCCCACCGGACGGTCGAAGCGGCGCTCCGGATTGTCGATCACGAAGTGCTGCCTGTCCGGCCCATGCGGCCAGCCGGTCTCGGCACTGTCCCATCCGGCCGGCAGCACGAAGCGCAGGGTGGCGCGCGACGTCGCGCCGCGCGCGAAGCGCGCGCGGAACGCCGGCACCAGGTCGTCGCCGCGGAACACCGCCCAGCGGCGGCCCATGTAGGCGTCGAAGCCGTTGCCGCGCCGCTCGTGGTCGATCTTCGCCACCAGCCGCAGGCTGCCGCCGCGCGCGGGTGGCTGCCAGGTCCAGGTGCCGTCCTTCTCGACCAGGCTGCCGTCGGCCTGCGGGTCCGACTGTCGGCCGCGCTTGAGCCTGAACGACAGTTGCCGGACGCCGCCGCCGTCGACCCGCACCTCGACCAGCGCATCGCGCGTGGGCTGGCGCAGCGTGACCACGTACTCGAGTTCGAACGGGCGCGCATCCTGCGCCGGCGCCGCGAACGAAACGCAGATCAACACGAGGCCGGCGATCACGTGACGCATCGGACGCTCCGGGGCGGAAAGCGCGGATTGTAGGCCAGCCGGCGCAGGCACGGCGGGCGGCACTCAGCGGCGGTGCTGGCGCCAGTGCTCGGCGGCGACCACCCCGACCGCGGTGGCGATGTTGAGGCTCTCGACCGCGCCCGTGCCCGGGATGCGCACCTGGCGCGGCACGGCCGACCGCAGGGCCGGCCCGATGCCGCCGCCTTCGGCGCCGAACACCAGCAGGCAACGACGGGGCAGCGGCCGGGCGTAGAGGTCATCGCCACCGCGCACCACCGTCGCCAGGGTCTCGAAGCCCGCGCGCGTGAACGCGCCCAAGGCCGCCGCCGCGTCGTCGAGCGCGACCAGCGGCACGACTTCGGCGCCACCCTCGGCCACCCGGCAGGCGGCGCCGGACAGCGCCAGGCCCGAGCCCGGCGGCAGCAGCACGCCATCGGCGCCGAAGTGCGCGGTGATGCGCAGCGTGGCGCCGAAGTTGTGCGGGTTGCCGACCCCGTCCAGCCAGATCGCCAACGCCGGCCGCGCGCGATCCAGCCGCGCCAGCCAGTCGCGCAGCGCCTGCGGCGGCTCGCGCCGCACGTCGAACACCACGCCCTCGTGGTGGGTGGACTTGACCAGCCGCTCGAGGTCCTCGGCGCCGACCAGGTTGTAGCCCACGCGCGCCTTCGCGCACCAGGCCAGCACCGCCTTCAACACCGGCAGCCGCGACTCGAGCAGGTACACCTTGCGGATCGCCTGCGGCCGGCGCGCGAACACCGCGAGGCAGGCATTGAGCCCGAACACGCGCAGTTCCGCGTCCGCGCGCGGCGGGCGTGGGCCGCGCCCCGCCGCCGGCTCAGTGCGCGGTTTCGGGGTGTGCGGCATCGAGCTTCTCGAGTTCGCGGCTCACCGCCTCCGGCGAACCGGTGTAGTGGGCGAGGCGCAGGTACATCGCCGGCACCACGAAGAGCGAGAGTGCGGTGGACAGCAGCACGCCGCACACGATGGTGATGCCGATCGTGATCCGGCTCGACGAGCCCGCGCCGGTGCCGATGATCAGCGGCAGCGCGCCGACCACGGTGGCGATCGAGGTCATCACGATCGGGCGCAGGCGCACCACCGAGGCCTCGACGATCGCCTTGCGCAGCGCCATGCCTTCGTCGCGCAACTGGTTGGCGAACTCCACGATCAGGATGCCGTTCTTCGCCGCCAGCCCGATCAGCATCACGATGCCGACCTGGCTGAACAGGTTGAGCGAGCTGCCGAAGGCCCACAGCCCGGCCAGCGCGCCGAGCACCGCCAGCGGCACCGTGAGCATGATGGTGAACGGGTGCACGAAGCTCTCGAATTGCGCCGCCAGCACGAGGTACACGATCAGCAGCGCCATCGCGAAGGTGAACACGATGGTGCTGCCCTGCTGGCGCAGTTCGCGCGAGTCGCCGCGGTAGTCGATCACCGCCGCGCGCGGCAGCACCTCGCCGGCGGTCGCATCGAGGTAGTCCAGCGCCTCGCCGAGCGTGTAGCCGGGCGCCAGCGCGGCGCTGATGGTGATCGCGCGCAGGCGGCCGAAACGGTTCAGCGCGCCCGGCTCGGCCACTTCCTCCAGCGTCACCAGGTTGGACAGCGGCACCAGTTCGCCGCTGCGCTGCGAGCGCACGTAGACGTTGGTCAGGTCGGACGGCTGGCGGCGGTCGGCGTCGCGGCCCTGCACGATCACGTCGTATTCCTCGCCGTCGCGGGTGAAGGTGGTGGCGCGACGCCCGCCCATCATGGTCTCGAGCGTGCTGCCGATCTCGTCCACGCTGACCCCGAGGTCGGCCGCGCGCGAGCGGTCGATCTCGACCCGCAACTGCGGGCGCGTCTCCTTGTAGTCGCTGTCGACCGCGACCAGCCGCGGGTTGGCGGCAATCGCCTCCAGCATCGCGTCGCGCCAGCCGACCAGGGTCTCGTAGTCGGGTCCGCCGATCACGAACTGCACCGGCTGGCCGAAGCCGCGCGACAGGCCCTGGCGCATCTGCGGGAACACCCGCACGCCGGGCACCTGGTCGAGGCTGGCGCGCGCGCGCGTCATGACGTCGAAGGTGTCGGCCTCGCGCTCGCCCCAGGGCTTCATGATCACGATCGCCTGGCCGGTGTGCATCTCCTCGGTCTGCGCGCCGCCGAAGCCACGCGGCGTGCGCGTGTTCACGCGCGCCACCGAACCCTCGTCGACGAAGGCGAGCAGGCGCTCCTCGACCTCGCGCATCTGGCTCAGGGTGTAGTCGAAGCCCGCGCCCTCGGGCCCGTTGACGATGACGAAGAACGCGCCGCGGTCCTCCGGCGGTGCAAGTTCCTTCGGCACGATCCAGGCCAGCACGCCGGCCAGCCCGACCGCGACCACCATCACCGCCGCGAACAGCCGCGACCGCTCCACGCCCTGCTCCAGGCGCCGACGGTACCAGTCGGCGAAGCGGTTGAACGCGGCATCGACCCGCACCGACAGCCCGCCGGCGCTGGCGTGCGGCACCAGCAGCTTGGAGCACATCATCGGCGACAGGGTCAGGGCCACGAAGGCCGAGATCGCGACCGCAGCGGCGATCGCCAGCGCCAGTTCGCGGAACAGCCGCCCGAGGTTGCCCTCCATGAAGCCGATCGGCACGAACACCGCGACCAGCACCGCGGTGGTGGCGATCACCGCAAAGGCCACCTGGCGCGCACCGCGGTAGGCCGCGACCAGGCGCGGCTCGCCCATATCGACGCGCCGCTGGCAGTTCTCCAGCACCACGATGGCGTCGTCGACCACCAGGCCGATCGACAGCACCAGCGCCAGCAGGGTCAGCAGGTTGATCGTGAACCCGAAGGCGTACAGCGCGATGAACGCGCTCATGATGCACACCGGCACCGTCACCGCCGGGATCAGCGCCGCCCGCCACGAGCCGAGGAACAGCCAGATCACCACCAGCACCAGCACGACGGCCTCCAGCAGGGTCTGGTAGACCTTCTTCACCGAGGCATCGACGAACACCGAGTTGTCGAAGGCGACCACGAAGGTCATGCCCTCGGGCAAGTTGCCGGACACGCGGTCGACCTCGGCGCGCACCGCGCGCGCCACCGCCAGTGCGTTGGCGGTCGAGGTGGCGATCACGCCCAGCCCGAGCTGGCCGACGCCGTTGCCGCGGAAGTCGGTGCGGCGCTCGACCGAGGACAGTTCCACCTGCGCCACTTCGCCGAGGCGGATCAGGTGCCCGTCGGCGCCCTTGGCGACCGTCAACTGCGCGAAGTCGTCGACGCTGCGGTAGTTGCGCAGCACGCGCACGGTGAAGTCGCGGGTGGTGGACTCCACGCGCCCGCCCGGCAGTTCGACGTTTTCGCGCCGCAGCGCGGCGATCACGTCGTTGACGGTCAGCCCGCGCGCGTTCAGTTGCGCGCGGTCGAGCCAGACCCGCATCGCGTAGCGCTGGCCGCCGCCGACCTGGATGCGCGCCACGCCGTCGAGGCTGGAGAAACGGTCGACCAGGAAGCGCTCGGCGTAGTCGTTGAGCGCCAGCAGGTCGCGATCGGTGGCCGACAGGTTGAGCCACATCAGCACGTCGGCGTCGGCCGAGACCTTGGCCACCTGCGGCGGGTCGGCCTCGACCGGCAGGTTGCCCACCACGCGGTTGACCGAGTCGCGCACGTCGTTGGTGGCGGCGTCGATGTCGCGCGCGAGGTTGAACTCGATGGTGATCTGCGAGCGGCCGTTCTGGCTGCTCGACTGGATGGTGGCGATGCCCTCGATGCCGGCGATCGCGTCCTCCAGCGGCTGGGTGATGCGCGACTCCACGATCGAGGCGGTGGCACCGCGGTAGCTGGTTTCGATCGAGGCCACCGGCGGGTCGATGCGCGGCAGTTCGCGCAGCGACAGGCGGTCGAAGGAGATCGCGCCCAGCACCACCAGCAGCAGCGACAGCACGGCGGCGAACACCGGCCGGCGCACCGAAACGTCGGAAAGGATCATGCGGTCTCCTTCTCGCGCGGCCGCGCGCGGTGGCTCAGGACGCGGCGGCCGCGGGGGCGGCGACCGCCACCTTCGCGCCGTCGCGCAGCTTCACGATGCCGTCGGTGACCACGCGCTGGCCGGGCTCCAGCCCGCGCACGATCTCGACCTCGCCGGCGCGGCGCGCGCCGATCGACACTTCCACCTGCCGGGCCACGTCGTCGGCGACCGCGAACACGTAGTGCCGCGAGCCCACCGAGACCACCGCGATCTCCGGGATCACCACCGCCTCGCGCGGCGCGGCGTCGATCGCCACGCCGAGAAGCATGCCGGGCTTGAGCAGCGCCTCGGGGTTGGGCAGCTCGGCGCGCACGGTGACCGCGCGCGAGACCGGGTCGACGCGCGAGCCGATCGACACCACTGTGCCGTCGAAGCTGCGGCCAGGCCAGGCGGCGCTGGTCGCGCGCACCGGCAGGCCCACGCGCATCGCCGACAGCACGGTCTCGGGCACCGAGAAGTCGAGCTTGATGACCGAGATGTCGTCCAGCGTCGTGATCTCGGTGCCCGGCGTGACCAGGGTGCCCTCGCTCACGCGGCGGAAACCGAGCACGCCGGCGAAGGGCGCGGTGATCACCCGGTCCGACAGCCGCGCGCGGATCGTGTTCATGCGCGCCACCGCGGCATCGCGCAGCGCGATCTGCGCGTCCAGTTGCGAGCGTGCGATCGTGCCCTGCTTCACCAGGTCGGCCTGCCGCTCGTACTGCTGCTGGGCCTCCTTGGCCGCCGCGCGCGCTTCCTCGAGCTGCGCGGTCTCCGCGCGGCCGGTGAGCTCGACCAGCACCTGGCCGGCCTCGACCACGTCGCCGTCCTTGAAGTTCACCCGCGCGACGGTCTCGGTGACCTTGGCGGTGAGCACCAGCGATTCGTTCGCGTTGGCGGTGCCCAGGGCCTCGATCGCGTCCGACCAAGGTTTGGTTTCCACCGGCACCGCGACCACGCCGATCGCCGGCGCGGGACCGCGCGGCGCACCGGCCGATTCACCACCGCAGCCCGACAGCCACAGCGCGGCGCAGGCCGCGCCGACGGCGAGCAGTCGACGCGTGCTCATGCCGCACCGTCCGCCGCGAGGGCCTTGTGCGAGCCGTCGCAGCGCGGTTGGCCGGCGGTGCGCTTGCAGCCGCACAGCCACAGGCGCTCGCTGCGCTCGGCGACGAAGGCGAGGGGCTGGAAGGCGCTGCCCTTGTGGCTGCCATCGCAGAACGGCTGCGATCGGGACAGCCCGCAGGCGCACCACCAGTATTTCTGGCCGGCGACCACCTCGACGGCGATCGGCGTGCGGCTGGCGACGTGCGGCTCGGACATGGGGATGACGGCAAAACGGGGAGACCACCGAGTTTACCGGAGCCCCGTGAAGGCGACGACGCAAACGGCGCTTGCGTCAACGGCTTTTTCTCATTCGTGAATGCGTTTCGCGGCGTGCCGGAGGTTCATCCAGTGACCCGCCACCAGGCAGGCGCCACCGCAGACCACCAGCGCCGTCCCCCAGCCCGGCACGTAGTGCAGGCGGGTGAAAACGCCGAGCACCAGCAGCACGGCGCCGCTGGCGAGCAGCAGCGAGGGGCGCCATTGCCGATGCGAGCGCCAGCCATGCCAGGCCGCGGCGCCGGCGAACACGAGGCTCGCGATCGCCAGTACCCACTCGGCCCACAGCAGCCAGCGCACCTCGATGCCACCGACCTGCTGCCGCAGCCAGAGCGCGGGCCAGACCGCGAGCGCCACGGTGAGCGCCGCGCAGTGTGCGGCACAGGCCAGCGACGCCGACACCCCGAGGCGGTCGAGCCAGGCACCCGGTCGGTGCGGAGAGTGGGACACGATGGCCTTCATGGTGCCGGTGGACGTGCAACTGTATAACATCGTCCACCCACCCTGGAGGCCTTCGCCATGTCTGCTCCGTCCCGCAGCCTGCTGTTCGCCGCGCTGATCGTCGCCCTGCCGGCGTTCGCCCACGACCACGACAAGGACCACGCGCACGACGACGGACACCGCGAGCACGGCGCCCACGTGCACGGCGTCGCCTGGCTCGACGTCGCGCTGGATGGCGCGCGGCTCGAGATCGCCTTCAAGGGCACGGGCGCCGACCTCGCGGGACTGGAGGGCCGGCCGGCCGATGCCGCCGACGTGGCCAAGGTCGACAAGGCACGCCGCACGCTGGCCGACGCCGCCGCGCTGTTCGCCTTCGAACCGGCGGGCGCCTGCGTGCCGGACGGGGCACCGGTGGTCGAGCCGCCGGCCAGCGCGCTCGAAGCGCCGGCTGCCGCGGGCCATGACCACGACCACAAGCACGACCACGACCACGACCACGATCACAAGCACGACCACGCGCACGGCGACTGGAGCGCCAGTTACGCCTTCGCTTGCGCGACCCCGCCGGTGGCTGTCAACCTGCCGCTGTTCGATCGCTATCCCGACCTGACCGAAGTGCGCGCCCAGATCCTGACCGGCAGCGGCCAGACCGCCGCGGAAGCCACGCCCGCGAGCCGCCGCATCCCGCTCGCCATCACGCCCTGACGGCGCACGCACGCGATCCGATGACAGCCACCCCGCCCCCCGTGCTGCGCCTCGACGGCCTGCGCTTCGCGTGGCCGGGCGGCCCGCCGCTGATCGACATCGGCGGCTTCGAGGTGGGCGCCGGCGAACGCGTGTTCCTGCACGGGCCCAGCGGCTGCGGCAAGAGCACCCTGCTCAACCTGGTGGCCGGCACGCTGGCCCCGCAAGCGGGCCGGATCGAGGTCGCGGGCGAGGCGGTCAGCGGCGCCAGCGAGCGCGTGCGCGACCGCCTGCGCGCCGACCACGTCGGCTTCGTGTTCCAGATGTTCAACCTGCTGCCCTACCTGTCGGTGGTCGACAACGTGGTGCTGCCGTGCCGCTTCTCGGCGCGGCGTCGGCAGCGCGCGCTGGCGCGCGACGGCTCGCTGGAGGCCGGCGCGAAGCGCCTGCTCGCCGCGCTCGGGCTGGGCGACGCCGCGCTGCAGGCACGCGCGGCCACCGGGCTCAGCGTCGGCCAGCAGCAGCGCGTGGCGGCCGCCCGCGCCCTGATCGGCGCGCCGGAACTGGTGATGGCCGACGAGCCCACCTCGGCGCTCGACCACGACGCGCGCGAGGGTTTCCTGCAGTTGCTGTTCGCCGAATGCGCGCAGGCCGGCAGCGCGCTGGTGTTCGTCAGCCACGACCACACGCTGCGCCCGCTGTTCGAGCGCCACCAGGACCTGCGCGCGCTCAACCGCGCCGCGCGCCCGGAGGCCGCCTGATGCGTGCCCTGCTGCGCCTGGCGTGGCTGAGCCTCGCCAACCGCCGCTTCACCGCGCTGCTGACCATCGCCACCATCGCGATCAGCGTGATGCTGCTGCTCGGCGTGGAGCGCCTGCGGCAGGAGGCGCGCGAAGGTTTCCTGCGCACCGTGTCCGGCACCGACCTGATCGTCGGCGCGCGCGCCAATCCGGTGCAGTTGCTGCTGTATTCGGTGTTCCGCCTCGGGGATGCGACCAACAACGTGTCGTGGCAGTCCTACCGCATGGTGGCCGACGACCCGCGCGTGGCGTGGACCATCCCGCTGTCGCTCGGCGACTCGCACCGCGGCTACCGCGTGCTCGGCACCAGCGGCGCGTACTTCGAGCACCTGCGCTACGCCGGCGGCCGCGGCCTGTCGTTCGCCGCCGGCGCGCCGTTCGAGGGCCTGTACGACGCGGTGATCGGCGCCGAGGTGGCGCGCGCGCTGCGCTACTCGGTCGGCGACCGCATCGTGGTCGCGCACGGCACCGGCCGCGCCACCCTGGCCGAGCACGACGACCAGCCGTTCACGGTGGTCGGCATCCTCGAGCGCACCGGCACGCCGGTCGACCAGACCGTGCACGTCAGCCTAGAGGCACTGGAGGCGATCCACAAGAACTGGCGCTTCGGCACGCGGATCGGTGAAGCGCCCACCGCGGAGCAACTCGCCGCCGCCGACCTCACGCCGCGTTCGATCACCGCGTTCTACGTCGGCGTCGAGCGCAAGCTCGCCACCTTCGCCGTGCAGCGGATGGTCAACGAGTACCGCGCCGAGCCGCTGTCGGCGATCCTGCCAGGCGTGGCGCTGCAGCAGTTGTGGAATCTGCTCGGCGGCGTCGAGCGCGCCCTGCTGGCCACCGCCGCCTGCGTGGTGCTGGCCGGGCTGCTCGGCATGCTGACCGCCGTGCTGGCCACGCTCAACGAGCGCCGCCGTGAGATGGCGATCCTGCGCTCGGTCGGCGCGCGGCCTTCGCACGTGCTGTGGCTGCTGCTGCTGGAGAGCGCCTTCCTCACCGTGCTCGGCGTGCTGGCCGGGATGCTGCTGCTGCAGGCCGGCCTGCTGGTGGCCGCGCCGCTGCTGGAGTCGCGCTTCGGCGTGTTCCTGTCGGTCGGCTGGCCGTCGGCGCCGGAGTGGCGCCTGCTCGGGCTGGTGCTCGGCGCGGGTTTCGCGGTCGGCCTGGTGCCGGCCTTCCTCGCCTATCGCCGCTCGGTGGCCGACGGGATGACGGTGCGGACTTGACCGCCCCCCCGGCGCTGTCGCTTACTGGCGCGTCCCGGAGATCGCCCATGAATGCCGCCCCGATCCGCACCGCGCTCATCCTGACCGCCCTCGCCGGCGGGGTCGCCTGGCTCGCCTGGCCGGACGAACCCCGCCTCGACGCCGGTCCCGGCATCGACGGCCAGGCCACCTTCGACGAGGTGCGCCGCCTGATCGAGTCCGGCCAGCCGCCGGCCGGCGCCGAGGACCGCTACCCGCTGGTGCCGCGCAACGCCGCCGGCGAGACCAACGGCGCGCTCGGCATCGGGCTGGCGCATGCGCAGGGCGATGCGCCCGCGATCGGCGCGCCGGCGCCCAAGCCGACCGGCGACAGCGCCGCCGACATCGACTGGCTGGAACTGATGCCGCCGGAGGACATCAAGAAACTGCAGGAGATCCCGCCGGTCGACCACTCGGGCTTCATCAGCGCCGAGCAGTTCATGAGCTTCAACACGGTGAAGGAACTGGACGGCCACAAGGGCCGCATCGCGGGCTACATCGTTCCGATCGACACCAACGACGAGGGCGAGCTCACCTCCTTCTTCCTCGTGCCCTATTTCGGCGCCTGCATCCACGTGCCGCCGCCGCCGCCGAACCAGATCGTCTACGCCAAGCTGGAGAAGCCGATCCCGGTGCCCGACATGTACGCCCCGCAGTGGGTGGCCGGCACGCTGGTGATCGAGCGCACCGACAATGAACTCGGCGCGTCTGCCTACACCATGAAGGTCGACACCGTCACCACCTGGGACGGTTGACCCGCGGCACGGGCCGCGCGCGGTGGCATCGACGCCGGAGTCGCTGCTCGACGGCCTGCTGGCGGCCAGCGTCGTGCAGGGAACGGTGCTGGCGGCCATCGCCTGGCGGCGGCGCGGCGCCGGCGCTGCGCTGGTTCGCACTGGTGATGGCGACGCTGGCGCTGCTGTCGTTGCTCAACCTGCTGGAGGACGGTCCACCCGCGGCCCTGGTCGCCTCGATCGCGCTGCTGTGGACGATCTGGATCCCGGCGCCGGCGTTCTGGCTCTACCTGCGGACCCTGATCGGCCTGCCGACGCGGCCGCGATCGCACCTGCTGCGCCACTTCCTGCCCGCGCTGGCGATGGCCCTGCCGTCGGCGTGGCTCGCATGGCGCGTGCATGTCGACGGGACGGCCGCACTCGACGTGCCGGTCGTGGCGCGCGCATGGGCGGCGTGGAACACGGCGCTCGCGGCCGGCGTCGTGCTCGGCCTCGTCGCCTACCTCGGGCTCGCCGCCTACTGGCTGCGCCGCCACGCCGCGGCGCTGCGCGACGTGGTCGCCGACACCGGCGCGCACGAACTGGCGTGGCTGCGGCAATTGCTCGCGCTCGCGCTGGCGATCGGACTGGCATGGGCGATCGGCATGTTCGGCGGGAAGCCCTGGGCCGCGACGCCGGCCGGCCTGGTGCAGCCGCTGGCGATGCTCTACATCGGTGTGCGCGCGCTGCAGCAGCCGGGCATCCTCGGGCTGGCGTGGCTGGAGCAGGTCGCGCACGATGCGCGCGAACCCGCCGGCGGTGCCGCCGCGCCGGCACCGGATCCGCCGGTCGTCGATGGCGCAGCCGCCGATGCCGCGGCCGGCGCCGCGCGGCCTTCCTATGCGCGCAGCGGCCTCGATGCGCCCCGCGCCGCGGCGCTGGCGACCGCGCTGCGCGAGCTGATGGACGGCGAGAAGCCCTTCCTCGAGGACGACCTCACCCTGCCCGGGCTCGCCGCGCGGCTCGGCGCCAGCCCGCACGCGCTGTCGCAAGTGCTCAACCAGCAGCTCGGCACCTCCTTCCACGACTTCATCGCGGCGCACCGCGTGGCCGACGTCCAGCGCTGCCTGCGCGACCCCGCGTACGACGGCCAGGCCATCCTCGACCTCGCCTTCGCCGCCGGCTTCCGCTCCAAGAGCGCCTTCCACGAGGCCTTCCGGCGCGCCACGGGCACCACGCCCAGCCGCTATCGCGCGACCCGCGGCAACGCCGACAGTTGAACGAGGCGCCACGCGCAAGCCGCTGATACGTGCCGATCCGGACGGGCGTTGCCGCCGGTCGCGGCGTCCCGGCCCATCGGCGCGGACGCGCGCCCAGCAGCGCGGACCTCCGGCCGGGCGCGGCGGACGATCCGGCGAGGGTCGATCGGCAGCCTGACGACTCCACCCCACGGAGTCACGCCATGCGATCGATCGTTCTCCGCCTCTGCACCCTCACCGCCCTCGCCGCCACCCTGTTCACCGGTCCCGCCGGCGCCACCGCGGATCGACCCCTGCCGCTGGAATCGCTGGCGGCCGCCACGCGCACCGTCGGCGCCATCCCCGGCCTGACCGCGATGGCCTATCGCGACGGGCGCTTCCAGTCCGCCGCGGTCGGCCAGCGGCGCGCCTCGCAGCCGGCGCGCATCCGCCTCGACGACCGCCTGCACATCGGTTCCAACCTGAAGTCGATGACCGCCAGCGTGGTGGCGATCCTGGTCGAACGGCGCCGCCTGCGCTGGGAGGCCACCCTGCCGGAACTGTTCCCGGGCCTTGCGATGCGGCCCGAGTACCGCACGGTCACGGTCGAACAGCTGCTGCACCACCGCGGCGGCGTCGTGTCGCTGCAGAGCCTGGACGAGATCGCGCAGGTGCCGGCGTTCGGCGGCACCCCGGTCGAGCAGCGCGCGGCGTTCGCCGCCTGGGCGCTCAGCCGCGAACCGGAGACGCCGGTGGGCACCTTCGGCTACTCGAACGGCGGCTACGCCCTGGTCGGCGCCATCATCGAGCGCGCCGCCGGGATCCCGTTCGAGCGCGCGATGCAGCGCCATCTGTTCAATCCGCTGCGGATCGACGCCGTGTTCGGCTGGCCGGCGACGTTCGACCCGCGCGCGCCGTGGGGCCACTACGACGACGCCGGCAGCGTGGTCGAGACTGATCCCGCCGATCCGCAGTTCGTCTTTCCGGCCTGGCTGCACGCGGCCGGCGATGCCTCGATGAACGCCGCCGACTATGCGCGCTACCTCGCCTGGCACGCCGAGGGCCTGTGCGGCAAGACCACGCTGCTGCGCCGGGCGAGCTTCGAGCGCATGCACGCGGTGCCGGCGTCCGAGGACGGCGAGGCGTATTCGATGGGCTGGTCCGCGATCGTGGCCGAGGACGGTCGCACGCTGTCGGTGCACAGCGGCTCGGCCGGCAACTTCTACACCACGGCGGCGATCGACGATCGCTGCGAACGGGGCATCGCGATCCTCGCCAACAGCGGCAGCACGGCCGCCGGCGAGGCGGTGGAGGCCGCGGTGCTGGAGTGGATGCGCTGAGCGGCCGGCCGCGCCCTGCGGGAGCCGCTTCAGCGGCGACTGCGGCACACCCGATCGCCGCAGTCGAGGAACACCTTGTGGGAGCCGCTTCAGCGGCGACCGCGGCACACCCGATCGCCGCAGTCGCCGGCCAAGCCGGCTCCCACAACCCGCCCCAATCAGCCTCGCATCATGGCAGCCGCTTCAGCGGCGACCGCGGCACATCCGATCGCCACAGTCGAGGAACACCTTGTGGGAGCCGCTTCAGCGGCGACTGCGGCACATCCGATCGCCGCAGTCGAGGAACACCTTGTGGGAGCCGCTTCAGCGGCGACCGCGGCACATCCGATCGCCGCAGTCGCCGGCCAAGCCGGCTCCCACAACCCGCCCCAATCAGCCTCGCATCATGGCAGCCGCTTCAGCGGCGACCGCGGCACACCCGATCGCCGCAGTCGCCGCCCCACCCGCTACCCACAATCCCCCCGGTCGACCTCGCTCCTTCGGAGCATTTTCGCCGGCGCCGTCAACTTCTCGGGGCAACCCGCTTGCCGCGACGATCGGGCGTCCCGGCAGGTAGGATGGGGCGATGCAGGTCGTCGCCGTGCCGCGCCTTTGGATCGTTCTGTCCTGCCTCGCCCTGACCGCCTGCGTGCAGATGCCCTCGCGGCCCGAGGGTCGTGAGGCGACCTGAGCCTGCGGCAACTTCTGCGGCAAGGACTACCCGCGCGTCGAAGCCGCCGACGCCGAGGGGCGGCGCGCCGCGCTGGCCGCGATCGAACCGCGCGACGACCTCGACGCGCTCTGCAAGGCGCACGACCTGTGCTACGTCGAGCACGGCGCGCACGCGCTGCGCTGCGACGACGCGCTTGCGCGCAACGCCTTCACCGTCCGCTTCGAGGGCGAGCACCGCCGCGCCTGCGCGCGGCTCGCCGACCAGATGGGCCGCTTCTTCGCCTGCGCCATGCCTTCGCGCGGCGAGGGCGTCGACGGCCTGATCGGCGCGCTCAAGCCGCTGACCGGCATGCACCCGCTGTGCCCGGGCTTCACGCACGCCGATTTCTGGGCCGCGCTTCGGGAGCCGCCACCACCGGGCCAGTGCATCGCCCGCCGCGCGGACCGAGGGGCGCGCAAGTGAGCGCCCCGTAACCGTCTCCACCCGCGTCGCACATCGTACAGACCGCCGGCACGGCGGCCATGCGCGGGCCGCGGCGCGCTAGGACCGCCCGATCTCGGCCAGCCGCCCGGAATCTAGCAGCATCAGCATCTCGCGCAGCGCCTGCGCGCTGGCCGGATCGCGGGTGTTGCCCAGCGCGTCGACCAGCACGCCGCGCACGTCCTCCGGGCCGACCCGCTCCATGTCCCAGCCGGCGAACAGCCGATCGCGCACGTCCTCGTCGGTGTCGAGCACCACCACGCCGTGGTGGCGCTCGTCGTGCTCGATCAGGGCCATCAGTTCCAGCACCTGCTCGCGCGGTCCTTCCAGCCACTGGAAGAACAGGCCGCCGCCGAACACCAGCAGGCCGGTGATGCCGCGCACGGCGTTGCCGCGCTGCGAGGCTTCGATGATGCGGTCGACGGCGGCAGAGTCGACGTCGGCGGCGGCGCGGCTGCAATACACGAGGTGGTAAAGCAGCGCGGGCGCGTGCGGATGCACCGGCTCGTCGCCGTGGAACAGGTGCCGCGGGATCATGGGCAATCGCCTCCGGATGCGCCGCGCGGACCGGCCCGCGGGGTACGTGGCACCGAGCGTAGTGCACCCGCCTGCCGCGTGCGTGAATGCGCCGGGTCGGGGGCCGGAACGCGCGCCCCGGCCGCCCCCGGCGGGTCAGCCGCGCGGCGTGACGGCGAGGCCGGCCTCCACCACCCGCTGGCGCTCGTCGACCTCGCGCACGATCAGCTCGATCGCGCCCAGCCCGATGCGGTCGCCGACCTCCACCGCGTCGCCGAATTCGCGCTCGAGGAAATGCCGCACGCTCAGCCCGCGCTTGTCGGCGTGCACGTCGCCGCCGTAGAAGTCGGCGAGGTCGGCCACCGGCACGTCGAGGTCGACCGCGAAATCGCCGAAGAACTCGCGGTCGGACTTGTCCGGCGCGCGCGGGCTCGCAACCAGGCGGTCGAGCAGCGGGATGCGGTGCGGTCGCACGAAGACGTAGATCACGTCGCCGGCGCGCAGGCGCTCGACGCGCATCGAGCGGATCGAACGGCCGTCGCGCACCACCAGCGCCGGGCGCACCCAGCGCGGCATGCGGCGCTCGGCGATCAGCGGGCTGTCGGCGGCGAGCCGGTAGGCGACCAGTTCGTGCGCGGCCTCGTCGGGCAGGTCGAGCTGGATGCGGTCGATCGCGCCGTGCCGCTCCGGCACCACCAGGTGCAGCGCGCGCGCCACCGGCGCGAGGCCCCAGCCCTGGACCACCAGCGACACCAGCACCGCGATGAAGGCGATGTTGAACAGCAGACGCGCATCGGGCAGCGCCGCCATCAGCGGCAGGATGGCGAGCAGGATCGACACCGCGCCGCGCAGGCCGACGAAGCCGACGAACAGGTTCTCCTGCCACGACATGCGGAACGGCAGCAGGCACAGGCCCACCGCGAGCGGACGCGCGACGAACACCAGGAACAGCCCGAGCAGCACGCCCGGCAGCAGCACGGCGGGGAATTCCGACGGCGTGGCGAGCAGGCCGAGGGTGACGAACATCGCGATCTGCGCCAGCCACGTCAGGCCCTGCTGGAAGCGCTTGAGTTCGTTGGCGTGGCGGATGCGCTCGCCGGCGGCCAGCAGGCCCGCGACGTAGACCGCGAGGAAGCCGCTGCCGCCGGCGAGGTTGGTCAGCGCGAAGCCGGCGATGGCGAGCGCGGCGACCAGCACCGGGTAGAGGCCGATCTCCAGCGGCAGGCGGTTCACCGCCTGGCGCACGATGTGGCCACCGACCCAGCCGAAGGCGAGCCCGAGCCCCATCTGGCGCGCGAACTCCAGCAGCGCGTCGGTCCACGACCAGCCGGCCGAGGCCGCCGACAGCGCGCCGACCAGCGCGATGGTGAGGAAGATCGCCATCGGGTCGTTGCTGCCCGATTCCACCTCCAGCGTGCTGCGCACGCGGTCGCGCAGGTGGATGCCCCCGGCACGCAGCAGGAAGAACACCGCCGCGGCGTCGGTGGAGGCGAGGATCGCGCCCAGCAGCAGGGCCTGGCCCCAGTCCAGCGGCAGCAGCGCGCGCGCGGCGAGCGCGAACAGCGCCGTGGTCAGCAGCACGCCCACCGTGGCCAGGGTGATCGCCGGCGCGGCCGCCGCGCGGAAGGATCGCAACGGGGTGCCGAAGCCGGAATCGAACAGGATCAGGGCGAGCGCGATGCTGCCGACCTTGAACGCCACCTCGGCGTCGTCGAAGTCGACCCGGCCGATGCCGTCCTCGCCAGCCAGGAAGCCGACCCCGAGGAACACCAGCAGGATCGGCGCACCGGCGCGGAAGGAGAAGATGGTCGACAGCACGCTCACCACCACGATCGCGGCGATGAACAGGGTGATGGCATTGAATCCATGCAGGACGGCTTCCATGCCGGCAGTCTAGCGACGGACGTGCCGCCTTCACGCCACCACCACGGTAGGCGCTCGCCCGACTTGCAACTTTTCGCGGCCGGCCGCAGTCTAGTCAGCGATGGCCGTCCTCCTCCGCCTCCTGCTGGCCCTGTGCCTCGTCGCGACCGCGGTCCCGGCGCCGATGGCGCTCGCCGCGGCCGCGGCGCCGGCGGAGTCCGCGGAACATGTGGACGACCTGCCCCCTTGTCATGGCGGCCACACCAAGCCCGCGACCGATCCGGCACCGACGCCGGATCCCCAGGGCTGCTGCACCGACGGCGCCTGCGACGGCGGCTGCGGCTGCCTCCACGCGTCCGGCCTGCCGATCGCGCTGGCCCCGCCGAGCACGACCGCCGTCCCCGATGCGCCGCCCGCCGGTGCCGTGCACGGTGGCGCCCCGCCGCGCCTGTCGCCCCCGGTCCGCCCGCCGATCGCCTGATCCCTCCCGTGGTGCTGGCCCGCGCGCCCCGGCGTGCGGCCCGTCATGCCGTGCATGACGTCCTGCTGGATCGGATCCCATGTCCCCTTGCCTCCGGCGCGTCCTCGCGGGCGCGCTGCTTGCCGTGCTCACCGGCTGCGCTGCGCTGCCGCGCGGCGTGCCGGCCGACCAGACCGACGCGGCGATCGCGCAGCGTCTCGGCGCCGCGCCCGAGCGCGACGACGCGTTCGTCGCCGACCTGTTGCGCGCGCCGCTCACGCCGGCTGCGGCCACCCGCATCGCGCTGGTGCGCCAGCCCGCGGTCGCCCGGCGCTACGCGGAGCTGGGCCTCGCGCGCGCGGACCTGCTCGAAACCGCGCGGATCGCCAATCCCACGCTGTCGCTGTCCTTCCTCGACGTGGTGGGCGGCCCGGGATCGACGATCACGCGGGCGATCGAGCAACCGCTCGCCGACCTGCTGACGCGCCCCGCGCGGCTGCGGCTCGGCGAGGCCGACTACGCCGCAGCGCGCGACGAGGCCGCGGCGGCGATCATCGGACTCGCGCTGGACGTCGAGTCGCAGTGGTTCGCGGCGGTCGGTGCGCGCCAGCGCGCGGACCTCGGTGCGCTGCGCGCCGAACTCGCCGATGCCGGCGCCGAACTCGCGCAGCGCTACGCCGATGCGGGCAACTTCGAAGCGGCCGAACTGGCCACCCGGCGCGCCGAGGCCGCCACCGCCGCGCTGGAGGCGGGTGAGGCGGAACGCGCGGCGCGCCGCGAGCGGCGCGCGCTGCAGGCCCTGCTCGGGCTGCGCCCCGACGAGTCGTTCGACCTGCCGACGCGCCTGCCGCGCCTGGCCGCCGACGATCCGCTGCCGGCCGACCTCGCCGGCCCCGCCGCCGCGCAACGACTCGACCTCGCGGCCGCCGCGACGCGACTGGCGCGCGAGCAGCGTGCGCTCGCGCTCGCGCGGCGCTGGCGCCTGCTGGGCGACATCGACCTCGGCTACGAACGCGAGCGCGGACCCGACGGCGACCTCGAGCGCGGGCCGGAGATCGCACTGGCGATCCCGATCTTCGACCAGGGACAGGCCGGCATCGCGCGGGCGGAGGCCGAACTCGCACGCGCCACCGCCGAACTCGCCGCCGCGCGCGCCGCGCTGGCGCAGGAGGTCGACGACGCGGTCGAGGACCTGCGTGCGCAGCGCGCCGCCGCCGAGACCCTGATCACGCACCTGCTGCCGGCGCGTGCCGCGCAGGTCGCGCGCCTGACCGAGGCCAACAACTGGATGCTGGCGAGCCCGTTCGAGCTGATCGAGGCGCGCGACGCGCAGTTCGAGGCCTGGGCCACCCACGTCGCCACCGTGCAGGCGTACTGGCAGGCGCGCGTGGCGCTGCGCCGCGCGGTCGGCGGCGCGCTGCCGGCGCTGGCGGGCCCGATGCCCGGCCCGCTGCTGCTGCCGCCCGACGGCCTGCTCGCAGGAAATGCAGGCGACGACGCGGCCAAGGATGCAAACGACACGGAGGAGGCGTCGCACGACGCACACGCCCACCCCGACCACGGAGACACGCCATGAAGCTCAGCCGCCGCGGTTTCTTCGGCAGCGCCGCCACGCTGGGCGGCCTGCTCGGGCTCGCGACCGCACCGAACGCCACGCGCGCCGACGCCGGCGCGCCGCCCGCCCGCGTGACCACCCTCAACGGCCGCTCGCTGCGCCCGCGCCTGCGCGGCGGCGTGAAGGAATTCCACCTCGTCGCGCAAGAGATCGAGCACGAGTTCGCGCCCGGCATGAAGATCAAGGCCTGGGGCTACAATGGCAGCACGCCCGGGCCGACGATCGAGGCCACCGAGGGCGACCGCGTGCGCCTCTACGTCACCAACCGCCTGCCCGAGCACACCACGATCCACTGGCACGGCCTGATCCTGCCCTCGGGCATGGACGGCGTAGGGGGCCTCTCGCAGCCCAGCATCGGGCCGGGAGAGACCTACGTCTACGAGTTCACGCTGCAGCAGCACGGCACGCACATGTACCACCCGCATGCCGACGAAATGGTGCAGTTGGCGATGGGGATGATGGGCCTCTTCATTATCCACCCGAAGGATGCCGACATCGCGCCGGTCGATCGGGACTACGCCTTCCTGATCCACAACTTCGCGCTGCATCCGGGCACGCGGCGGCCCGACCCCGCAATCATGCAGGACTTCGACCTGTGGACCTTCAACTCCAAGGTCTTCCCGGCGATCGAGTCGCTCGTGGCGCGCACCGGTGAACGGGTGCGGATCCGCATCGGCAACTTGAGCATGTGGAACCACCCCATGCACCTGCACGGCGTGCAGTT
>JAJTHZ010000025.1 GCA_021299185.1 Lysobacteraceae bacterium | reverse complement strand
GGCTGCCGCTCAGGTGGCGCCATAACGCCGGTCATGGAGTGGCTCCATTACGGCGATCCTGGGGTGGCTCCAATACGGCGGTCACCAGGTGGCTCCATTACGGCGATCCCGGAATGGCTCCATTGGGGCGGTCGGTGACAGCAGGCAGCTCAGGGAACGCAGAAGGCGATCATTCGACGCCGATGCCCGTTCGCTGCCGCGCAGGCAGCTCAGAGAGCTACTGGTGGCTGGGGCACGTCCACCATCAAGTTCGCTGCCGCGCAGGCAGCTCCGAAGTTATTGGAATGCGTTGTCCGAAACCGGGGGGGGGGCAAGTTTGCAACGAACCGGTGTCGATTCAGCCGCGACGAGCTGAGCAGCATGCAACCTTGTCGGTCGAGCGACTGCAAGACAAGCGTCGATCAGTCGGCACCTATCACTCCAAACCCGCGCTGCATGCAACACAGCTCCCTCGCGGGAGGGCCGAAATCGGGTGAGCACAGCGCGCGTGCCTCGCGTCGTCAGCCGCGCTCGATCAGCTCCACCCGCTCGCCGCAGGGACCGCGCCACAGCGCGCAACGCCGGCCATCGATCGCGGCCAGGGGCCCGAGGCCTTCGATGCCGGCATCGAGCCGGTCGCGCTCGATGCTGACCAGCCAGGTCCCTGCCGGCAGGGCGTCGGATTCGACCGCCGGCAGCGCGACCTCGTCGACCTCGATCAGGCATTGCTCGCGGAACTGCAGCACCGCGACGGGATAGCGCTCACCGAGCGGGCGTCCGAGTTCGCGGTTGAGCACGGTGATCTTGGTCTCGAAGGCCCAGGCGGTGCGCCCGGCGAGTGCTTCCCACGCCGCCTGTGTGCGCGCGCGATCCGGCGTCGACAGGACCACGATGAAGGGCCGGTCGACCAGCGCTTGGGTCTGCGGCAGTTCGAACGGCGGCACCGGCGCCTTGACCTCGGTGAGGTAGTACATCTCGCCGCACGGGCCGAGCGCCTGGCAGGCGCGAATGTGCGGGCTCACGTCGAGGTCGGCCGGCGGGCCGAGCACAGTCCAGTCCGGCGGCAGCGCGGCGGCCAGCGCGTCGACGTTGCCCACCAGCACCTCCAGCGACAGCCAGCCGTGGCGGCGCATCGGCACCACGGGCACGGCCTGCGGGGCCTCGATCACGCGCAACCACGGCGCCTGCGCCGGGCCCAGCCAGGCCATGCGCGCGCCGGCCAGCGCGGCCAGGTCGAGGTGCGCGGCGACGTCGGGTGTCAGCGTGCCGACGGCCGCCGGCTGCAGATGCAGCGCGCGCGCGTAGGACGCGAGCGCACGATCGAACTGCGGCGCCAGCACCGTCGCCGACGCGATCCGTCCGAGGCGCGCGGGGTTCGGGTTCACGCGCCGCGCCGCGCGGCGAGCCGCGCCTCCAGCCAGGGCATCAGCCCGCCGGCGGCCACCACCGCCAGCAGCGGCGCCGGGATCGGTTCGCAGGCGAAGCGCGTGCCCTGGCTGAGGTTCTCGATCTCGCCCTGCTGTGGCCGCACTTCCAGCTCGTCGCCGGCGCGCACGACCAGCGCCGGGCAGGCCAGCGCCGGCAGGCCGAGGTTGAGCGCGTTGCGGTAGAAGATGCGCGCGAACGAGGTCGCCACCACCGCCGCCACGCCGAGGTGCAGCAGTGCCTGCACCGCCTGCTCGCGCGAGGAGCCGATGCCGAAGCCGCGCCCGGCGACCACGATGTCGCCGCGCTGCACCTCCCGCGCGAAGCGCGGATCGACCGCTTCGAGGCAGTGGCTGGCCAGTTCGGGCAGCGGCTTGCGCATGTACGGGCCCGGCGCCAGCGCGTCGGTGTCGACCTGGTCGCCGAAGACGTGGCAGCGCCCGCGCAGGATCACGCGAGGAACTCCCGCGGATCGGCGATCCGGCCCTTCACCGCGCTGGCGGCGACGGTATACGGCGAGCCCAGCCACACCTGCGCCTCGGCCGAGCCCATGCGGCCCTTGAAATTGCGCGCGGTGCTGGCGATGCAGGTCTCGCCGGCCGCCAGCATGCCCGCGCCCATGCCGGCGCAGGCGCCGCAGCCGGTCGGCAGCAGGATGGCGCCGGCTTCGGTGAGCGTGGCGAGCGTGCCTTCGGCGGCGGCCTGCGCGGTCATCGCGGTGGATGCCGGCGCGATGAGCAGGCGGGTGCCGGCAGCGACCTTGCGGCCCGCGAGCACCGCGGCCGCCATGCGCAGGTCGGACAGCTTGGCGCCGGTGCAGGCGCCGATGTAGGCCTGGTCGATCCGCACGCCGCGCGGCGCGCACTCCACGCTGTCGCTGTGGGCCGGCGAATGCGGTGCGGCGACCTGCGGCGGCAACGCGGCGGCGTCGACCACCACCCGCGCATCGAAGCGCGCATCGTCGTCGCTGCGCCAGGCGCCGGCATCGCCGGCGAACGGCCGCCCGGCCTCGGACAGCGCGGCCAGCGTGGTTGCGTCGGGGGCGACGAGGCCGGTCTCGGCGCCGAGCTCCGCCGCCATGTTGCACAGCACGAGGCGCTCGCTCATCGACAGCGCCGCCACCGCCTCGCCGGCGTACTCGACGACGAAGGCGTCGTTGTTCATGCCCAGCCGCGCGCACAAGTGCAGCATCACGTCCTTGGCGCTCACGCCGGCGCCGAGGCGCCCGGCGCAGTCGATCCGGAGCGTCTGCGGCACCTTGATCCAGATCTCCCCGGTCACCAGCACGCCGGTGACTTCGGTCGCGCCGACGCCGACCATGTAGGCGCCGGCCGCGCCGCCGCTGGGCGAGTGCGAATCGCCGCCGACGCAGAACATGCCCGGCTGCACGTGGCCGTGCTCCTGCAGCACCACGTGGCAGATGCCGACGCCGTCGTAGTGGCGCACGCCCTGTTCGCGCGCCCAGCGCCGGGTGAGGGCCAGGATCTCCGCGCCGTCGAGGTCGGTGGCCGGCACGAAGTGGTCGCTGACCACCACGACCTTTTCCGGATCCCAGACCCGCGCGCCGAGCTGCGCCAGGCGCTGCGCGACCCGGCGCGGCCCGCCGGAGTCGTGCATCATCAGGAGATCGACCGCGCAGGTCACGATCTGGCCGGGGCGCACGCGCGGCTGCCCGCTGGCGCGGGCGAGGATCTTCTCGGCGAGCGTCGCGCCCGCCATGTTCAGCCGGCGGCCCCGCCGTCGCGCGCGCCGAGGTCGAGCCGCATCTGGTAGCGGAACTGGTCGGGCCGATAGTGGATGAGCAGCAGGTCCACCAGCCGGCCTTCGGGGTCGTAGGAACGCCGCTCCAGGGTCAGCAGCGGACTGCCTGTCTCGACCTCCAGCCGCGGGGCGAGGATCGAGTCGGCCAGCGCGGCCGACAGGGTCTGCTCGACCTGCGCGAGGTGGATGCCGGCGCGGCGGAACAGCTTGATGCGCGACGACTTCGCGAGGTTCTCGGCGTTGAAGGCCTTGTGCGTGGTGCGCGTCCAGGACACGTAGTGGCCGAACGGCACGCCGTCCTTGGTGCGCACGCGCACCGCGTGGGCGAGGTCTTCGTCCGCGTCGAGGTCGAACAGCTCGCGCACCGGGTCCGGCGGGCTGGCGCGCCGGAACTGCACCATCCGGACTTCGGTATGCTCGCCGAGGATCTCGAGGTTCTCGAGCAGGCCGGTCAGTGGTGCTGCCACCGGCTTCGGCTCGTGGCGGTGGATCACGTGGGTGCCGCGGCCGCGGCGGCGCTCGACCAGGCCTTCGGCAGCGAGTTCGTCGAGCGCGCGCTTGGCGGTGATGCGCGAGACGTCGAACGCCTCGGCCAGCTCGAACTCGGTCGGCATCTGCGCGCCGTGCGCCAGTTCGCCACCGACGATGCGGTCACGTAGGATGGAGAAAATCTGGTGGTAGAGCGGCGTCGGCAGGTCGCCGCGCAGCAGGCCCGCCAGGCTGTGCGCGCTGAAGGCTGGCGCCGGGGCCGGCGCGAGGGCGGATGCGGGCTTTGCCATAATGCTATAACTATATAGCAAACGCCGGCCGTCCCGCGTGGGGGCGGCGCGCGGGCCCCGGCCCCGCCGGCGGTGCGACCGGACGCGAGGCGGATGGCGGCAGCGATCGACAACGTGGCGGTGGCCCGGCGCGGCCCGGTGCTCGAGGTGCGCATCCAGCGCCCCGCGCGGCGCAACGCACTGGCCACCGCGGACTGGGCGGCACTGGCGGACGCGTTCGCCGGCACGGGCAAGGCGCGCGTGCTGGTACTGTCCGGCGTGCCCGGCGCGTTCAGTGCCGGCGCCGACATCGGCGAACTGGCCGAGCTGCTGCGCGAGCCCGCCCGCTTCGTGGCCAGCAACGCCGTGGTGCAGGATGCGCAGCGCGCGCTGGCGCGGCTGCCGATCGCCACCATCGCCGCGATCGACGGCGCCTGCGTGGGCGGCGGCCTCGGCCTCGCGGTGGCCTGCGACTTCCGCATTGCGACCGCGCGCTCGCGCTTCGCGATCACGCCGGCGAAGCTCGGGCTGGTCTACAGCCCCGACGACACGCGCCGGCTGGCCGCGGTGGTCGGCCCGGCGCGCGCGCGCGAACTGCTGCTGACCGGGCGCGTACTCGATGCGACCGAGGCGCAGGGCTACGGCCTGCTGACCCGCTGCGTGGCCGACGACGGCCTCGACGCCGCGGTCGAGGCCCTGGTCGCCGGCCTGCTCGAGGCCTCGCCGTCGGCCATCGCCGGCATCAAGCAGGTGCTGGCGCACGTGGGCGGCGATCCCGCGGTCGATGCCGGCGCCGCCCGCCGCGCGTTCGACGACGCCTTCCATTCGGCCGACTTCGCCGAAGGCGCGCGCGCCTTCCTCGAACGGCGGCCGCCGAAGTTCGACTGAACCGCCATGCCCGCCTACATGATCGTCGAAGCCCGGATCACCGACCTGCCGCGCTTCCGCGCCTACGCCGAGGCCAACCCGCCGCTGGTGGCGCGCTTCGGCGGCCGCTACCTCGCGATCCGCACCGCCACCGAACCGCTCGAAGGCGACTGGGAGGGCGCGAAGGTGGTGATCAGCGAATGGCCCGACATGGACGCCGCGCGGCGCTACTGGCACTCCCCGGAGTACGCCGCGGTCAAGCGCCTGCGCGAGGGCACCGGCACGTTCCGCGTGCTGCTGGTCGATGGACTCGCCACGGAGACGCTCGCATGAAGAGATTGTTCCTGCTCCTGCTGCTGCTCGGCGCGAGCGGTGCTTCCGCGCTGTCGCCGGTGCCACCGAAGGTGCCGCCGCAAACCGAGGCCACGCCGCGCCCGGCCCTGATGCTGATCGAGGCCGACATCCACGACATGGACGGCTTCCGCGCCTACACCCAGGCCATCATCCCGATCGTGCAGCGCTTCGGCGGCACCTACGTGGTGATGCGCGGCGAGCGCCAGGACCTGGAGGGCGACTGGGGCACGACGCGGGTGGTGATCTCGCGCTGGCCGAGCATGGACGCCGCGCGCGCCTTCTGGTTCTCGCCCGAGTACCAGCAGGCGATCAAGCTGCGCGCGGACACCGGCACCTTCCGCGTCACCCTGCTGGAAACCGCGCCGTGACGCTCGCCCCGGCCTACCGCGCGCTGGCGCTGCAGACCGCCTGCCATGCGGTCAACGGCAGCGTCGACGTGCGCGAGGCGCGGGCCAGGATCGCCGCCAACATCGCGCGCATCGGCCACCAGCTGCGCGCGGCCAAGGGCTTCATCGGGCCCGACGTGCGGCTGGTGGTGCTGCCGGAGTACTTCGCCACCGGCTTCCCGATGGGCGAGCCGCTGCCGGACTGGTCGGCCAAGGCGGCGTTCGAGGTCGACGGCCCGCAGTACGTGCAACTGGGCCGCATCGCGCAGGACCACGGGGTGTTCCTGTCCGGCAACGCCTACGAGGTCGACCCGCACTTCGCGCCGCTGTATTTCCAGACCAGTTTCGTGCTGGACGACGCCGGCAAGGTCGTGCTGCGCTACCGCCGGCTCGTCTCGCTCTACGCGCCTTCGCCGGTCGACGTCTGGGACGCCTATCTCGACCGCCACGGACTGGACGCGGTGTTCCCGGTCGCGGACACCGCGCTCGGGCGCCTGGCCTGCATCGCGTCCGAGGAAATCCTCTACCCCGAGATCGCGCGCGCCCTGGCCCTGCGCGGCGCCGAGGTGTTCCTGCATTCGACCAGCGAGGTCGGCTCGCCCGAACTCACGCCCAAGGACATCGCCAAGCGCGCGCGCGCGGTGGAGAACCTCGCCTTCGTGGTCTCGGCCAATTCCGGCGGCATGCACGACGTGCCCTTCCCCGGCGCGTCGACCGACGGCATGAGCAAGATCGTCGACGACGCCGGCCGCGTGCTGGCGGTGGCCGGCTACGGCGAAAGCATGGTCGCCCACGCGGAATTGGACGTCGCCGCGCTGCGCCGGCGGCGCCTCAAGCCCGGCATGGGCCACACGCTTTCGCGCCTGCCGCGCGCGGCGATCCTCGCCGGCCTCGACCCGGCGCCGCTGGAAGCGAACTGGCTGGCCGTGCCCGAAGGCGGCGTGCGGGTGCCACAACGGCCCGAGTTCGCGCAGCGCCAGCGCGCCGTGATCGACGCGCTGCGCGCGCGCGGCGTGCTGGGCGAACCATGACCGGCGTGCTCGCGCTGCGCGATCCGCGCACCGGCCAGCCCGATGGCACGCTGCCGGTCGATGGCGCGGCGGAAATCGCCGCACTCGCCGCGCGCCTGCGAACCGCGCAGGCGGTCTGGGCATCGAGCCCACCGGGCGTGCGCTGCAACGCGCTGGCGGCGTTCGCCGACGCGCTGGCGCGCCGTCGTGATGCGCTGATCGAGGCCCTGTGCCGCGACACCGGCCGCTGGCACGAATCCGTGATGGAGGTCGACGGCGCGCTCGGCGGGCTGCGCCGCTGGGCCGCGGAAGCCCCCGCCCTGCTGCGCGAACCGGGCGCGCGCCCGGCCGGTCCGCCGCACGTCGAGGTGCGGCAGGCGCTGGTGCCGCATGCCCTGGTCGGCGTGATCAGCCCCTGGAATTTCCCGCTGCTGCTGGCCCTGATCGACGCCGTGCCGGCGCTGGCCGCGGGCAGCGCCGTCCTGGTCAAGCCCAGCGAAGTCACGCCGCGCTTCGTCGCCCCGCTGCGCGAGGCGCTCGCCGAGGTGCCGCAACTGGCCGCCGTGCTCGGCTTCGCGATCGGCGCCGGCGAGACCGGGACGGCGGTGGTGGAGGTCGTGGACCTGGTCTGCTTCACCGGCAGCGTGCGCACCGGCCGCCGCGTCGGCGAGGCCTGCATGCGCCGCTTCATTCCCTGTTTCCTTGAACTCGGCGGCAAGGACCCGGCGATCGTGTGCGCCGACGCCGACCTGCCGCGCGCCGCGCGCGCCATCGCCTGGGCCGGCTGCGTCAACGGCGGCCAGTCCTGCATGTCGATCGAACGCGTCTACGTCGAACGCGCGGCGTACGCCGATTTCGTCGCGGCGCTGGTCGAGGAAGCGAAGGCGCTCAAGCTCGCGCATCCGACGCCGCGCGACGGGCAGATCGGCCCGATCATCAGCGCGGCTCAGGTCGCCATCGTGCGCGAACACCTCGCCGATGCGCAGGCGCGCGGCGCGCGCGCGCTGACCGGCGGCGAGGTGCTCGACCTCGACGGCGGCGCGTGGTGCCCGCCCACCGTGCTGGTCGACGTCACGCCGGACATGAAGGTCGTCGCCGAGGAAACCTTCGCCACCATCCTGCCGGTGATGCCGGTCGACGACGAGGCCGATGCCATCGCGCGCGCCAACGATTCGATCTACGGCCTGTCGGCCGCGGTGTTCACCCGCGACCTCGGCCGCGCCGAACGCATCGCGCGCCGCCTGCACGCCGGCGCGATCAGCCTCAACGACGCCTCGCTCACCGCCGTGATCCACACCGGCGAGAAGCAGAGCTTCAAGCAGTCCGGCCTCGGCGGCTCGCGCATGGGCGCGGCCTCGATCCGCCGCTTCCTGCGCCCGCAGGCGCTGCTGGTGAACACCGGGGGCGACTCGCCCTGGTGGTTTCCGCCGCGCTGACCCAGTCCTTCAACCGGGATCCCCGCCATGCAGCATCGATCCATCCGCGGCCGCATCCGCTACACCTCGCGCAAGCCGGACCGCCTCGGCCAGGTGCGCGGCGACGAGCGCTTCCACTTCACCCGCCACACGGACGGCAAGATCACCCTGCGCGCGCACTGCGAGATCGAGGAGCCCGCGCCGACCGTGCTGCGCGACGTGATCTATTCGGTCGACGAACATCGCCGCCCGATGGACTGCCAAGTGCGGCTCACGGTCGGCGACCGCTATTGCGGCAGCGGCTGGTTCCGCTTCACCGAGACGCTGGTCGAATGTGAGTCGCACAGTCCGACGATGGGGCGCGTGTCGCAGCGCCTGCCCTTGGCGCGGCCGATCGACGGCTTCGGCACGCATCCGGTGGTGGCGGATGCCTGGTACCTCGCCGGCTTCGACTGGACGACGACGAAGCGCCGCAGCTTCCACATGGCCCTGCCCTCGCCCGACCTGCGCGGCGCGACGCCACCACTGGCGGCCTTCGTCAACATCGACGCCGAGTATCTCGGCACCGAAACGATCACGGTCGCCGCCGGCACCTTCCGCACGCGTCGCTTCCGCTACCTCGACCCCGGACACAGCGGCTTCACGACCGAACATCCCGCCTACGAGGTGTGGATCACCGACGACGAGGACGCGCTGCTGGTGCAGGGCGGCGTCGACGCGCCGATGCTGACCTGGTACGAGCTGGTCGAACTCGAACGCTGAGGGTCGCACTTCGACCGGGGTGCTCGCCGCCGAGTGAAGTCGGCGCTACAACCGCCGGTGCCGACGCACGCTCCTGTAGCGCCGAGTTCACTCGGCGCCGCCAACTCCCGCCACCCCGCGCGCGCGAAACCACCGCCGAGCATGCACGGCGCCACAACCGCCGGTGCCGACGCACGCTCCTGTAGCGCCGAGTTCACTCGGCGCCGCCAACTCCCGCCACCCCGCGCGCTACTTCTTGAACAGGCCCACGATCGCCAGCAAGACGATGGCGCCGACGGTGGCGCTCGCCAGCGAGCCGATGAAGCCGCTGCCTACGCTGATCCCCAGGACGCCGAACAGCCAGCCGCCGACCACCGAGCCGACGATGCCGAGCAGCACGTTGACGATCACGCCGAAGCCGCCGCCCTTCATCAGCTTGCCGGCGAGCCAGCCGGCGATGCCGCCGACGATGATCCAGCCGATCCAGGATTCCATGGGGCGTTGTCCGTGCGAACGCTTCCCAAGTGTACCTCGCCGATCGCCGAGATGCCTGGAAATCAACGGCACCCCGTACAGCGTGGTGCCCAGGTTCCGCCGCGGTGGGTGTTGATCCCGTCAGCACGGGCAACTGCGGACTCAGGGCGCTCGACTCGCCCGGAAACGCTGTTCGGCCCGCGTGTTGGGTCTGTACTCCACCATGGCGAAACTGGGCAGCCCATCCTGAGGAAAGAAGCCACCAACATGCAACTGGGTGACAACCGACCGGTCGACACTGCCCCAAAACGTCGGCGTGGCATAGGCGTGTGGAATCCGCGCATAGAGAGCCACCGCCTTGGTGTCGCCCAGCATCACCGCCAGCTTCAACGACTCTGCGGCACGCTGGAGAAAGGGCAGTCGGCCACCGGATACATTCGCTGTCGCCGCAAGGTCGAAGGCGCGCATATACGCGTCTGACTCAAGGTAAAGCCCATAGAATAGTCGTTCTCGGCGCGCTGCTGCGCCGATCTGCGCGCCCATCTGAGAGATAGCCACCACATCGGTAGAGGTCATCGCGCGCCGCCAAAGGGCAAGCAATCGAAGTCGATTCGAGTTCTCGGCTTCCGCACGCCTATCGACGTCATCTGCGGAGGCCGCTGTTGCCCATTCCAGTTCCTCGGGCGTCGGGAATCCCCGACTTTCCATCCAATTCGCTTCAAGTGCGTCAGCCGCGACGAGTGGGTCATTCAACACAGTCTGATCGGAGCAATCCACGGTACATGCATAGATGCCCCTGTACGGAACCGTGGGGGCGTCGCTCGCCGCAGCGTTCGGCGCCCTCTTCGGTCGCGGCGGTGGGCCCGCTACCGAACCAGCATCCGTACCTGCGGTATCCGCATCTGCGGAATCCGGGCGTGCGGAGATGTGATCGGACGAAGCAGTGGAACGATCGTGCGGCGGGACGTCTTGGAGACGACCCGCGAGCATTACGCCCAAACCCGCAAGCAGTGCGGTTGCGACGGCCAATCGCTTGAGAGTCCTGTTCATTTCACACCCAGCAACCCGAATGAAGACATTGTTGGCCGGATCGATCGCCCTATCCGAACGATCGACCGGCCGCACTTGCTTACTGGCAGATCAAGAAGTTGTAGCTTACCCACCAGTTTGCGCAGCGAACCTGCTCGCTGATTGCATGCGCCTTCTGCGCAAGGGAGTTCGGCGGCGCCTCTCCGAAGATGTCATTCAACACCTCCTGCGTGGCGTTCCCGATGCGCTCGCCGAAGAGCGCTTCCGCAATGCCGCCGATAACCGACGGAATAAGTTGGCGCAGAAACGTGGTGGCGCGGGCGGGCCAATCTCCCTGACCATCAATCTCATACGACAGCCGATAGAACGCAGCAAGGCGCGCGGACTCGCCTGCCGATGGAAACGTGCTGATCGACAACTGCGTCTGCATCTCGGCAAGACAGGCGGACGCCAAGGCATTCAGCAACGAGTTATTGGCTTGCCCGGGCGGCACGCCTCCATACGCGATGTCGGTCGTGTGGTAGTCCAGCGCGATGCTAACCGAGTCGCGCGCGGACGGCAGACCACTCGCCGACAGGTAGCCTGCGAGCCTGCCCAAGCCGCCGCGCGGGCTATACGTCGATGCCCCTGGAAACAAGCCGTCCTGCGGCATACCCGGATCAACGTCGCATGTCGTTCCGAAGCCCGCACGCTCGGACTCAAGGCGCCGGCATTCGTACCACTGCCATGAGCCAGGCTGCGGCCAAGTGTATCCAGGCGGCCTGGTCCACGAACCTGCAGGTGGAAAGACCGTAACGGGATCGAGAATACACTCGCCGCGTTCGCTCTGGTTTTCGCAGTTCAGTAGTTGCTCTTCTCCCGTTCCGGGATCGACCGCTTCGATTGCTGCAAGCGGCGATGCGAAAATGCAGCAGAACCATACGCACGCCAGTCGCTTGGTGAACATGCTTCATCTCCATGAAGTTGGATCGGTTGGCCCCTGATCCGTCCCTCTTTTACACCGCAGCACGCCTCGTGAAGGCGGGTGAAATGCCCCGATCCAGCGCGGCCTAGTTCGCGAGCCGCGAATGCTTACTGTCGACGAGTGGTTGTCCGAGGGCGATGACCGGTGATCGACTGCTGCTATCGGCGACTGCTGCCTTGCATTGACCTTGGATCACCGACTGCGGTCGGGCGGCGTCCGCCACGCGGGCCCCATGCTCAGGCACGATGGTTGGACGTTCTTCTGTCGAACGTGGAACTGGGCGATTGTTCGACACCCTTCCACTCGCGGCTGCGGCTGTACGTTCTGTAGCTCACCGCCATGCCGTTCGGACACATCCCGACGCGCTGTGTGTGAATCACTCGACTTACGGCCTCAATCGGCGGTGCCGGTACAACCGAGTACCCGTTAGGGCAGAGGCCCGGATCGTGGGGCTTGCGCGCGATAGGGTAGGGTTCGTTCCGGGCGCATGATGGCCAATGCCGGATGCGCGCGCGAAGCAATCGCCGACGGTGCCGCGTTCCACAGCGCATGGCGCATCGACGCAAAATGCGCCAGCACGCGTTCCAGGTGCCTGATGCGATGTGGCTGGCCGATCACCCACGGGTGCAGGTTCAGCGCCAGCAGTCTTCCGGCGCCGAGCGCGCGCGCCTCGTCGTGCAGGAAGTCCGCCGCATCGATGCACTGGTCGGCCCATTCGGATTCGGCGTGCAGGTTCTCGCCGATCACGAAGCGATCCTCCAGTTCCAGCGGCAGCGGCAGCGTGGCCAGCGGGCCGTGGGCGGTCTCGAAGCGGTAGGGCAGCTCGTCGTTGACCCAGTCGCTGCACCAGCCGAGTCCGGCTTCGCGCAGCAACTCCGGCGTATGCGATGACTGCGAGCGCGCGGGCGACAGCCAGCCGCGGATGCCGCCGGGCGCATAGGGCGACAGCGCGGCGAGCGTGTCGGCGATCCAGCGGCGCTCGCGCGCCGCGTCGAGGCCGCCGAAGTGAACGTGGTCCATGTTCCAGCCGTGGCCGAGGATCTCGGCGCCAGTGGCGGCGATCCGCCGCAGCGGCGACGGATAGCGCACGGCGACCTCGCCGTTCACCGCGAAGCTCGCCTGCAGGCCATGGTCGGCCAGCGCCTGCAGCACGCGATGCACGCCGACCCGGTTGCCGTAGTCGCGCAGGGTGTAGTGGCGCAGGTCCGGATAGGGCATGGTCATCGACCCGTGCGCCTTGAAGCCTTCTCCCTTCGCATCCAGCGGGAAGTGTTCGAGGCAGACGTTGATCCACAGCGCCAGCGGCCGGCCGTCCGGCCAGGCGATCGGGGCACGCGTCTCCAGCATCGACCACGCGTAGCGGTCGTGGTCCATGCCGTGGCGGCGTTGCGGGTACTGCAGGAATCTCGGGTCGAGGCTCATGGCGTCGTTTGCTGTGCAAAGCCCCGTAGGAGCGCGCTTGCGCGCGACCGCGGCGCCGGGGGCTTGCGGCGAGGATCGAGCTTGCGGTCGCGCGCAAGCGCGCTCCTACAACATAGTTGGACGCTCATGCCGCCTCCCGCTGCGCCGCCGCGACGAACGCGTCGTAATGGTGGTCGAGGAAGTGCCGCGCGATCTCGCGCCCCGTCGCCTTCCAGACGCGGTCGTGCGAACAGATGTGGTCGAGCGCGTCCTCGAAGGCGCGCAGTCGGTGCGGATGGCTGACCTGGTAGGCGTGCAGCGGCACGCACAGCACGGTGCCGCTGCGCTCGCCTTCCGCGTACAGCCGGTCGAAGGCGTCCTTGATCATCTGCCCGTAGCGGCGCGGCTCGATCCGGTTGACCACGTAGACGATGGTGTCGTTCAACTCCAGCGAGTACGGCACCGAGACGAAGCGCCTGCCGCTGCGCGTGCGCACCGGCGTGGGCTGGTCGTCGTGGAACAGGTCGCAGGTGTAGGTGCCGCCGGCCTCGGCGAACAGGTCGATGGTGTGCTCGCTGTGCGACAGCGCCGGCGCGAGGTAGCCGTCGCAGTGCTGGCCCGTGTGTTCGCGGATGGTGGCGATCGACTCCTCGATCATCTCGCGCTCCTGCGCCTCGTCGAGGCCGTAGGTGTAGCGCGTGTTGTAGATGCCGTGGCTGAAGAACTCCCAGTTCCGCTCGGCCGCCATCGCGATGACTTCCGGGTGGTGCACGCACATCGCGGTCGACAGCGACACCGAGCCGCGCAGGCCGAAGCGGTCGAGAACGCGCATCATGCGCTGGTGACCGACGCGGTTGCCCCAGTCGCGGGTCGAATAGCCCAGCACGTCCGGCAGCGGCCGCGGCCAGGGCTTGCGCTGCGGATTCGGCGGCGGGTCGTACTCGTAGAACTCGATGTTGGGCGCGATCCACAGGGCCACGCGCGCGCCACCGGGCCATTCGATGCGCGGACGCGCGTCCCAGGGCAGGTAGTCGTAGAGGCCGGGATCGGGCTTCATGCGGCGCGCCCGGATCGCGTCGTGGTGCAAGACCGGCGAATGGCGAATGGCGAATGGCGAATGGCGAGCGGAACGCCGCGGGCTGGTGGGTTTTCGCTCTTCCCATTCGCCATTCGCCATTCGCCATTCGCCGATTTCGTCATCGCAACGCCTCCAGATATGCCCGCACCACGCCGAACCCCTCGACATCCGCATACTTCAACATGATGTCGCACAGGTTGGCGAAATGCGGGATCTCGTGCTTGTCGGCCACGCATTCCTCGACCACCACGGTGCGGAAGCCGCGCGAGAGCGAATCCACCGCGCAGGCACGCACGCAACCGGAGGTCGAGCCGCCGGTGATGATCACGGTGTCGATGCGGTGGAAGGTCAGCAGCGACCACAGGTTCGTCTCGAAGAACGGGCTCGCCATGCGCTTGAGCATCACGATGTCCGACGGCGCGACCGCGCAGCGCGGGTCGAGTTCGGCGCGCTCGGAGCCGTGCTTGATGTTCTGCAGCGAGTCCGGCGTGTTGGTGCGCGTGCCCCACACGCCGGCGTCCTCGCCGGATTCGAGGTATGCGACGTAGGTCCAGACCACCGGCAGTCCCTTCGAACGCAGCAGCGCCGAGAGCGTGTTGACGTATTCGATCTGCCGCGGGTCGGTCTGGTAGGCGGTCCTGAACGCGGCGAGGTCGGTGTAGGCGCGCTGCAGGTCGATGTTGACGATGGCCGGCCGCTGGCCGAGGCCGAACTTGGCGCGGTTCGGGTTGGCCTTGACCTGCGCCCAGTACTGGCGCGGGGTGAGGTCGGAGGTTTCCATCACGGGCATGCGCATGTCTCCGGGTTCAGGGGCCGACCGGGTCCCAGGTGATGCCGCCCATCGCGCTGCCGCAGACGGCGCGGAAGCGGCGCGCCTCGATCCGCGCCCACACGCCATTCTGGAAGTAGGGATCGCCCTGGAGCAACGCCCGCGCGTCGGCTTCGTCGGCGGCGCGCACCACGAACACGCTGGCATCGATGGCGTTCGCGGCATCCAGCGCGGGGCCCGCGACCAGGATGCGGTCGACGTGGCGCTCGATGAAGGCGAGATGCCCGTGCATGTGCGCCTCGCGCGGGGCCGCCGATCTGGGCGCGTCGTGGCAGACCAGCAGGAACACGGTTTCGCGCGGGCGGGTTTCGGCGGGTGCGCGGGCGGCGGCCATGGGGCATCCTCGGGTGGGCGGCCCGCCGCGGCCCCGGGTTTGACCCGGCCGCCCCGGCGGGCCTAGAATTTGTCCGGACAAATTCTGCCATGCAGCGCAGCGGAGGGAAACCATGAAGACCGTCGTCGTGCTGTTCAACCTCAAGCCCGGCGCCAGCCGCGAGGACTACGAGCGCTGGGCGCGCGAGCGCGACCTGCCGACGGTCAACGCGCTGGCCTCGGTGGATCGCTTCGAGGTGCTCAAGGCCGCCGGCCTGCTGATCGGCGAGGGCAAGCCCGCCTACGAGTACATCGAGCTGATCCGCATCAAGGACATGGAGGCCTTCGGCCGCGACGTGTCCTCGCCCGCGATCCAGCAGGGCGCGGCGGAGTTCGGCCAGTTCGCCGACAACCCGATGTTCATCCTCACCGATGCGCTCTGAGCGCGGCCACGCAGGGGACGAGCCATGGCCATGTATCCCGACCTCGCCGGCAAGGTGGCCCTGATCACCGGCGCCGGTCGCGCCAAGGGCCTCGGTGAAGCGATGGCGCGGCGCCTCGCGGCGGAAGGCTGCAAGGTGGTGATCACCGACATCGGCCGCGCGCGCGGGCCGGAGATGCCGGTCACCGCGGTCGGCACCGACGAGGAGATGTCCAAGGTCGCGGGATCGATCCGCGCCGACGGCGGCGAATGCAGCGCGATGGCGCTCGACGTGCTGGAGGAAGACCAGGTCCGGGCGGTGGTCGCCGCCACGGTCGAGCGCTATGGCAGCCTCGACATCCTGGTCAACAACGCCGGCATCGGTTACCTGATGAAGCCGATCCTCGAGATGACACTCGCCGAGTGGGACGCGGTGCTCGGGGTCAACCTGCGCGGCGCCTTCATCGCCACCAAGTACGCGGCCGAGCAGATGGTGCGCCAGGGTCGCGGCGGGCGCATCGTGAACATCGCCTCGCAGGCGGCGAAGTCGGGCTTTCCCTTCGCCAGCGCCTATTGTTCGTCCAAGCACGGCCTGGTGGGCCTCACCCGCGTGACCGCGATCGAACTCGGCCGCCACGGCATCACCTGCAACGCGATCTGCCCCAATCATGTCACCACGGGCCTCGGCGCGTGGCAGAACGACTACTTCTCCAAGGCGCTGGGCATGACGCTGGATCAGTACCTGGCCGCGATGAAGGGCCGCATCCCGCTCGGCCGCCCCGGCCTGCCGGAAGACACCGCCAGCGCCTGCGCGTGGATGTGCTCGACGCAGGCGCAGTACGTCACCGGCGAGGCGATGAACGTCTCCGGCGGCGAGGAATACCATTGATGGGCGAATGGCGAATGGCAAATGGCGAATAGGGAAGCAGCCCGGCCACGCCACAACGACTCCGCTTTCCCATTCGCCATTCGCCATTCGCCTTCCTCGCATCTGCGAACCGATCCCGATGACCAAGCGTCCTGCCCGCCGCCGCGCCCCTCCCGCAACCACCGCCTGGCACTGGCCCGGCAAGGCGCGGCTCGCGCTGTCGATCGTGGTCAACGTCGAGGAGGGCTCGGAGTATTCGATCGCCGAGGGCGACTCCATCACCGAGCAGGTCGACGAACTCGCCGTCTCGCTGTCGAAGCCGATCCGCAACTTCGGCAACGAGTCGAACTACCGCTACGGCATCAACGAAGGCCACGCGCGGATCGCCGCCGCGCTGGACGAATGCAAGGTCCGGGCGACCTATACCGCCGCCGCCCTGGCCGTCGAACGCGCCCCGCACATCGCCGCCTACATCAAGGCGCGCGGCCACGAGCCGTGCTGCCACGGCTGGCGCTGGGTGCACCAGTTCAAGTTCGACGAAGCCGCCGAGCGCGAGTTCATCCGCAAGGGCCTGGACTCGCTCGAGCGCACCACCGGCACGCGGCCGGTGGGTTGGCTCAGCCGCTACCTGCACACGGCGAACACCCGCCGGCTGCTGCAGGAGGAAGGCTGCCAGTACCACATGGACGACTACTCGGCCGACACGCCGTTCTGGGGCGCGGTGGAGGGCTCGTCGAAGCCGATGGTGATCGTGCCCTACCAGCTCGACACCAACGACATGAAGATGTGGCTCGCGCCCGGCTACCTGCCCTCGCAGTGGCTGGAATACGCCGTCGACACCTTCGAGCGCCTGCACGCCGAGGGCGCGCACCGGCCGGTGATGATGAGCCTCGGCCTGCATCTGCGCATCATCGGCCGTCCGGGCCGGATCGGCGCGCTGGAAGCGTTCCTGCGCCACGCGGCGCAGACCAAGGGCACCTGGTTCGCGCAGCGGCGCGAGATCGCCGCGCACTTCGCGCAGTCGGTGCGCGCGCCGTGAACCCGCGCCGCTGCCTGCTGTTCGTGCCGGGCTCGCGGCCGGAGCGCTTCGCCAAGGCGCTGGCCGCGGATGCCGACCAGGCCTGCATCGACCTCGAGGACGCGGTGGGCCCCGCCGACAAGGACACCGCGCGCGAGCACGTGGTGGCCTTCGTGGCCGCGAATCCGGCGCGCCGCGGCGAGCTGGGCTTCCGCATCAACGGCACCACCACGCCGGCCGGCGCGCGCGACCTCGCGCTGCTGCGCGAAAGCCGCATCGAGCCCGACTTCGTGATGCTGCCCAAGGTCGAATCCGCCGACGAACTGGTGGTGGCCGACCAGGCGCTGGGCGACCGCGCGACCCGGCTGATCGCGCTGATCGAAAGCCCGCGCGGCCTGCTCGATGCGCGCGCCATCGCGGGCGCGACGCCCCGCGTGTCGGCGCTGATGTTTGGCGGCTTCGACTTCGCGGTCGCGCTGCGCGGCCGCCCGGGCTGGGACGCCTTCCTCGCCCCACGCACACAGCTTGCGCTGGTCGCCGCCGAACGCGAGATCGGCTTCATCGACGTGCCCTGCCTCGACCTCAAGGACGCCGACGGCCTCGCCGCGGAAACCGACCGCGTGATCGCGCTCGGCGCGACCGCCAAGGCCGCCATCCATCCCGACCAGGTCCCGGTCATCCAGTCGCGCTTCCTGCCCACGGCCGAAGAACTCGCGCGCGCCCGGCGCGTGGTCGAGGCGATGGAAACCGCGCGCGGCGAGGCGGTCGCCGTCGACGGCAAGCTGGTCGACCGGCCGATCGAGCTGGCCGCGCGGCGCACGCTGGCGCTCGGCGCGCTGGGCACCCGCACCTGAATCCCGCCGTCCACCGAGGAACCCCGCCATGGTGCAGAACGTCAAAGAAGTGGGTCCGCAGCGCTATCGCGAGACCTTCGGCCGCTACTTCGAGGACTTCCAGATCGGCGATGTGTACGAGCATCGGCCGGGACGCACCATCACCGAGACCGACAACACCTGGTTCACCCTGCTGACCATGAACACGCACCCGATGCACTTCGACGCCGAGTACGCGAAGGCCTCGGAGTTCGGTCGCTGCATCGTCTGCTCGCCGTTCACGGTGGCGCTGATGGTTGGCATGAGCGTCACCGACGTCAGCCAGAAGGCGATCGCCAACCTCGGCTGGTCGGACATCAAGCTCACCCACCCGCTGTTCGCCGGCGACACCCTGACCTGCGAATCGCAGGTGCTGGACAAGCGCGAGTCGAAGTCGCGGCCGGGCGCGGGCATCGTCACCGTCAAGACCGACGGCTACAACCAGGATGGCAAGCTGGTGTGCACTTTCAACCGCACGATGCTGATCGCCAAGCGCGGGCATTCGGTGGAGGACAAGGTCAATTACTAGGGCTGAGGGCTGAGGGCGTAGGGTGCAATGAGCGCAGCGAATCGCACCGTTTGCGGCAGAGGGCCCAGGGTACAGGGCCCAGGGCCCAGAAAGAGCCTGCGAGTCCGCGCGCTTCTGCTTCTACTGGGCCCTGAGCCCTGGGCCCTGGGCCCTGACACGAACGACTAGCCGCCAACGAGGCAGCACGAATGAACGCCGTAGCGAAACACCAAAACCACTGGTCCGCCGACGACGAACGCACCCTGCTCGACACCATCGACGCCTGGGTCGAGAAGTCGGTGCGGCCGATCGCGCGCGAGTACGACACCGAGGACAAGTACCCGCACGAACTGGTCGAGCAGATGAAGGAACTCGGCCTGTTCGGCGCGACCATCTCGCCCGAGTACGGCGGACTGGGGCTCTCCGCCAGCGTCTACGCGAAGATCGTCATCAAGGTGGCCTCGGTGTGGATGGCGCCATCCGGCATCTTCAACTCGCACCTGATCATGGCCTCGGCCATCGAGCGCTGCGGCACGCCGGCGCAGAAGGCGAAGTACCTGCCGCGCATGGCGTCGGGCGAACTGCGCGGCGGGCTGGCGCTCACCGAGCCCAATGCCGGCACCGACCTGCAGGCGATCCGCACCGTGGCGCGGCGCGACGGCGACCACTACGTGATCGACGGCCCGAAGACCTGGATCACCAACTCGATGTACGGCGGCGCGGTGCTGCTGCTGGTCAAGACCGACCCCGAGGCGCAGCCGCGCCACAAGGGCATGAGCATGTTCATCGCCGAGAAGGGCGAGGGCTTCATCGTCGCCAAGAAGATGAAGAAGCTCGGCTATCGCGCGATCGACACCTGCGAACTGGTGTTCGACGGCTACCGCGTGCCGGCCGACTGCCTGCTCGGCGGCGAGGAGAGTCGCGGCTTCCAGCACGCGGTCGGCGGCCTCGAACTCGGTCGAATCAACATCGCCGCGCGCGGCACCGGCATCGCCGAGGGCGCGCTCAGGCTCGCGGTGCGCTACGCGCAGGAGCGCAAGACCTTCGGCAAGGCGATCGCCGAGCACCAGGCGATCCAGTTGAAGCTCGGCGAGATGGCGGCCAAGGTCGAGGCGTCCAAGCTGCTGGTCGAGAGCGCGGCCCGCGCCTACGACACCGGCGCGCGCTGCGACATGGAGGCCGGGATGGCGAAGTACTTCTGCACCGAGACCGGCGTGTTCTGCGCGCAGGAGGCGATGCGCATCTTCGGCGGCTACAGTTACTCCACCGAGTACGAGATCGAGCGCTACTATCGCGACGCGATGCTGATGTGCATCGGCGAGGGCACCAACGAGATGCAGCGCATCATCATCGCCAAGCAGTTGGTCGAGCGGAACCGCATCTAGCGAATGGCGAATGGCGAATGGCGAATAGCAAGCGCACTCGACTGCGACTGACGCACTACGATCTCGAAGCATGGCAGGAGGCCATGCGTCTGGCGCGCGAGGTCTATGTCCTGACGCGTGAGATGCCGGACGGCGAGCGATGGGGATTGATCTCGCAGATGCGCAGATCGGCGGTGTCGGTGGCGTCGAACATCGCCGAGGGTGCATCGCGGGGCAAGGGCGTTGAGTTCAGGCGCTACCTGACGATTGCGAGGGGTTCGCTGATCGAGCTTGACACCCAGCTGTGGCTTGCCCGCGACCTGAAGCTGTGCAAGCCATCCTCGGCAATGCTGGAGCGTATGGCTACCTGCATCAAGCTGATCAATGGATTGATGAAGTCCCGAGGCACGTCATGAACGATGGCCATTCGCCATTCGCCATTCGCCATTTGCCGCTCTCCGGCCTGCGCATCCTCGCCGTCGAGCAGTATGGCGCCGGCCCTTACGGCTCGATGCACCTCGCCGACCTCGGCGCCGAGGTGATCAAGGTCGAATCGCCACCGGGCGGCGATGTGTCGCGCGCCACGGGCCCGCATTTCCTCGGCGACGGCGACAGCCAGTTCTTCCAGACCTTCAACCTCAACAAGCGCTCGATCCGGATCGACCTCAAGCATCCGCGCGGCCGCGAAGCCTTCGAGCGCCTGGTTGCCACCGCGGACGCGGTGATGAACAACCTGCGCGGCGACCAGCCGGCGAAGCTGCGCCTCGACTACGCGGCGCTGGGCGCGGTCAAACCGGCGATCGTCTGCGCGCACCTGTCGGCCTACGGCCGCGACAATGAACGCGCCGCCTGGCCGGGCTACGACTACCTGATGCAGGCCGAGGCCGGCTTCATGGCGCTGACCGGCGAGCCCGACGGCCCGCCCGCGCGCTTCGGGCTGTCGATGGTGGACTTCATGACCGGCGCGGTGACGGCCATGGGCCTGTTGGCGGCGATCATCGGCGCGCTGCGCACCGGCCGCGGCCGTGATGTCGACGTGTCGCTGTTCGACGTGGCCCTGCACCAGTTGTCCTATCCTGCGACCTGGTTCCTCAACGCCGGCCACGAGACCACGCGCCTGCCGCGCTCGGCGCACCCCGGCACCGTGCCCTGCCAGCTGTATCGCACGGCCGACGGCTGGGTGATGGTGATGTGCATGCTGGACAAGTTCTGGCAGGACTTCGTGGTCGGCATCGAACGGCCCGCGCTGGCGCGTGATCCGCGCTTCGTCGACTTCGCCGCAAGGCGCGCGAACCGCGAGGCGCTGACGCCGCTGGTGGACGAAGCCTTGATGGCGCAGGCGACGGCGCACTGGACGGCGAGGTTCGCCGGCCGGATCCCCATCGCGCCGGTGTTCGACCTGCGCCAGGCCCTGCAGAACCCGTACGTCGAGCGCGTCGGCATGGTGCAGGACGTCGCGCATCCCGCCGGGCCGCAGAAGATGCTGCGCAACCCGATCAAGCTCGACGGCCGGCGGCTCGACGGACGCGCCTGCCCGCCGGTGGGCCACGACGGCGACGCGCTGCTGCGCGAGGTCGGCTACAGCGAGGCGGAGATTTTGGGGTTGCGGGAGGCGGGCGCGATATGAGCGGCGAATGGCGAATGGCGAATGGCGAATGGGAGAGCCGGACCCCACCCAAGCGGCGCGGCGCCCGCTTGCCATTCGCCATTCGCCATTCGCCATTTGCTCGCATGGCGAACGCGCGGGGGCTTGCATGAAGCTCCAAGGCGTCAAGGTCCTCGACCTCTCGCTGTTCCTGCCCGGCCCGCACCTCACCATGATGATGGCCGACCATGGCGCGACCGTACTCAAGGTCGAGCCGCCCGGCGGCGAGCCGGTGCGCGAGGTGGGTCTCAGGCAGGCCGGCTTCAGCACCTGGTTCCGGAATACCCATCGCGGCAAGCGCTGCATCGCGCTCGACCTCAAGCGGCCCGATCACCACGCGGTGCTGCTCGCGCTGGCCGACGAGGCCGACGTGTTCGTGGAAGCCTTCCGGCCCGGCGTGGCGAAGCGCCTGGGCATCGACTACGACACGCTGTGCGCCCGCAATCCGCGGCTCGTCTATTGCTCCATCAGCGCCTTCGGACAGGACGGGCCGAAGGCCGGACGGCCGGCGCACGACCTCGCGATGCAGGCCGATTCCGGCGTGGTCTCGCTCAATCTCGCGCCCGACGGCACGCCGGCGCAGCCGCACATGCCGGTGGCCGACATGGCGGGCTCGCTGATGGCGCTGGCCGGCATCCTGATGGCGCTCTACCGGCGCGAACGCACCGGCCGCGGCGATTGCATCGACCTGTCGATGCAGGACGCGCTGATGGCGTGGCTGCCGAACGTGGTCGGCCCACCGTTCGCCGAACGGCGCGACCCGGTGGTGGCGCACGAGCGCTCCTGGGGCGGCAACGCGATGTACCGCCTGTACCGCTGCGCGGACGGGCGCTGGCTCGCGCTCGGCGGCGCGGAGCACAAGTTCGCCGACGCGCTGTTCGGCGCGCTCGGGCGGCCCGACCTCGGCGTGCTCTGCCATCAGCCGCCGGGGCCCGCCCAGGATCCGGCGAAGGCCTTTCTCGCGCAGACCTTCGCGCGCGAGCCGCTCGCGCACTGGTGCGCCTTCCTCGCCCCGCTGGACGTCTGCTGGGCGCCGGTGAAGACGCTCACCGAGGCGTTGTCCGATCCCCACACGCAGGCCCGCGGGATGGTGTTCACCGACGCATCGGGCGGCACCCACCTCGGCATCCCGATCCGCTTCCGCCACGAACCCGGCCGCATCGACCCGCGTCTCGAACACGTCGGCGAATCCACCGACGCCATCCTCGCCACCCATCGCTTCCCCATGTAGGAGCGAGCAACGCTCGCGACCGCCAACGCCACCCCGCGACAACACCGCGACACCCGGAGGACTTATGCGCCGCATCGCCCTCGCCGTCCTGCTGCTCGGATCGCCGTCGGCGGTCGCGCAAGCGCCCACGCCCGACCTCGACCAGCAGCTCGCCCTGCTGCTCGCCTGGTTCCCCGGCGAGTGGGACAAGCACGAGCAGCACTGGCAGCAGGCCACGGTCGAGAAGCGCGAAGAACCCATCGAGCGCATCCACCATGTGTTCGTGCCGGTGTCGGTGCCGGCGGTCGGCGAGCACGTGTTCTTCGTGCGCCAGACCCTGGACGACGACCCGTCCAGGGTCTACCGCCAGCGGCTGTATGCGTTCTCGAAGAACGAAACGCGCGGCGCGATCCAGTTGACGATCCACTCGTTCAAGGACGAGGCGAAGTACGCCGGCGCGTGGCGCGAGCCGGCGCTGCTCGACGGCCTGTCGATGGACGCGCTGGAAAGCCGACCCGGCTGCGCGGTGTACTTGACCCTGCAGGTGGACCACTTCGAAGGCTCGATGGACGCCGACGCCTGCCGCTTCCACTCGCAGCGCCTCGGCAAGACGATCATCGTCAACGACACGCTGCGCCTGTCGCCGGATGAACTGTGGATCAGCGACGTGGCGAAGGACGCCGAGGGAAACCCCGTGTTCGGCAACCGCGACGGCATCCCGCACAAGAACCGCAAGGTGCGTTACTTCGAAGGCTGGGCGGCGATCAAGCGCGGCGGCAAGGACGCGCCAGCGGACTCGAAGGACTGGATCGGCATGCGCGGCATCGTGATGCACAACGAAGGCGACCGCGTGCAGGTGCTCGACGCCGAGGGCAAGCCGGTCGGCTACACGATCGAACTCGCCCGCCTGACCTACCAGAACACCACCACGCCGATCCTCAAGTTCGGCGTGATCGACGACGCCACCGGCAAGACCATCGCCTACACCTGGAACGAGCCCGACGGCACGCGCCTCGGGATCAACCTCGGCTGGTTCCAGGCCGGCGTGGCGCAGCGCAAGGAGCGCGTGCACTTCGGTTGGTGACCGGCGCTCAGGCCGCGAGGCTCACCACCAGCGCCGCGCGGTACTGCTTCCAGTCGATCGGGATCACGAAGGCGCGTTCGCCCAGCGGCAGGCCGCCGGTCGGCGGCGCGCCGTGGAAGACGTCGGGCACGGAGATCGCGAAGTCGCGGCCGAACACGCGGCGCGCGTTGCCGGAGATCACGTTGGCGACCTCGCCGACCACGTCGGCCATCGCCTCGCCGTCGATCGCGCTCTCGCCGTGGCGCAGCAGGATGTGGCGCAGCATGGCGCTGGGGGCAGTGAAGTAGATGCAGCCGCGGCGCGCGCCGCTGACCCCGATCATGCCGGTGTAGTCCGACAGCACCGGCCGCGCGCGGTCGGTGAGCAGCCACGGCGTGCCGACCGCGGCCGCGCGGTCGACCGCGCTTTCGAAGTAGCGCACGGCGCCCTCGACGAGCACCTCCAGGTCCTTCTCATCCATGTCCGACCCCCTTCATCATCAGGGCCAGCGCGTCGTTGAGCCGCAGGTCGTCGAACGGCTTGAGCAGGAAGCCGCAGGCCCCGCGCTTGAGCGCCTCGATCGCGGTCGCCTTGTCGGCCAGCGCGGAGACTACCAGGATGCGCACGTCGGGCCGCAGGCGCACCATCTCGGTGGTGGCGGCGATGCCGTCGAGCTCGGGCATGGTCAGGTCCATGGTCACGAGGTCGGGCTGCTCGCGCCGGAAGGCCTCGATGGCTTCGCGCCCGTTGGCCGCGTGCACCATGCGGCCGACGTGGCGCAGCGCCACCGCGCGCTGGATGCGGTTGCGGGCGAACTGCGAGTCGTCGACCACCAGCAGGGTCAACGCGCCGGGGCGCGGCACGGCGGCCACGGCTCAGGCCGCGCGCACGGCGGACGCGGGCGCGTCCGCGAAATGCACCCGGAACAGGGCATGGCGTCCCGCCGCCGTCGACAGCGAGACGCGCCCACCGGCGCGCGCCGCGACATGCCGCACGAGGTCGAGCCCGACGCCGCGACCGGCCGCCTCGCCGGCGCTGGCGGTGCTGAAGCCGGGCTCGAACAGCAGCGCGGCGAGCGCGCGCGCGTCCATCGCCGCGGCGTCCGCGACGCTGCAGCGGCCGGTCTCGACCGCGCGCCGGCGCACGGCGTCGAAGTCGATCCCGGCGCCGTCGTCGTGCACCACCAGGTCCCAGCCGTCGCTGGCGCGCTCGAAGGTCATGCGCACCGTGCCGAGCGGCGGCTTGTGGCGCTGCACGCGGGCGGTGGGCGGCTCGATGCCGTGCGCCAGCGCGTTGCGCAGCAACTGGGTGGCGATCTCGAGCACCGGCTCGCGCAGGCGCGGCGGCACGTTGCCGTCGTCGAGCCCCTCGCGGCGCAGGATCGCCTGCTTGCCCAGCTCGCCGGCGACCTGCTGGCACAGGCGGTCCAGCAGGCCGAAGCCGTCGCCAGTCGCCACCGGCGGCAGGGTCGGGGCGGCGGACTGCGGGGCGCGCACCGGGTCGGGCAGGCGGGCGAGCACGCGACGGATGGCGTCGAACTGCGCGTAGAGCTCGTCGAGCCGCACGGTCACCGGCAGGAAGTCGTTGCCGGCCAGCTCGGGCCGCGTGCGCAGGTCGGCGAGTTCCTTCTCCACCGCCGCAGCGCGTTGCGCGACCATGCCGAGCTGCAGCGCGCCGGCTTCGCTCTTGAGGGTGTGGATCGGGCGGAACACAGCGTTGACCGTCTCACGCAGGCCCACGTTGCCGCGCGCCGAGCGCTTGAGCGCGGCGTTCGCATCCTCGACCAGCGCCTGCCAGCGCGCAAGGCGGTCCTGCACGCTGCCGGGCTCGAGCCGCAGCAGGGTCGCCAGCATGTCGAGCAGCCGCTCGAGCTGGGCGTCGCGCTCGCCGGCGGCGACGTCGAGCTCGCGCGCCAGGCGCACGCGGTCGCTGACGTCGGTGACGGTGACCATCAGCGCCTCGGTGCGGCCCTCGTGGCGCACGCGGCGGAAACCGAAGCCGAGGAAGCGGTTCTCCATCCGCCCGCTCTCGGACGGCAGCAGCACCTCCACCTGGTCCAGCGGGTTCAACTGCGCGACCAGTTCCTCGTGCACGCGATCGCCGAACAGCAGTTCGACGAAGTCGCGCGCAGTCTGCACCGTCTTCGGCGCCACCATCGGCGCCAGCAGGGTGAAGAAGTCGCGGCCGGCCAGATGGGCCTGCTGCAGCAGCTCACCCAGGCGCGCCGAGTGGTTGGCGCCGATGCGGCCCGTGCGATCGAGCAGGAACAGACCGGCCGGCACCGCGGCGAGGATCTCGTCGGTCTCGCGCTTGGCGGCGCGCACGCGGCCGAACTCGCGCGAGTACAGCCACACCAGCAGCAGGAAGAACCCCACCGCCGCGAGCGCGCCGGCGCCGCCGACCATGCGCAGGCGGTTGGCCTTGGCCAGCGAATCGCCGCCGATCGCCGCGAGCAGGGCCGAGGTCGTGCCGTTGAAACGCGACTCGGTGGCCGCGACCGCCTGCATGGCGGCCGCGAGTTCGGCGGCGTCGTCGACACCGTCCGCGGCCACCACGGGGGCCACCGCCTGCGCGATCGGCGCCCATGCCGCGCGCAGTTCGCCGGCGATGCGGCGCGTGTCCTCGGTGAGCGCCTCGGCCCGCACGCGCACCGTGTTGCCGGGCGCGATCTGCGCCTCGCCGCCGTCGGCCAGCACCCCGGTGAGCTGCGCGACGCTGGCGGCATAGCGCGCGAGCTCGACGCGCGCGGCGGTCGCTGCGGCGGGATCGGCGTTCCCGGCCTCGGCCAGCCAGCGCAGCGTGCGTTGCGCATCGAGCCGCAGCTTGCCCGCCACCTGCACGTTGCTGCCGTTCTCGCGGATGCCGCGCACGTCGTCGAGGGTCAGCGCGAACAGCAGGCCGGTGAGCGCGACGAACGCGGTGATGAGGCGCGCCGCCGGCCCGAAGCGGCGAAGGAGGTTCCGCATGTCGTTCCCCTGCGGGGCGGCGGCCGATCCCGCCACCCACGTTCAGGTTCGATATTTTCAGAAACAACGTTGGCGGAGTGTGATCCCGGTCACGGTTGCGCGGGGTCGTCCCGTGCGTTGCATCGGGGCGTTTCCGACGCGCCGCGAAGGTACCGCCGGGCGCGGATTCGCGCGCGACGGACGGTGATCGATCGGCGCATTGGATTCCGAGTGGGGTGGCGCGTCAGCGCCAGCGCGACTTGTCCTTGAGGAAGGCGGCGGCGTCTTCCAGCGAATCGGGCACGCGCTCCAGCCACAGGTTCGGTGCATAACGACTGGCGTAGCCGTCGAACACGTCGCGGTAGAGGTCCATGTGCACCACCGGCTGGCGCTTGCGCGCGCGCAGTTCGGCGATCGGGATGCGGGCGACGACCAGCTGCTCCTCCTTAGCCGTCCGCCTCCGCGATCGCCTTGCCGTCGGGCGCGTAGACCGCGGTGCCGCCGCTGCCGGCGTCGTCGAAGAACAGCCCGTTGTCGGGCGACACCGCGTTGTTGACGATCGCGGTGTAGGTGCCGTTGTAGAGGCTGGTCGCGGCGATGTCCATCGGCGTGAAGCCGCCCGACGCCGTGCGCAGGATCACTTCGGCGCCCTTGAACGCCATCGCGCGGAACAGCTCCGGCTCGCGCTGGATGGAACTCGTGCACAGGTTGCCCAGCGGCGTGCGGGTGACCGGGATCACGGCGTCGCGGCCGTACATCTCCACGTAGCGGTCGAGCACGTCGTAGACGGTGGTGGTGAACAGCTCGAAACCGGGGAAAACACCCTTGATGTTGCGTGCCTTCCAGTGCTTGTCGACGATCTCGCCGCGCTCGTTCATCACGGTGGTGATCGACAGCACGTGGCCGGGCCAATCCTTGTCGCGGGCATAGGCCCCGAACACGATCCAGGTGCCGTACTCGCGCGCCTTCCTGGCGATCGCCTCGGTCTCCGGCCCCGGGATCTCGATCGCGAAGCGCAGCACTTCCTCGCGCGTCCACTTGCGCCAGCCCGACAGCGGGAACTCGTGGAAGAACAGCAGATCAGGTTTGGCGCCGTAGTAGAGCGCCTTGTCGATCAGGGTCAGCATGTGGTCGAGGTTCGCCTTCATGCCCGCCTTCCAGTCGTCGGCGTCGAAGGTGCGCACGCGCGACTGCACCACGCCCAGCGTCCAGGCCGGCTTGGCGAGATCCACCGCGGCATAGGTGCCGTCGGTGCGCAGCGAGAGCGCATCCGGCCCCTTGCCCATCGCCGCTTCCGCGGGCTTCGGGGCGAGTGCGCCGAACGCAGCCAGACCGGCCGCGCCCAGCAGGAAGTCCCGTCGTTCGTTCGCCATCGGTTGCCCCTCAGTCATTGGGTCGGGTGGGTACTGCAGCGGGCGCCGACCGCGGCGGCGTGGCGGCGCGTGCGGCGGATTTCAGCCGGCGATCGGATCGCCGGCGAACGACGGGCCGCCCACCGCGCGCCAGTCGCGGCTGACGAACTGCTCGTCGATCAGGGTGCGTTGCACGATGCGGCCCTGCTTGTACCAGTGCCAGACCCGGTGCCGATGCTGTCCGCAGTCGGAGATCTGGATCATCTCGTACAGGCACAGGTCGGGTTCGCCCTTGCGCACCCAGTACAGCATCACGCTGCGGTGGAAGTCGTCCAGCCCAACCTCGGCCGCCCAGCCGGTGATCAGGTCGTTGTCGAAGATCAGGCGGCCGTACTGGTAGCCGGCGGGGAAGTCGCGCACCTCGGTGCGGCCGTCGGCCCAGGAATAGTGGTTGGTCTGGTGGTACGGCCAGATGCCGTGATCCGGGAAGCGGCAGACGAGGCGCGAGCGGTGCTCGTCGATCTTGTTGCCGTGCGGATCGTAGTAGCGGTACCAGCCGTCCCAGATGCCTTCGTGGCGGGCGAGGATGGGGAGGTGCTTGCGGAGGTCGGTCATGGCCGGGGCAGGTTGGCAGGTTACGGAGGGCGAATGTCTTTGCTCGGTGAGGGCGCGGTAAGGCGATGAGTAGCGAATGGTGAGCAACGAGCTCGCACCGGTACTTGATTGGCGGTTCAGCCCTTGCCGTCGCACGACGCTACAAGTTGCACTGGCCGCGCAGCTCGAAGCTATCGGCGAACACCACGGTATTGGTGCACCGCCCCTCCGAGCACAGGTCGGTGACTGGCAACCCTGCCAGCGGGTACTCAGCGTCGTCGCAGAACCCATCCTGATCAGAATCCACGGCATTCAGCCGAGAGCCCAGCAGCAGCTCCTGGCCGTCGATCAACGAGTCGTTGTCGGAATGCACGTTCGGGTAGGCGTAGCCAATGACCACGTTGGTTCCCGTGGGATAGGTCGCGGTGTAGCCTTGCGACTCGAAACCGACGCGCTGCCGCTCAAGGAAGATGGCGCAGTCGTCTCGACTCACGTTGCACTTGCGGTAGAGCCGCTCAGCACCCGGAGGAATACAGGTCGGCTCTGGCGTGCAGCGCTGATACACGTACCCCTGCAGGCCGCGGTAGCTGTACCCGTCATTGAGCGCGGCTGTCACCTCGGACGATGCGGTCATCAACAGGAAGTCGCGATTGGCCGTCTCGCAGCCCGGGCCAGATGTGCAGCCCACCGGAAAGTTCCGAATGCGGTCCAGCCAGTACAGCGGCACCAGCGGCGGATGTGTTGGGTCAACCCGATGCTCGGTCGTGAGCACAAAGATATCGGCGCGAGGGATCCCTGGCAGATTAACTCCCGGAAACGCAGGGTATCCGCGGACGACTGCACCTTCAGGGCGCCAGTCGCCATTGTTTGGGCGGCCGTCAATCAGCCCCTGTCCGCCCGAAAGACCCTTCGTCATCAAGGCGACTGCGACTTGCGGCACGGTCGTGTAGGCAAAATCGGTCCGTGGCGTGCTGTAAAGCGCGAACAGGGGCGTCAGCCGGTTCTTCATGCCGACATTGCGCGACACACCAAGCATCGCGCCCACCGACCCGGCCGCGTTCACGCGTCCGTAGCCGAACTGCGGGTCCCATGCGTTCAGGCCCGGCGGTACCCCGCCACTGATCAGCGCATCGCGGATCCCCAGCGGATCGCCCACTGTTTCGGGGTCGCCCGGCATCACGAGCGGATTCACCGAACGAAGAATGCCCGCGAGACCGGCAATCAGCGGCGCCGACATCGATGTCCCTGTGCACAGTCCACGACCATCGCCTAATCCAGTGCCGCCGAAACTGTCACCACACCCCAGGATTGGGTTCCAGTTCACGCCCGGATAAGTCAGAGAGAACACATTGCGCGCTTGCGCCACGAGACCCTGCTTTGGCTCCGTGGCCGACTGCGAAAAGTTCGATCCACATTCCGAGTTCAGCGGCAAGCCTGGTAGGACGGGGCAGTTGTTGACTGCGCCCGCAAGATCGCTCCGATTGACCCAGAACGTCGCGTTGTCTTCGTTCAGACCGCCAATTGCGACCACCCTGGAGTCGCGCGCCGGCCACCTCAACGTCGCCTTTTCGTTGCCGGATGAGGCAACAACGACTACACCGGCTTCCGATGCATACTGCAACGCTTCGCATTCTGGAGTTAGCTGGAACGCCGGCAGTGCGCAGTTCGGTGCTTGAGCCACTGGGGTACCGAAGCTGCCATTAATCACCTGCACGCCATTGTCAATCAGGTAGGTAATGCCTTGGGGGATAGATATCGGATTGATTCCTTGGCTTACGGTGCGCGTGGGAACATCGCAAACATCCCTGCCGATCTTTACGGAAGCGATCCCGCAGCTCCTGCATGCGCCAACGGTCCCATCGTTGTTCGTGTGGTTGGCTGCGACGAGCCCCGCAGTATGTGTCCCGTGGCCTGCTGTGTCTGCCACGATGAAGCCATCGCTATTGGTATCGCACGCACTGCCAAGGGGTACAACAGAAAACGGCTGCCGCTCGTCGACATTGAAGTCGACAAGCCCAGTTTCCAACGGGAACGCTTGTCCTTGGTAGCGACCGTTGTCGACAGCGTAGGCCGGCAGAAAATTCCCGCCGGAAAGTATGTTGCTTGAGTTGACGCTGATGAGGTCTGGGTGGCTGACCGCTAGGCCGCTGTCAAGCAACCCAACCAATCCCCAGCCGCCCGCCAGTGCCCAAGCACCGGGAAACTGCATCGCACTGACCCAGCTCTGTGTTCCGCCCGTAGTCGAGGCTGGCAGGGTTGCGGACGCTACCGGTGGAAGACCGAAGTTCAGAGGAACGGGTTCGCTCGCACTCAGGACGTTTGGGTCACTTCGAAGGGCCGTGATCGCCGCCGGCACGTTCGCGCTTGGCACGTAGTACACGATGATTGTGCGTTCCAGCCTCGCGCGAGACAAGTTCGGGTTCGCAATCAGGTACGAAAGGAATGCGCCGCTTGCCCGCACGGGGAGCAGATAGCCAAGCTCTGCGGTCTGGGATGCGTTGAGCCCGAGCAACGGCGGGCTCGCGCCCGCCGAAAAGTTCCAGCCATCGACGATCATCTCTGGCGTGGGTGCGGCCGGTGCATCGGACAACACCACATGAACGGGCCTAGGGTCCGCTGCTTGCGCCGAGACCTGGGTGGCAATAGCGGCAAGGGTGAGAGATGCGATCCCTGCAATCGTGAGAGCCGCCGTCTTCCTTGCGGCAACGACGAAGAGCCCGACGACAAATGTGAGCATTGCGAGTATGCCTAAGCTCAGACCACGGGACGCGGGAATCGGCGCTGCGGAGACAACAACGGTCCCGGAAGCACTCGGTGGGAACAGGGGGAATGGCAGAAAAATGGACCGAATCACGATGCGTACTGAATAGCGGCCGGGTGGCAGTGCTCCAAGAACGAAATTCGACCGTGCTGGTGGCAGATTGCAGAGGATAATGTCGTCTGCGACGTTGCCGTCGACAATAACGTCAATGTTGGTCCCCGTTCGCATGAGATCGACTTCGTTCGGCGCATCGGTGATGAGCTCGCATATGTTCTTGTCAAAGGCGATCTCGATGATCTCGCCGGCGACCGGAGCAGCAGGCGTGAAGATCACAGGTCGCATGCCTTGCGCAACGGCCGAATCCGCTGCCAGGGCAAGCACGACTCCCATGGTGAACAGGGCAACTGCCCATCGACAGATGGAATTCGTCCGTCGGCTCCACGCAAACTGCGGCGCAACCGTGCTGTTGGTGCTCATGGCTTGCTCCACCCGTGGTTTACAACTGCCGCTCGACCGGGACCTGGCTTGGGCCCGCGGCCAACGTATCGTGTGCGAGCTTTGCGATCACGAGAACCGCTGACTTACGTGCGGCGATGACCAAAAGTCCAAAGAAGAGCGTGAGCATTGCGTGTACGCCTCGAGTCAATCCACTGGACGCAGGAATCAGCGCTGCGGCAACAACAACCGCTCCGGAAGCACTTGGCGGGAACAGAGGAAACGGCGGATAAAGAGAGCGAATGACGATTCGTACCATGTAGCGGCCAGGCGGTAGCGCCCCCAGAACGAACCGCTGCCGGGCCGGTGTAAAGAAGCAAAGGATAACGTCGTCAGCGACGGTGCCGTCGACGATGACATCGATGTTGGTCCCCATGCGAATGATGTCGGCTTCGTTTGGCCCGTCGACGATGCCCTCGCATATGTTGCTGTCAAAGGCGGCTTCGATGACCTCGCCTGCAACGGGGGAAGCAGGCGTGAAAATCACCGGTCGCAAGCCCTGCGCGCTGGCCGGTGGCGCTGTCAGCCCAAGGCCGGCCAGTGCGGCGAACGCAGCAATCGCCCATCGATACGCCGTACGCATCCATCGGCCCCAGGCGAAACGCTGCGTGCTCGTACTGTTGGCGCTCATCGCTTCCATCCCTAGGTTCCGTCAGCCGCTTGGCCGCGCGCACCGGCCTGGTTCTACCCCGATCTTGCGCACACGTCTACTCGGCTCCCCGTGGCGCTCGGCTTTAGCGAGTTGGTGCGTTCCAGCGCTATGCGAGGCAGGTCCGGGTTCGCAATGAGTCAAGACAGAAACGCGCCGCTTGCTTGTACCGGCAGAAGATAGCCAAGCTCAGCGGTCTGGGAGGCGTTGAGCCCGAGAGCGCCGGGCTGGCAGCCGCCGAGGAGTTGCAGCCATCGGCGACCATCGCCGGGGTCGGTGCGGTCGACGTGGCGCTGTCGGGGCGCGTGATTTCGTTCAACACTCATCACACACCATTCCTCACGCAGTACAGCAAATCGAATGGTCAGCGGCACCACGCGACGCATCACGAATGCCGCAACTCATCCATCACCTGCTCCATCGCCTGGTCGCTGCCGCTGGCGGCGCGCTCTACGGCTTCGGTCTCCTGCTGCACGATGCGCAGCACGCGGGCGATGTATTCCTTCATCCAGCGGGTGCGCTCGGCCTCGGCCTCGGGGCCCGGTACGAAGGCGTCGAGTTCGGCGCGGCTCAGCAGGCCCTTGGCTTCGACCAGGCGCTCCAGCGCGTCGAGGCGCTGGCGCGTGACTGCGTGCTCCATGGCGATGGCCATCGCGATCGACAGCACGCGCTCGACGTCGGGGTCGCGGAAGAAGTACGGGCGTTTGCCGCGGGCCTTGGCGTTGGCCAGCGCGACCGGGTCGAGCGGCGCTTTGGCGCTCACGGCTTCCACGCCCCGAAGGCGGTCCACAGCGCGGCGCGGCCGTAGTCCTCCTTCTCGCCGCTGGCCTCGGGGAAGATGCTGCGGTCGACCACGCCGCGCACCTTGGTCTCGAAGTAGCGCGCGCGGTCGAAGCCGGCCGCGGCCATCATGGCCGCGAGGTCGTAGTCGTGCATCACGCTCCAGAACGGCTCGTTGTTGTTGTAGGCGTCCCAGTCGCGGATGAACTGTTCATAGGGGTCCATGCCTTGGTACTGCGGCTGCTCGAGGTGGATGGTGAGTCCACCCGGGGCGAGCAGGCGGAATATCTCGCGCAGCATGCGCGGCATCGCGGTCGAACTGGTCTCGTGCCAGAACATGCTGGTCATGACCAGGTCGTAGTGCGCGTCCGGGTCGTCGAGCCGCTCGCCGTCGGCCTGGCGGAACACGATGTTGTCCACGCCCAGCGACTTTGCGCGCGCGTGGCCATAGCGCAGCATCGGGGCGGCGACGTCGATCGCCACCACCTCGGCGTCGGGAAAGGCCTGCGCCAGCGGCACGGTGTTGTGGCCGATGGTGCAGCCGATGTCGAGGATGCGCCGCGGCTGGAAATCCGGGTGCTCGCGACGCAGCCACTGCGCGACCGCCTGGCCGCCGCCGTCGTTGTAGCGCCCGAGCATGCCGCCGGTGGTGGCGAAGATGCCGCTGTCGTAGTTGGCGCCGGCCGAGGTGTCGTCCGGCACCACCTCGGTGTGGTAGCCGCCCGGCATGCAGTGGATGTCGACCGCGGATGCGTAGCGCGGCACCTTCACCGCCGGGTCGAGGCGCAGCGTGGGTGCGTCGGCGTTGAGCGCGGCGGCGCGCGCGTTGATCTCGTCGAGCTGGCGGAACACCAGCGAGCGCCCGGCCTGCTGGCGCATTTCCATCGAGGCGCGGCGCAGCGCGCTCCAGGTCTGCCAGGTGGGCTCGGTGGCCATCGCGCGCCGCACCTCGTGGCGGTCGGCGGGCGCGCGCCCTTCGGCCTGCTCGAACGCCGGCTTCACCTTGCGCTCGTAGGCGTCGCGCACCTTCGGCAGCACCTGTCCGCTGAGGAAGCCGTTGAGGTTGGCGAGGAAGTCGAAGCGCGCGGCATCATCCAGCCCGGCGGTGGGGAAGACGCCGTGGCGGCCGACGTGGGTCCAACTGGGGGGCAGTTCGCGGGTGCTCATGGCGGGCCTCGATTCGAACCTCGGGACTGTCGATGGTTGCGCAAACAACGTCGGCTGCGCGTGGCAACATCAGGCGCGGGGCGTTTGCTGCATCGCAACATGCAATGGCGGATAGCGACTGCTACAAAACACCTATTGTTATAACGATATGTCATTTGGGGCCCGCGCCGCAAACGCCCGCCCCCGGAGGAAACTGTGTCCATGACTGCCCTGCTCCGCCTCGCGTTCGCCGGCCTCGCCCTGGCCACCACCCTGCCCGTCGCCGCGCTCGACCTCACCAAGGCCGAGGACAACCTCACCGCGCTGGCCAAGATGCGCTGTTCGCTCGACCCGGCCGAGCACGTGGTGACCTGGTGGAAGGGCACCATCTTCGCCCAGGTCCCCGGCAAGGCACCGAGCGCCATCATGGGCTTCGAGGGCTACAACATCTGCCGCATGGAGCCGATGGAAGACGGCTCGTGGCGCTTCATCTCGCGCGAACTGAGCTTCTACCGCGACCTCAAGACCGGCGCCCTGATCGACACCTGGGACAACCCGTTCAACGGCCGGAAGGTGGACGTGATCCACGTCGCCAACGACCCGGTGAACAGCGTGTTCGGCACCAAGCGCCGCGACGGCTCACCGAACATCCTGCCGTGGGAGAGCGCCGGCGGCGACCTGATGATGACCTTCAACGTGCCGCTGACCTACCCCAACCCGCTGCCGCCGAAGGACTTCCCGGAGGAGTCCAGCGGCGAGACGTACATGGGCTCGGAACACTTCATGTTCTTCACCGATCGCGCGGCGATCGACGACCCGAAGGTGAAGAACGCGCCGACCAGCTACGGCTGGACGCGCATCGGGCCGTGGCTGCCGTGGATGAAGATGGGGACCGCGCCCGGCAACCTGCTGTACATTGCGCAGGGCCACAAGCTCGACGGCATCGAGGCGCTGCCGGCGGACATGCGCGCGCGCATCGCGGAACGCTACCCTGAGTACGCCACGGCGCCGGAGGCCTGGTCGCAACCGAACGAAACCAGCTGGACCTACTATCGCAAGTTGAAGGAACGGGAGAAGGCCGCGGCCGACTCCGACGACAAGGCGGGCGGTTGAACCCGCCATCCACCCTACGCCCCAGGAACCCGATATGAACCAGCCCACGCGCCACCTGCTCGCCATCGCCATCGCCGCCGCGCTCGCCGGCCCCGCGCTCGCCGCGCCCGACCCCGCGCCGCAGTCCGGCCCGGCCGCCGAGACCGACGACGCGAAGTCGCTGGAGACGATCACCGTCACCGCGCGCCGCGTCGACGAGGAACTGCAGAAGGTCCCGCTGCCGATCTCGGCGATCACCGCCGACACGATCGAGGAGAAGGGCTTCACCGACGTGCGCGACATCGCCGCGTTCACGCCCAGCTTCTCGTTCCGCTCCGGCTTCGGCCGCGACGGCGACCGGCCGGTGATCCGCGGCATGTCCAATATCCAGGGCGAACCGAACGCCTCGTTCTTCATCGACGGCGTGTACGTGCAGGGCGACATCTCCGGCTATGGCCTGGAGAACCTCGAGCGGGTGGAGGTGATCCGCGGCCCGCAGTCGGCCGCGTTCGGCCGGCGCACCTTCTCGGGCGCTGTGAACTTCGTCACCCGCCGCCCCGGCAACGATCCGACCGGCAAGTTCACCCTCGGCGGCGGCAGCGACGGGCAGCGCAAGCTGACCGGCTTCTACTCCGGCCCGATCGTCGACGACCTGCTGTCGTTCGACATCGGCGCGGTGTACGACGAGACCGACGGCCTGTTCTACAACCCGATCGCCGACCGCGACAACATCGGCGGCACCAAGACCGTGGGCATGCTGACCTCGGTGCTGTTCCGCCCGCTGGACAACCTCGAGCTGCTCGGCCGCTTCGGCTACCAGCAGAACCGCGACCAGCACTTCGCGATCCGCCGCCAGGGCAGCGCGCTCAACAACTGCTTCCTGCCGGAGATCATCGGCACCGTGCCGGGCGCCGGCTTCCCGATCGGCCGCACGCGCACGCGCGGCTATTTCTGCGGCGTGCCGGAAACCCCGGACGAGTTCCCGATCAACACGCCGGATTACGACCTCGCGGGCTTCGGCGCCGGGCTCAAGCGCGACAACCTGCGCGCCAGCCTGGTCGGCGACTGGACCTTCGGCAACAACTGGACGCTCACCTCGACCTCGGCCTACAACGAGACCGAGGAATACAGCGCGATCGACCAGGATTATTCCGAGATCCGCGGCTTCGGCGGTGCGTTCGAGACCTTCGGCCTGTCGAAGACCTACGACTGGTCGCAGGACCTGCGCATCACCACCGACACCAGCGCTCCGGTGTACGGCATCCTCGGCGCCTACTATTACTCCGAGACCCGCGGCCCGGGCTTCAACGGCAGCCTCAGCGGCTTCAACATCCCGCCGGCGAACGTGCGCGCACCGGTGCGCGCGGTGGGCACCGATCCGGTCGCCGACGTGGTCAACCGCGCGGTGTACGGCTTCGTGGAGTGGAAGATCGACGACCAGTGGACGGCCTCGTTCGAGGTGCGCTACGCCAAGGACGAGATCACCGCCGGCGGCACCGACACCCGCGTGGTGACGACGCCGGCGCCGCCGCGCACCTTCACCCGCAGCTTCCTGCTGGAGGAGGAGTTCACCTCCACCACGCCGCGCGCCACCCTGTCCTACCAGTGGACCGACGACGTGCAGGTCTACGGCCTCGCATCCAAGGGCACCAAGCCCGGCGGCTTCAACACCGACGTGCAGCGCGCCGACCTGCGCGACGACAGCCGCGCCCTGCTGGTCAACGAGGGCCTGACCTCGTTCGCCGAGGAAGAGGCCTGGAACTACGAGATCGGCTTCAAGAGCGACCTGCTCGACGACACCCTGCGACTGAACGCCAACCTGTTCTGGATCGACTGGCAGAACCAGCAGCTCACCGAGTCGCGCTCGGTGTTCCTGGTCAACAACGCGCCGTTCCTGACCTCGTTCACCACCAACATCGGCGAATCGCGCATCAGCGGCCTCGAGGTCGAGGGCCAGTGGGTGATCTCGCCCTCGCTGCTGGCCAACTTCTCGTACTCGTACAACGACGCCGAGATCCGCGACTTCATCAGCCAGGACCAGGCCGACTTGTTCTGCAACGTGCCGGTGCCGAACCTCGCCGACCCGTGCGCCAACGCGGCCGGCAACGTGCTGCCGCGCGTGCCCAAGAACCAGGCCGCGATCGGCCTGACCTGGAGCGGCGAGTTCGCCAACGGCTGGGGCTGGTTCGCCAACGGCGACGTGAACTACGAGTCGACCCGCTACACCCAGGTCGACAACCTCGCCGAAACCGGCAGCGGCACCGTGCTCAACCTGCGCTTCGGCGTCGACGTGAGCGCGAACTGGCGCTGGACGCTGTGGGTCAACAACGTCACCGACGACGACACCGCCGAGGACATCCTGCGCTACGTCAACCCGGCGGCGTTCATCTCGATCCCCAACGTCCTGCCGGCGCCGGCACCGGCGCGCACCACCACCAACGTGCGCGACTTCGCGATCTCGGCACCGCGCCCGCGCATGTACGGCTTCAACGTGACCTATCGCTTCTGAACACGCGCTCCCTGGTCGGGGCACGCAGGGCCGGCGGGAGCGATCCTGCCGGCCCTTTTTTCTCGGCCTTCCGGAAACCGCCACATCCGAGGTGATTCCCATGCATCGCCGCACCTTCCTGCTCGGCACCACGCTGGCCCTCGCGACCCGCCGCACGCGGGCCGACGACCAGGCACCGGTCGACGTGCTGGTGGTCGGCGCCGGGCTCGCGGGGCTGGCCTGCGCGCATGCGCTGGAGGGTGCGGGCCTCTCGGTGCTCACGCTGGAGGCTTCGCGGCGCATCGGCGGGCGGCTGCTCACGGTCGAGCGCGGCGGACAACGGTTCGAACTGGGCGGCGTCGAGGTCGGATCGAGCTACGCGCGGGTGCTCGCGCACGCCAAACGGCTCGGCATCGCGGTGGAAGCATCGGCAGCACCGCCGCGACCGGCCGCCACACCGGCGGGCGCGCCGCCGCCGATGCCGCCCAGCCTGCTGGCGCTGCGCGATGGCCTGCTGCGTGCCGACCAGTGGGCGGGCGATGCGCGCAACCCGCTGACCGGGCGCGAGCGCGCCATCCCGCCGGCGGGCCTGCTGGCTGCGGCCCTCGGAGCGGAGGCGGCGAAGCTGCCCGACGCGCTGGCCTGGCTCGATGCCGCGCATGCCGCGCTCGACGTCAGCCTGTGGGACCACCTCGCCGCCGCCGGCTGGAGCGCGGAAGCGCTGCGCCTGATGGACGTGGCCGCGAACTACACCGGACTGCGCAGCGTGTCGGCGCTCGACGTGCTGCGCCGCGAAGCGCTGCGGCGCAAGAGCACGCGCGGCACCGTGCGCATCGTGCCCGGCAGCCAGGCGCTGCCGGCGGCGATGGCGGCGTCGCTGTCGCGTGCGCCGGAACTCGGCGCGGAGGTGATCGGCGTGGCGTCACGCGGTGACCAGGTCACGCTGCGCTGCACCGACGGGCGCACGTTCGGCGCGCGCTTCGCCGTGCTCGCCCTGCCCTGTGCGCCGCTGTCGCGCATCGTCTTCGATCCCGCGCCGCCGCCGGAGCAACTCGCGGCCTGGCGCGAGCGGCGCTACACGCCGATCACCACCGCGCATTTCCGCCCGCTGCAGCCGTTCTGGGACCAGGACGGGTTGCCCGCGACCATGTGGTTCGACGGCAGCGTCGAGCGCCTGTTCGCCGTGCCCGGGCCCGACGGACGCGTCCAGCGCCTGATCGCCTGGCTCAACGGCGGGGCGGCCGCGGCGCTGGATGCGACCAGCGCCAGCGACACCGGGCTCGCGCAATGGATCCGCACCGAGATCGAGCGCCAGCGGCCGGCGGCGGCCGGTGCGCTGGAACTGCTGGCGGTGAAGTCCTGGGGCCGCGATCCGCTGGCCGGCGGCGCCTACGCGGAGATCGCGCCGGGCCGCGTGCACGCCACCGTGGCGTGGACCGACCGGCCGCTCGGCCGCGTGCGTTTTGCCGGCGAACACGTGGTGTTCGACGAGCCGGGCATGGAGGCCGCGCTGTCGTCGGGCGAGAAGGCGGCGGCGGAGGTGCTGGCGGTGGCTTGAAGCCGACGCCGGCGGCTTGGCGGGGGTCGCCACAGGCCGGTCGGGGCGCGGGCTGGTATGATCGTCGGGACGCGCTCGTAGCTCAGTTGGTCGAGGGGCGCGTGCTCAGGCGGCACAGCCGCCTGCGCCCCGAGGGTGAGGCAGGGATGCCGAACGGAGTTGCCGCAGGGATGCGGGCCTCGGTCTAGAATGACGTCGACGCGCTCGTAGCTCAGTTGGATAGAGTACAGCCCTCCGAAGGCTGGGGTCGTGGGTTCGAGTCCCGCCGAGCGCGCCATTTGCTGCCCCCGCCGCCGGCTTCGCTGTCATCCCTCGCCGGCATCCCTGCGGTCTGCCGTCCGCGCATCCCTGCGCGGACCCTCGCGCGGTGCGCGGCGGTGCCGCGCACCGCGCTCGACCTCCGAAGGCTGGGGTCGTGGGTTCGAGTCCCGCCGAGCGCGCCATCTGCCCACCGCCCGGCTTCGTTCAAGGGTGCGCCTGCGTCCCTGCGGCCACCCGCTCGGCATCCCTGCCTCGCCGTCGCGCGGCGCAGGCGGCTGTGCCGCCTGAGCGCGCCGCGCTCCACCTCCGAAGGCTGGGGTCGTGGGTTCGACCTCGGCGCATGCGCCTCGACGGCCGAGCGCGCCATCCTTGTCTTGGTCCTCGGTTCCTCCGAGGCTCGGGGCCTGCATCCCTGCGGTCACCCGCGTCCTTGGCTCTGAGCTTCGCTGTACAGCCGCGCCTGCATCCCTGCGGTCACCCCGTTCGGCATCCCTGCCTCACCCTCGCGGGACGCAGGCGGCTGTGCCGCCTGAGCGCGTCCCGCTCGACCTCACCGTCGCGCCGCGCAGCCGGCAATGCCGGCTAAGCGCGCGCCGCTCCACCTCGCGCGCGGCGCGCACGCCCGACCGATCGCGCTACCCTTCCGCGCGACCCGCCGCCGACGAGGTGCTCCGATGCGGATCGTGCTGCTGCTGCTGGCGTGCCTGCCCGGGCTCGCGTTCGCCGGCGCTCCGCTATACGCGGTCGTCCCGGGCGCGGGACTGGCGCCGGGCCTGACCGCCGGGCTGTCGATGGATGCGAAGGCCGCCGATCTCGACGGCGATGGCGACCTCGACCTCGTGGTGGCGATGGAGTGGGCGCCGCACCTGATGCTGTTCAACGACGGCCAGGGACGGTTCACCGACGATCCCACGCGCGCGCCGCGCACGACCCATGACCACGAGGAGGCCGTGCTCGCCGACCTCGACGGCGATCGGTCGATCGACATCCTGCTGGTGTCCGAGGACGACCGGGCCAAGGAGCTGTACCTCAACGACGGCAAGGGCCGCTTCCGCGACGCCTCGGATCGCCTGCGCGCCGACGCGGTGACCAACGGCGCGATCGCCGTCGACCTCGATGCCGACGGCGATCGCGACCTGGTGTTCGCCAACGCGGGCGCGGACCAGGTGTGGATCAACGACGGCCGCGCACGCTTCACCGATGAATCCGCGCGACGCCTGCCGGCGACGGACGACGTGTCGCAGGACGTCGCGGCGGGCGATCTCGACGGCGACGGCGACCTCGACCTGGTGTTCGGCAACGAAGACGGCAACCGCCTGCTGCTCAACGACGGCCGGGGCGGGTTCGCCGGCGCGCCGGACGCCGCGTGGCCCGCCGCGCGCGAGGAGACGCGAAAGGTGGCGCTCGGCGACGTGGATGGCGACGGCGACCTCGACGTGTTCCTCGCCAACGTGCGCTTCTTCCAGGCGCAGACGCCGTCGGCGCAGGATCGCCTGCTGCTGAACGACGGCCAGGCGCGCTTAAGCGACGTCACCGCCGAGCGCTTGCCGAAGGACGAGGCGAATGCCGCGCACGGCGACCTGCACGACCTCGACGGCGACGGCGACCTCGACATCCTGCGCGGCGACGTGGTGCTCGGCGCGCCGGCGCCGCGGCCGGTGCAGGCGCTGGTCAACGACGGCACGGGGCGCTTCGCGCCGGCCGCCGATGCGGCCTGGCCGCGCGTGGCCTGCAACCTGTTCGACAGCGCGCAGGCCGATTTCGACGCCGACGGCGCGCCGGATCTCTATCTCGCGTGCCGGCAGGGCAGCGACGTGCTGCTGCGCGCGCGGCGCGCAGCCGCGAGCGGGGACTGACGCGGCCTCAGGCGGCCCGCGGGGCGGCGGGGCGGCCCCGCCAGCGCAGCAGCAGCCGGCGCCAGGCCGGCAGGTGGTCGGTGAACAGCCGGCCCTCGAGGTGATCGACCTCGTGCAGCAGGCAGACCGCGCGCAGGTCTTCCAGCTTCGCCTCGACCAGCTCGCCGTGGCGATCGAGGGCGCGGACCTTGGTGCGGATCGGGCGCACGATGGTGGCGCTGACCCCGGGCACCGACAGGCAACTCTCCTCGACGCGTGCGAGTCGGTCGACGGCGAGCACCTCGGGGTTGATGAATACTTCCGGCGTATCGCGCGCGCTCGACAGGTCCATCACCAGCACGCGCCGCGGGACGCCGATCTGCGGCGCCGACAGGCCGATCGCAGTGCCGGCGTAGAGGGTGTCCAGGAGGTCTTCGACCAGGCCGGCGAGATCGGCGTCAAAGGCCTCGATCGGCGCGCAGCGCTGCCGCAGCCGCGGATCCGGGTCGACCAGGATTTCGCGCACGGCCATCGGCTCAGGCCTGCGGCGTCGCGGCTTCGGGGCGGCGCACGCGGCTCCGCGCGCCGCGCACCAGCGGCGCGACCGCGACCAGGGTCAGCAGCAGCAGCATGATCTCGACGGCGTAGACCGAGAGGTAACCCGAGGCTGCCGGCACGAGGCCCCATGGTCCCTGTGCCGGATCGCTGAACGCGTTGACCAGGTCGCGCAACACGCCGCTGAGCGCGATGCCGAGCCCGGCACCCGTCGCCTGCACCGCACCCCAGGCGCCGAGCGCCAGCCCGGCCTGCTCGCGCGGCGCGAGGTTCATCGTCGCGGTCAAGGTGCCGTGGCCGAACAGCGCGCCGCCGAACCCGACCAGGAAGTTGCCGGCGAGGAACAGTGCGGGCCAGTCAGCCGGCGCGGCGAGGATGATGGCGGCGAAGCCGGGCAGGCCGATCAGCGCGCCGGCCTGGGTCATGCGGAAGGGGTCGGCGCCGCGAGAGAGGACGCGCGAGGCGAGCGTGAAGCCGAGCACGCCGCCGAAGGCGAGCAAGGCCGTCAACTGGGTGGTCGCCGCGACGGGCAGGCCCAGCACCTGGCCGCCGTAAGGTTCCAGCACGATGTCGGCCATTGCGAACGCCATCGTGCCGACGCCGATCGCCAGCAAGCGGCGCACCACGTGGTCGCCGGCGCAGAAACGCGCGAACGACTCGCTGAAGGACGGATCGGGGGCCGGCAGCGGCGCGCCGTGGCGCGGTCGTCGCGTCTCCTGTTTCCACAGCGCGATCACGTTGAGCGCCATCGTCGCCACCGCGGCGCCCTGGATCACCTGCACCAGGCGCCCGGGCGTGAAGTCGGCCAGCGCCGCGCCGAACACCAGCGCGCTGCCGATCATGCCGACCAGCAGCATCACGTACATCAGCCCGACGACCTTGGGATGCGACTCCTGCGGCACCAGGTCGGTGGCGAGCGCCAGCCCCACGGTCTGCACCATGTGCACGCCGGCACCGACGAGCAGGAAGGCCAGCGCGGCCGACCCGAGTCCGAGCCAGACCGGTGCATGCTGCGCCTGGCCCTTGCCGGCCAGCACCAGCAGCGCGAACGGCATGATCGCGAACCCGCCGAACTGCAGCAGCGTGCCTTTCCAGATGAAGGGCACGCGGCGCCAGCCGAGTTCGCAGCGATGGGTGTCGGAGCGGTGGCCGATCAGCGCGCGGAACGGCGCGAACACCAGTGGCAGGGCGACCATCACGGCGACCAGCGAGGCCGGCACGCCGAGTTCGACGATCATCACCCGGTTCAGGGTGCCGACCAGCAGCACCATCGCCATGCCGCAGGACACCTGGAACAGCGACAGGCGCAGCAGGCGCGACAGCGGCAGGTCGGCCGTCGCCACGTCGGCGAACGGCAGGAAGCGCGGGCCGAGTTCGACCCACGTGCGGACCAAGCGGCTACCGAAGGCGCTCATGGTTATGGCTCGCCAGCCAGGTCTCGAGGACTCCTCCCGGTGCACGCAGCGTCGCGTCAGTCAGGCGCGGGCCACGGCACCGGGAGGATCGACGGGAATCCGTCCCTTCCAGGAGCATCAACCGCCCTGGAAGAACGCCGGAAACCACGCCGTGTTGCTGAGGATCGAGTAGTGGACCAGCAGCGAAATCACCAGCACCGTGCCGAGGAACAACGGCAGGCCCACGGTCGGCTTGACCACACACCAGATTCGACCTTGGTTCATGACGTTCTCCTGTTCAGCCCATCCACGGGGTGTAGGCGTAGGCGAGGATGTGAGCGATCAGCGCGATGAGGAAGAACACCCTCGAGCCGTCGATCACGTGTTTGTGCAGCTCCTCGGACTCCGCGATGGTGAGGCCGGTGGGCCACACGCGGTTCGGATCGTCCAGATTGGACATGGCCTTGCTCTCCAGTCTCGGCAGGCCAAACCGGCCCTGCCAGATGCAGCGTGCGAAACCCGCACGCGGGTCGAAGCGACCGGCCGAACCGGGATGCCGCACGCGGGCGGGGCGATTCGCGGCGCGGCCCCAAACAAAGTGGCCTGCAGCGACGGCGCACCGGACCGCGGGCGTCAGCCCAACGCGGACGGCTTTCCTCCAAATCCCATCCTAGGAGTGTCAACCTGGCGCGTCAATACGCCGTGTCATTGCGAGTTGACAGTCAGCAGCCTCATCAGTCACCGTCGACCGAACTGCGCCGCAGCGTTCCGAGTCCGAGCAGGGACGACAGCGGGGCCGGGTTGCGACTGAGGCTCGGCTTGCCGAACAGATAGAAGCCGTGGCTCGACAAACCGCCGAAGAACGGTTTTCCCCCGCGCGTGAGGGTCGGCAGACCGAACAGCCCCGAAAAGGGCGCCGCCTTGCGGCTCAGCCCGGGCGAGCCGAACAGCGCGAACCGGTGGCTGACCAGGCCGCCGAAGGCCGGCGTCCGGTGCGGGCCGACCGGCGCGCGCGTCCGGCCGACGTCCTCCGGCCGCACCAGCGGACGCCAGCCGAGCGCCGACGACAGCGGCGCGGCGTCATCCCAGGTCCGCGCACGGGCGCCGCGGCTGAGCAGCGGCCAGCCGAGCATGCGCGAGAGCGGTGCGGCGTCGCGCCTGAGCCGCGGGCTGCCGAAAAAGTAGAACGCGTGGTCGACCAACCCGCCGATCAGGGCGCGCCCGCCGGCAGTGAGGGTGCCGAGCCCGAACAGCGACGACAGCGGCGCCGGATTGCGGCTCAGCCGCGGCTGGCCGAACACCGTGAATCGGTGGTCCCGCAAGCCCCCCATGATCGGCTTGCTCGGCGCGAGGTCTTCCAGGCCGAACAGGTTGGAGAACGGCATCGGCGCGCGACGCATCAGCGTCGGCATGCGCAGCGCGGACGACAGCGGCGCGGCGCCGTCCCATCCGACCACGGACTCGCCCGACTGTGGCAACGGGTTCGACGCGGGACCGTGGTCGTCGAGCACGCGGATCGCGGCCCCGGCGAGGCCCCATGCGGCGCGCACCGCGACCATCGCCTGCCCGCCGCGCACGGCGTCCGCGATGGTTTTCGCCCGCGCACGCGCGACGTTGCCGCCGAGGATCGCCGACACCAGCGACTCCAGCGAATCCGATGCATCTGCCGCGGCCGCCTGCGCCGGCAGCAGGAGGTTGACGTCGTCCTTTGCGAAGCGTTCCTCGCGCAGGGCATTCAGCGCCTGGCGGGCCTTCGCCTCGTCGGCGTACAAGCGCACGATGGGGGTGCTCATGGACCGTTGCCTCCGTTGGGTTGCGGATTGCGGGACGCGGGAACGCGCGTGCGATCGCGGCGCGTCCTCACGGGTGGGTGTCGTCGCGCACGCATGCGGTCAGGTCCCGGCCGCCGGCGGTTGCACCCGCCGCGACCACAGGCCCCACTCCCACAGCGCGTTGAAGTTGATCGGCAGCACCAGGAACAGGTGTTCGAGCACCGCCAGCGTGGCCAGGGTCGCCAGCAGCGACAGCGCGACCGCACCGCCTTCGGCGGGCGCCGCCACCGCGGCCTGCCACAGCAGGACCATCGCCGCGATGCCGCCGGCCAGCGACAACGGGAACAGCCCGTTCATCGGGCGCCGCGTGAAATAGGTCTGCAGGTAGCGCAGGTGTTCCGGCAGCAGCTCGCCACCGAGGTTGCGCACGCCGAGGAACAGGTTCAGTTTGGTGCTCAGGCGCGCGACCCACAGCAGCAGGTAGGCCCACAGCCCGAGCGTGTTGCTGGCGTCCCAGGTGACCAGCGCGATCAGCAGCGCGCCGCCGAGCAGCGCGAATTCGTGCCACAGGATGGCCTCGAAGGCGAACGCCGCGCGCCGCCAGCCGCGTGCGCCGGACGGGCAGGCGCTGGTGCGCGGCCCAGTCACCCAGCCGAGCAGGAACGCGACCTCGACCCAGCCCCAGACCAGGATCGCGGCGGTGAACGCGGCGTAGGCCGCCGCCACGCCGCCGTCCTGCGCGGTGGCGTGCAGGCCGTAGAGCGCGAACAGCGCGAGCGCGCTCGCGCCGGCCATCGTCCAGCGGTGGGTACGGCGCGGCAGCCCGTCCAGATACAGGATCGCACCCGTGCTGAACCACCACACGAAGAGTGCGAACAGGATCGGCAGCACGGGCGTGGCGCCACTCATCCGCGGTCGCTCACCAGGTCGGCGCCAGGCGCACGTCGTCGGGCAGACGGGCGTGCTTCGCCGGCAGCAGGTAGAGCCGCGCGAACGCCACGAACGCCCGGCTGGCATGCCAGCCGCGCGCAAGCAACGACAGCGGCCCGCCGCGCTTCTCGGCCGCCTCGTAGGCGGTGTTGATGCGCACCAGGGCGTCGAGCCCGGCGCGGAAGCGCGGCGAATCGATGTCGAGCGTGACCGGGAAGATCTGCTTGCAGATCTCGCTGGTGATGCGCAGCACCTGCATGTCGTAGTCGGTGGGATCGAAGCCCAGCGCCTCGTGCAGCGCAGGGCGGCAGTGGTCGCGCACGTACATGGTCGCGAACACGGCGAGCTGGAAGAAGCGGATCCACAGCCGGTTGCGGCCTTCGAGCAGGTGCGGCTCGGCCTTCATCAGCAGGGCGAAGGCCTCGCCGTGCCGGTATTCGTCGTTGCACCACTTCTCGAACCACTGGAAGATCGGGTGGAAGCGCAGTTCGGGGTGCTTCTCGACCTGGCGGTAGATCGAGATGTAGCGCGCGTAGCCGATCTTCTCCGACAGGTAGGTGGCGTAGTAGATGAACTTCGGCGCGAAGTAGCGGTACTTCTTGGCGCGGGTCAGGAACCCGAGGTCGACCGCGATCCCGAAGTCCTTCAGCCACTGGTTGATGAAGCCCGCATGTCGCGCCTCGTCGCGCGCCATGTAGCCGAACAGCTTGATCACATCGGGGTTCTTCGCGCGCTTCTTGATGTCGTTGTAGAGCACGCAGCCGGAGAACTCGGCGGTCACCGAGCTGATCATGAAGTCGACGAACTCCTCGTACAGGCCGGGCGGCAGGTGCGAGTAGTCCTTGTCGAGGTTGGCCGGGCGCTGGAAGTGGTCCTCGTTGTTGTCGGCCTCAAACTCCTCCATCAGCGCGTCGAACTGGGCGCGGATCGGCGAGACGTCGATCCGGTCCATCGCCTCGAAGTCGGTGGTGTAGAAGCGCGGCGACAGCATCGTGTCGGCCTGCGCGCGACGGGTGGATTCGTTCGGCTGGCGGCCGGCGACGGTGTTGACGTTGGCTGCAGTGGCGTTCATGTCGGGCCTCGCTTCGGAACTAGCGTTGCGTGGGACTCTGGGGTGCGTCGACGGCCGCGACCGCGGCCTGCGGCACGCCCTCGAGCATACGGGTGAAGATGGCGACGTTCTGCGCGCCGAACGCACCGAGGTCGACCAGGCGGCCGGTCTCGGGGTCCTCCAGCAGCAGGCGCCCGTCGGCACGGCTGCTCAGGCGCAGCGGTGCGTCGGGACCGATGCGCTCGCGCTTGCGTTCGCGGGCGAGCCCGCGCAGGGTGCCGCGCAGGAAGCCCTGCTCGCCGGGTGCGGCACGCGCCACGAAGCGCCCGTCGGCGGCATCGTGCACGGCGATCCCGCCGTCGGGCTGGTCGGTGAAGTGCAGCAGGCGCTCGGCCACGATCGGCGCGCGCGGGGTCTTCAACTCGCCGATGCCGGTCAGGCGCACGCCCGCGACCAGCAGGAGGGTGATGAGGATCAGCGCGCCGGCGCCGTACAGCGGCGCCTTCGGCACGTCGTGCCGATGGTCGTCCGGCAAATGGATGAATGCGCCCATGGGTGCGGGGTCCTCGTCGATTCAGGCGGTGGTGGCGCCCTGCAGCGGCGTCTCGATCGACGCAGCCGTGGCCACCCGCGGTGCACGGCGGGAGCCGCCGGCCGCTTCGGCCAGCGCCTGGCCCAGCAGGTTCGCGACCGCCGCCGCATCCGGCACGCAGCGCAGCGCGGGCTCGACGCGGCTGATCCGCCACGGCCGCGCGTGCGGCCACAGGTGGGCGTAGCCGATCTGGTTGCCGGGCAGGAAGGCGACCGAGAGGTCGCCGCTGCCGTCGGCGTACCGCTTCAGGGCCGCCGACTCGACCACCGTGTACGGGAAGTTGAACGTCACATCGAGCACCACGCCGACGTGCATGACGATGCGCCGGTCGGTGATGGTGTAGTGCGAGGTGCGCCCCACCAGCCATGCCAGCAGGGCCAGCATGCCGAGCGCGAACGCCGGCGCGGGCAGCAGCACCAGCACCGCCAGCAGCGCATCGGCGGCCCCACCGCCATCGGCGACGACGAAGGCCGCGCGCCCGGCCAGCATCAGCGCGAAGTACACCACCAGCCCGCGCGCATGGAACACGTGCAGGAACACCGAGCGCCATGCGGGCGCGCCCTGCCACAGCACCCGCTCGCTGCGGGGCAGGGCCGCGAGTTGGATGCCGGCGGCGCTCACATGAAGGGTTCCGCGCGATCCGGCGTGGCGAACAGCGTGCCGGCGCCGTAGTAGGCGCAGACCTTGTCCTCCTCCAGCAGGGTGATCTGGTCGGGGTGGCGCAGGCCGGGCACGTCGGCGAACTGGGCGCCGAGGATGGCCTGCACGCGCACCGTGCCGTCGCCGGCGACGCGGCAAAACGTCATCGGCACCAGCACCCGGCGACCATTGGTGGCCTCGAGTTCGATGTAGCGGAAGATGTACTCGGAACGATCGACCCACAGGTCGACCACCTTGCCGCCGACCTCGCCGTCGGCGCCGAGGATGGCGCGGCCGCGCGGATCGGGATCGCGACCGACCACGCCGAAATGCGGGTCGGCGCGCAGCGGCACGATCTTCGGCTTGCCCTCAAGCGTGAGGTCGGGCACGTCCGCGCGATCGGCCCAGGCGCCGGGACCCACGCCGGCCAGCAGCGGATTGCCGGTCGGGATGATCGGATCGCCGTCCTGCGGGCTGGTCTCGCGCGCCTGCAGCTTGGGCCGCCCGGGCGTCCACTCGCGCGGCACGGAGACCGTGCCGCCGTGCGCGAGCAGGTAGGTCTTGGGCGCCGGCATCGCCGGGAAGCCTTCCACCAGGCTGTGCGGCGAGGCGTCCTTGTCCTCCAGCGGATAGCCCTCGCGCTTGTCTTCGCGATGCAGGTAGTAGATCAGTCCGGCAAAGAAGAACCAGAACAACCAGATCGCGATCTGCGCGATGTCGAACGGAAACGCAATGGCGCCGAAGTTCATGCGACGGCCTCCCTGTGCAGGGGGTGGATCGGAAGACCCGACGTGGCCGGGCCCGGGGTTGGGGACGCATCCGGCAGCGGCTCCGACCGCACCAGCGGTCCGAGCGCCGCCAGGGTGGCGAACAGGAGCAGGATCTCGAGGTTGTAGACCGCGCCGTAGCCGGTGGCTGGGCCGACCAGGGTCGCGCCGAGGTGGCCGCTGGCCGCGATCAGGTCGACGCCGTCGCGCAGCAGCGCGCCCAGCGCCGTCGCCAGTCCGGCGGCGGTGGCCTGCACCGCGCCCCAGATGCCGAGCGCTAGCCCCACGCGACCGGGCGGCGCGAGCCGCATCGCGGCGGTCAGCGTGGCGTGCGCGAACAGGCCACCACCGAAGCCAACCAGCGCCACGCCGGTCACGAACAGCGGCGTCGCGTGCAGCGGTGCGGCGAACAGCACCGCGGTCATCCCGGCGAGCCCGAACAGGCTGCCGTGCGAGGCGATGCGCCAGGCGTCGTGGCGCCCGCGCATCGCGCGCGTGGCGGCGACGAAGCCGGCGACCCCGCAGGCCGCGAACACCGCCGTGAGCAGGGTGGTGCCGGACACCGACAGGCCCAGCACTTCGCCGCCGTAGGGCTCCAGCAGCACGTCCTGCATGCCGAAGGCCAGGGTGCCGAGGCCAAGCGCGACCAGGCGCCGAACCGCGCGCGGTTCGCGCCGCGCGCGGCGCCAGGCGTCGATGAAGCGCGGCCTCTCCGGCGCGCCACGCGCGGGGGTCGCGCCACGCGGTTCCTGCTTCCACATCGCGGCGATGTTCAGCACGAGGCACAGCACCGCCGTGCCCTGGATCACCTGGATCAGGCGCATCTGACTGAAATCCGCCAGCAGCGCGCCGTAGGCGATCGAACTGGCGGCCGCGCCGACCAGCAGCAGGGTGCACATCAGGGCCACCACGTTCGGCCGCGCGGCATCCGGCGCGAGGTCGGTGGCGAGCGCGAGGCCCACGGTCTGGGTGGTGTGCAGGCCGGCGCCCACCAGCAGGAAGCCGAACGCGGCCGCGGCGTAGCCGTACCAGGCCGGGCCGTGGGTGTCGCCGGACAGCACGATCAGTGCGAACGGCATGATCGCCAGCCCGCCGAACTGCATCAGGGTGCCGAACCACAGGAACGGCACGCGACGCCAGCCGAGCGCCGAGCGATGGTGGTCGGAGCGGAAGCCGACCAGCGCGCGCAACGGAGCGAAGGCGAGCGGCAGCGCGATCATCGCGCCGACCAGGACCGCCGGCACGTCGAGTTCGACGATCATCACCCGGTTCAGGGTGCCGACCAGCAGGGTCAGCACCATCCCGACCGAAACCTGGAACAGGGACAGGCGCACCAGCCGCGACAGCGGCAGTTCCGCCGTGGCGGCGTCCGCGAACGGCAGCAGGCGCGGCGCGAGCCGCATCCAGCCGTCGAGCAGGGGCGCGCGTGGGCTCATCCGCGCACCAGCTCCATTGCATGGGAGGTGTAGAACCCGCTGCGCACGCACTCGTCGCGCCCGACCGACCAGCCGCGCAGGCCGGGATGGCGGGCCACGCCGGCGCGCAGGCGCGCCTCGGCCACCGGCTCGATCGCCGGCGCGCGGTCGCCGCGCGGGAACAGCTTGCCCACCGCGTGCATCGCCGCCAGCGCCGTGGTGCGCGGCGCGAAGGTGAACACGATGCGGGTCGAAGTGCGCGCGGCCAATGCCGCCAGCGCATCGAGCATGTCATCGGCGCGGTAATGGATCAGCGAGTCCATCGCCACAACGTGGTCGAACGTGCCGAGCGCGGGATCGAGCATGTCGCCGGCCTGGAAGCGCACGCGCCCGGCGACATCGGCCGGCAGGCGTTCGCTGGCGTGCGCGAGCAGGGTCGGCGCGAGGTCGACCGCCAGCACCGCGGCGCCGCGCCGCGCGGCCTCGACGGCGAGCGCGCCGGTGCCGCAGCCGGCGTCGAGCAGGCGCTGCCCGGCGAGGTCGGCCGGCAGCCACGACAGCAGGGTCGCGCGCATCCGGTCGCGCCCGGCGCGCACGGTCTCGCGGATCCGGCTCACCTTCGCCGTCGACGTCAGCCGCGCCCAGGTCTCGGACGCGGTGCGGTCGAAGTACTGCTCGAGTTCGCCGCGGCGCGCGCTGTAGGTGTCCTGGCCCATCACTCGAACCCCAGCAGGTCGAAGATGTCGCGGTCCTTCATCGGCTTGGCTTCGAGCGCGTCGGTGCCGTCCCACAGGTTCTGCGCCAGGCGCAGGTACTCTTCCTGGACCGCCTGCAGCTCCGGCGAAGGCTCCATCTCGAACAGGGTGGACTTCTTCAGCCGGCTGCGACGGATCACGTCGAGGTCCGGGAAGCGCGCCAGGGTGCGCATGCCGATCCGCTCGTTGTACTTGTCGATCTGGTCGGTGTCGCGGCTGCGGTTGGCGATCACGCCGCCGAGGCGCACGCCGTAGTTCTTCGCCTTGGCCTGGATCGCGGCCACGATGCGGTTCATGGCGAAGATCGAGTCGAAGTCGTTGGCCGCCACCACCAGCGCGCGATTGGCATGCTGCAGCGGGGAGGCGAAGCCGCCGCAGACCACGTCGCCGAGCACGTCGAACACCACCACGTCGGTGTCCTCCAGCAGGTGGTGCTCCTTGAGCAGCTTCACCGTCTGGCCGACCACGTAGCCGCCGCAGCCGGTGCCGGCCGGCGGGCCGCCGGCCTCGACGCACATCACGCCGTTGTAGCCCTCGTAGACGAAGTCCTCGGGGCGCAGTTCCTCGCCGTGGAAGTCGACCGACTCGAGGATGTCGATCACGGTCGGCACCAGGCGCTTGGTCAGGGTGAAGGTCGAGTCGTGCTTGGGATCGCAGCCGATCTGCAGCACGCGCTTGCCGAGCTTGGAGAACGCCACCGAGAGGTTGGACGAGGTCGTGCTCTTGCCGATCCCGCCCTTGCCGTAGACGGCGAACACCTTGGCGGTGTCGATGACGGTGCTCGGATCGAGCGGCACCTGGACGCTGCCGTCGCCGTCCGGGCGCGTCGAGCGGCGGACGATGGGAACGGGCGGACTGTTGGGGATTGCGTTCATGCGGCCACCATGTCGTGGATGCCCTCGAGCCGGTCCTCGACGTCCTGGGTGGCGCTGCGCAGCGCCTCCAGGGTGGCTTCGTCGGGTTGCCAGTAGCGACGCTCTTGCGCCTCGAGCAGGCGGTTGGCGACCTTGGCGGAGGCCGCGGGATTGAGCGCGACGAGCCGTTCGCGCATCTGCGGATCGAGCAGGAAGGTCTGCGCGAGTTGCTGGTAGACCCAGGGCTGGACCTGGCCGGTGGTGGCCGACCAGCCCATGGTGTTGGTGACGTGTTCCTCGATCAGGCGCACGCCCTCGAAGCCATGCTTGAGCATGCCTTCGTACCACTTGGGGTTGAGCACGCGGGTGCGCGATTCCAGCGCGACCTGCTCGGCCAGCGAGCGCACCGCGCCGGAGCCGCGCGTCTGGTCGCTGATGTAGACCGGCGGGGCCTCGCCACCGCGCGCGCGGCGCGCGGCGCGGCTGATGCCGCCGAGGGTGTCGAAGTAGTTGCTGATGGTGGTGATGCCGAGTTCGACCGACTCCAGGTTCTGGTAGGCGAGGTCGACATCGGCCAGCGTGCTCGACAGCAGCGCCGCCTGCCGGCTCGGCCGCCCGCTGCGGTCGAAGGCGAAGCACTTGCGGCGGGTGTAGGTCTCGGCGAGTTCCTCCTCGTCGTCCCAGCGGCCGTTTTCCACCATGTGGTTGACGTTGGCGCCATAGGCACCGTCGGCGTTGCCGTACACGCGCAGCGCCGCGGTCTCCAGCGGCACTCCGTGCTCGGCCGCGTAGCGCAGCGCGTGCTTGCGCACGTAGTTCAGCTCGTCCGGTTCGTCGGCGCTGGCGGCCAGCCACGACGCCTCCGCGAGCAGGCGGATCTGCAGCGGCAGCAGGTCGCGGAAGATGCCGGACAGGCTCACCATCACGTCGATCCGCGGGCGGCCCAGCGCCTCCAGCGGCTGCAGCTCGGCGCCGCACAAGCGGCCGTAGGAGTCGAAGCGCGGGCGCGCGCCCATCAGCGCCAGGGCCTGGCCGATCGGGGCGCCTTCGCTCTTGAGGTTGTCGGTGCCCCACAGCACCAGCGCCACCGACTCCGGCAGCGCGCCGGAATCGGCGTGGTAGCGGTCGAGCAGGCGCTGCGCCTGCGCCGCGCCATCGGCAAGCGCCCACGCACTGGGCACGCGGAAGGGATCGAAACCATGGATGTTGCGGCCGGTCGGCAGCACGGTCGGGGTGCGCACCAGGTCGCCGCCCGGCGCGGGCCGGATGTAGCGGCCGTCGAGGGCGCGCAGGATCGCCGGCAGTTCGTGGTCTTCGCGCAGCAGCGCGTCGATGCGGCCCAGTTCCTCCAGCAGCGGCACCGCGCCGGATTCGGCGGCCATGCCGCCGGCGAAGGCGGCCGCTTCCGCCGGCTGGCCGTCGACCAGCGCCGCCAGCGCCTCGCGCGGCAGGCTGCGGCCGTGCGCGGCGTCGGCATGCGCGGCCAGCAGGTCGATGCGCTCGGCCGGCGCGGGCGGCGCGCCGACCACGTGCAGGCCGTGCGGGATCAGGGTGTGCTCGACCTCGAGCACGGCCGACTTCAGGCGCGCGATCTCGCGCTCGGCGGCCGCGCCCCAGGCCGGTTCGAGCGGCGCGAGGTCCACCGTCGCCGCCTGCGCCTGGATCAGCTGCGCCAGCGCATCGGTGTCGAGCGCCTCGGACGGGTCGCGCGTCATCCAGCGATCGATCGACGACTTCAGCTCGTTGAGCCCGCGATACAGGCCGGCCTCGGCCACCGGGGGCGTGAGGTAGCTGACCAGGGTCGCCTGCGAGCGGCGCTTGGCGATCGCGCCCTCGGAGGGATTGTTGGCCGCGTACAGGTAGATGTTCGGCAGGTCGCCGATCAGGCGTTCCGGCCAGCACGAGCCGCTCAGGCCGACCTGCTTGCCGGGCATGAACTCCAGCGAGCCGTGGGTGCCGAAGTGCAGCACGGCGTGGGCGCCGAAATCCTCGCGAATCCAGCGGTAGAAGGCGCTGAACGCATGGGTCGGCGCGAAGCCCTTCTCGAACAGCAGGCGCATCGGGTCGCCTTCGTAGCCGAAGCCGGGCTGCACGCCGACGAACACGTTGCCGAAACGCTCGCCGAGCACGTGGATGCTGCGCCCGTCGGCGTGCTGGCGGCCCGGTGCGGGCCCCCAGGAGGCCTCGATCTCCGCGAGCCACGGCTCGCGGCGCACGTGGTCGTCGACCGCGATGCGCGCATGCACGTTGGCCTGCGCACCCAGTTGCTGCGCGTTGCCGGCGATGATCGCCTCGCGCAGCGCGTCCACGTCGGGCGGTAGGTCGACCGTGTAGCCCTCGCGCTGCATCGCGGCCAACGTCCGGTGCAGGGATTCGAACACGCCGAGGTGGGCGGCGGTGCCGGTGTTGCCCGCGTTGGGCGGGAAGTTGAACAGGACCACGGCCACCTTGCGCTGCGCGCGCGCGGCGCGGCGCAGCGCGACCAGGCGGTCGACCCGCGCGGCCAGCATCTCGGCGCGCTCGGCGCAGGACTGCATGTCGCGGCCCGCGGTCGCCGGCGGGAAGGTGCAGGCGCGGCTGCAGCCGGAACAGGCCTTGCCGTTGCCCTCGGAACGTCCACCGAACACCATCGGCCCGGTCGAGCCGTCGAGTTCGGGGATCGCGACCATGATCGTGGATTCGACCGGCATCAGGCCGCGCTCGGACGTCGCCCACTGCTCGAGGGTCTGGAACTCGACCGGATGGGCGGCGATGTAGGGCACGTCCAGTTCGGCCAGCATGTTCTCGGCCGACTTCGCGTCGTTGTAGGCCGGCCCGCCGACCAGCGAGAAGCCGGTCAGCGAGACCACCGCATCGACCATCGGCCGACCGTCGCGGAGGAAGAACTTCTCCACCGCGGGACGGGCGTCGAGGCCGCTGGAGAACGCCGGCACCACGTCGAGCCCGCGCGCCTCCAGCGCCCGCAGCACGCCGTCGTAGTGGGCGGTGTTGTTGGCCAGCGGATAGCTGCGCATCAGCAGCACGCCGACCGTGCCGCGCGCGCCGCCGCGCGGCAGCCGCGAGGCATCCTCGCCGATGCGGCCGGGCAGCCGCGGATGGTAGACGCCGACTTCGGGGTATTCCGCCGGCGCTTCGTGCGCGAGCGTGCCGCGCAGCGCGCGGCGCGGGCCGTCCGCGTAGCGGTCGACCAGCATGCGCACCATGTTGGCGACGTTGTCCTCGGAACCGCACAGCCAGTACTGCAGCACCAGGAAGTAGGCGCGCACGTCCTGCGCGGTGCCGGGGATGAAGCGCAGGATCTTCGGCAGCCGGCGCAGCATGCGCATCTGGCGCGCGCCGCTGGACGACGACTGCGACTCGCCTTCCTTGGGCTTGGGGCGCAGTTTCTTGAGGAAGGCCATCGCCGCGCTTTCCTTGGCCGACATGTCGAAGCGCCCGAGACGGGTCAGCTTCGCCACTTCGCCGGCCGACATGCAGCCGACCATCGCGTCGCAGTGCGCGCGGCGCGCCTGCAGCGCCGGCAGCACGGCCTGGATGTGGTCGTGCATGAACAGCATGGTGTTGACCACGATGTCGGCGCGCCCGATGTCGTCGATGCAGCGCGCCAGCGCCGCCTCGTCGCAGCCCCACTCGGCGGCGGTGTGCATCACCAGGTGCAGGCCGGGGATCTCGCGCTTCAGGCGCACGGCCGCGCGCGCGGTGGCGCTCGCCAGATGGTTGTCCATCGTGACGATGACGACCCGGACGGGCACCGCGTCAGCGACCGAAGTGGGCTTTCGCATCGTAGAGCGCCTCCAGGGTGATCGTGGTCACGCCACGCTCGAGCGCGTAGCGTTCGGTGTTGCGCCTTGCCTTGCCGCGCACGAAAAACGGGATCTTCTTCAGTTCCTGCTCGGCGTCCGCGGACCACACCAGGGTGGGACCGCTGGCCGCGGTGTTGGCCGCCGCCGCCGCGACGGGCGTCGGCGCGACCGCGGCCGGTTCCGGGGCCGGGCGCGCGGCGGCCGCGTGCCCGAGATGCGAGGGCGCGGCGTCGCCGTGGAACTCGAAGTCCTCGCGGAACATACCGATGAGGTGCTCCTCCAGCCCCATCATTAGCGGGTGCACGAAGGTGTCGAACAGCACGTTCGCGCCTTCGAAACCCATCTGCGGCGCGTAGCGCGCCGGGTAGTCCTGCACGTGCACCGGGGCGGAGATCACCGCGCAAGGGATGCCGAGACGCTTGGCGACGTGGCGTTCCATCTGCGTGCCGAGCACCAGTTCCGGCTGCAGTTCGGCGACCTTTGCCTCGACCGCGAGGTAGTCGTCGGTGATCAGGGCCTCGACGCCGTGGCGGGCCGCGGCCTCGCGCACGTCGCGCGCGAATTCCCGACTGTAGGTGCCGATGCCGACCACCTTGAAGCCCAGTTCCTCGGCCGCGAAACGCGCCGCGGCGATCGCATGCGTGGCGTCGCCGAACACGAACACGCGCTTGTCGGTGAGGTAGGTCGAGTCGACCGAGCGCGAGTACCAGACCGACCGCGCGCCCTCGTCGGCCAGCACGGCGGCCGGATCGACGCCGGCCAGCGCGGCGACTTCGTGGATGAACTCGCGGGTCGCGGAAACCCCGATCGGAACGGTCTTCGTCGATGGCTGGCCGAAGGTGCGGGTCAGCCACGAGGCGGCCGAGTGCGCGATCTCCGGGTACAGCACGACGTTGAAGTCCGCCTCGCCGAGGGTGGCGAGGTCGGACGGCCGGGCGCCCATCGGCGCGACCACGTGCACGTCGATGCCGAGCCGCGCGAGCAGCCCGGTCACCTCGCGGATGTCGTCGCGATGGCGGAAGCCCAGCGCGGTGGGCCCGAGCAGGTTGCAGCGCGGGCGCTGTCCCGCGGCGCGCTCGCGGCGCGGCGTGCCCGGCGGCGGCGCATGCGGGCCGGCGCAGGCGCGCACCAGTTGGAAGAAGGTTTCGGCCGCGCCCCAGTTTTCCTTGCGCTGGTAGGAGGGCAGCTCGAGGGCGACCACCGGCACCGGCAGCCCGAGCGACCGCGCGAGCCCGCCCGGATCGTCCTGGATCAGTTCGGCGGTGCAGGAGGCGCCGACCAGCAGCGCCTCGGGGCGATGCCGTTCATAGGCCTCGGCGGCCGCGGCCTTGAACAGGTCGGCGGTGTCGCCACCGAGGTCGCGCGCCTGGAAGGTCGTGTAGGTGACCGGCGGCCGCTGGTCGCGACGCTCGATCATGGTGAACAGCAGGTCGGCGTAAGTATCGCCCTGCGGCGCGTGCAGCACGTAGTGCACGCCGCGCATGCCGGTCGCCACGCGCATCGCACCGACGTGCGGCGGGCCTTCGTAGGTCCAGAGCGTGAGCTGCATGTCAGGCCACCAGCTTCTGGCGCCGCGCCAGCGGGCGGACGAACAGTTCGGCGAGGTCCGCCGCCTGCTCGTAGCCCTGGATCGGCGTGAACACGAGTTCGATCGACCACTTGGTGGCCAGGCCCTCGGCCTCCAGCGGATTGGCCAGCCCGAGTCCGCAGACCACCAGGTCCGGGCGCTCGGCGCGGCAGCGGTCGAGCTGGCGGTCGACGTGCTGGCCCTCGCTCAGGCGCACGTCGCGCGGCAGCAGGTCCAGTTCGGCGGCGAGGTGGGCGCGGTGCAGGAACGGGGTGCCGACTTCGCCGAGCCGCATGCCGAGCTCGCGCGCGAGGAAGCGCGCCAACGGGATCTCGAGCTGCGAGTCGGGGAAGAAGAAGATCGACTTGCCGGCCAGCCGTTCGCGATGCCGCGCCAGCGCCTGCATCGCGCGGTCGCGCGCGGCGGCGGTCACGGCATCGAGGCGCGCGGCCGGCACGCCGAAGGCATCGGCGGCCGCGTGCAGCCAGGCCGTGGTGCCCTCGACGCCGATCGGCATCGGCGCGACCAGGCGCCGTGCCCCGCGGTCCTCCAGCAGGCGCGCGGTGTCGGCGAGCCAGGGCTGGGCGAGCAGCATCCGCGTGTTCGGGCCGACCGGCGGCAGGGCCTGCGCGCGACGCGGCGGGAAGAAGTGCACCGGGCCCACGCCGAGCGCGTCGAACACGCGGCGGAACTGGTCTTCGACCACGTCGGCCAGCGAGCCGACGACCAGCAGCGACGGCGGCGCATCGGCGGCGGCCTGCGGCAGCGTGGGCACCATCGCCGCGAGGCAGGCGTCCTCGCCCTGGGTGAAGGTGGTCTCGATGCCGCTGCCCGAATACGACAGCACGCGCACGCCGGGGTAATGCTTGCGCGACAGGCGCTGCGCGGCGCGCGACAGGTCGAGCTTGATCACCTCGGACGGGCAGGAGCCGACCAGGAACAGCAGCTTGATGTCGGGCCGGCGCGCGAGCAGTTCGTCGACCACGCGGTCGAGCTCGTCGTTGGCATCGGCGAGGCCCGCGAGGTCGCGCTCCTCGATCACCGCGGTGCCGAAGCGCGGCTCGGCGAAGATCATCACGCCGGCGGCCGACTGCATCAGGTGCGCGCAGGTGCGCGAGCCCACGATCAGGAAGAACGCGTCCTGGATCTTGCGGTGCATCCAGATGATGCTGGTCAGCCCGCAGAACACCTCGCGCTGGCCGCGCTCGCGCAGCACCGGCACCTCGGTGCAGCCGCCGGCGTCGGTGCGCGATTCGATGGCGGGACGGGCGTTCATTCCGCCACCGCCATGCCGCCGGGCAGCGACGCGCCGCCGGCGGCGCGCTCGTCGAGCCTTGCGGCGCGCAGTTTCAGCAGGAATTGCGCGGCGTTGACCACGTAGGCCGCGTAGGCGGCGAGCGCCAGCAGCATCTGCGCGCGCACGTCGAGCCAGCCGGTGGCGAGCGCCACGAGGTAGGCCGTGTGCAGCGCCAGCACCAGCATGCTGAACAGGTCTTCCCACCAGAACGCCGGCGCGAACAGCCAGCGGTCGAACACGACCTTTTCCCAGATCGCACCGGTGACCATGATCGTGTAGAGGACCAGCGTCTTGACCACGATCGACGCGGTCGCCGCCGCCGCGCCCTCGCCGGTGGCGAGGAAGCGCAGCACCAGCCCCAGGCTGACGATGAAGACCAGGAACTGCAGCGGCGCCAGCACGCCCTGCACCAGCGTCCACGCACTCGCATCCCGCCGCCGTCGCTGTTCGGGCGTGTAGAGGGGCGTCCGCGGACGATCCGGGCTTGCCTGCTCGCGCATGGCGCGTTGCTCCAGTCCCCCGGAGGGGGTTCGACCTGAATCTAGACCTGCCCCCATGGACTGTCAACCAAAACGGACGTACATTTGGCTTGACAGTTGATCGGGTTTGTGAAGAGTTTGTAGGTGAATTTGACGCGGGCTCCACGCGGTGGGAGGATCGGCCCGAGCCTTCCCGCCCACCGGGCCGGCCACGCAAGGGTTTGCCGCAGCACGGTACGGTTCGCTCGATCCTGCGACCGCCCCGGTTCCACCGGAGACGCCAGGCCGGCAGCGCCGCTGCCATCGCCAAGCGCCGTCAGCGCGACAGGTCGAACGGTACGGAGGTAACCCGATGGATGGCTTGACACCGGACCGTGTCAGTACACGCCGCGGCTGGCGGGGTGCGGGTCGCAAGGCGGGCGCGGGCGCGCGGATGCGCGAGCCGTCCGGCGCGCCGCTGGACGCCCCTGCCCGACCGCCGCAGTCGACGATTCCGCGGCTGCCCGAGGCCCCACGGGCCGACGCCGCCGCGGGCGCGGGTGCCGCGCCCGACGTGGTGGCGAACTTCGCGCGACTGGCCTGCAGCGGCGGACCCGAGGCCCCCTCGGCCGAGATCGCGCGGCTGCGCGCGGCCGGCGTCGATGCCGGGACGCTGATGCTCGACCTGCTGGTGCCGGCGGCCCGCCATCTCGCGCGCTGCTGGGCGGCCGACCTGTGCCGCTACGAGGAACTGGCGGTGGGCATGCTCCACCTTCAGCAGTCGCTGCACGAACTCGGCGCGGACCTCGCCGGCGGCGGCCGCGCCGTATCGTGCGGGCGGCGCGTGCTGCTGGTGTCCGCGCCCGCCGAGCAGAGCATGCTCGGGCTGTACATGGTCACCGAGTTCTACCGCTGCGTGGCGGCGGAGTTCTTCCACCAGGCCGGCTGGGACGTATGGCGCGCGCCGCCGACGTCGCGCGAACGCCTGGGCGCGCTGCTGCGCGAGCAATGGTTCGACGTGGTCGAGGTCGCCGCGACCTGTGGCGAACGCCTGCAGGCGCTCGGCGCCGATGTCGCCGCGATCCGCCGCGCCTCGCGCAATGCGCGGGTGCGGGTGGTGATCGGTGGGCCGGCGGTGGAGACGTTGCGTGACGACGGGGCATGGCTGGGGGCCGACGCGGTCGCCGGCGATCCGCGCGATATGCTTGGCGAGGCCGAATCCCTGCTGGCGCCGACGGTGCGCCGCCGGGCGAGGCCTCCCCGCTGATCGAGCGCCGTCCGTCGGAGTCGCCGTGCAGAAACCGCTGTCCGAGGTCGCCCAGACCGATGCCCAACCGAGAACCCAGCGCGTGAAACTCGTCGAGACCCCCGGCGGTCTGCTTGGCGGGCTCGATGCGGCGTCGACCGCCGCGCTGCTGTCGTCGGCGGCCGACCTGACCCTCGTGCTGGACCGCGACGGCGTGGTGCTCGAGGTGTACACCGGCTCGGACGAGATGGCCAAGGAGGGCTACCGTCGGCTGGTCGGCCAGCCCTGGGTGGAAACCGTCACGCCCGACAGCCGCGCCAAGGTCGAGGCCCTGCTGCACGACGCGGGCGATCCGGCGCCGCACAAGTGGCGCCACGTCAACCAGGCCTCGGCCCGCGGTGGCGACGTGCCCGTGCTGTTCTCGGCCGCGCGCGTGGGACCCGACGGCCGCGTGGTCGCCTTCGGCCGCGACCTGCGCGACATGGCGGCGCTGCAGCAGCGCCTGGTCGACGCCCAGCAGTCGCTCGAGCGCGACTACTGGCGCCTGCGCAACGTCGAGACGCGCTACCGGATGCTGTTCCAGATGTCGTCGGAGGCGATCCTGATCGTCGATGCCGCCAGCGAGCGGGTGGTCGAGGCCAACCCGGCCGCCGGCGAGCTGCTCGGCGAGAACAGCAAGCGCCTGGTCGGGCGCACGCTCGCCGAAGCGCTGGGCGCGGCCGGCGCGCAGTCGGTGCAGGGCCTGGTCGCCGGCGTGCGCGCCTCCGGCCGCGCCGACGAGGTCGCGATGCGGCTCGGCCCCGAGCGCCGCGAACTGATGGTCTCCTCGTTCTATTTCCGGCAGGGCAACGACGCGCTGTACCTGCTGCGGATCTCCGCCCCGCGCAGCGACGTGGCCGTGGCGCCGGGCTCGAAGGCGGTGCTGCGCGCGCTCGAGCACGCGATCGATGCCTTCGTGGTCACCGACCTCGATGGCCGCGTGATCGGCGCCAACCGCGCCTTCCTCGACCTCGTGCAGGCCCCCACCGAGACCCAGGTGCGCGGCGAGTCGCTGGACCACTGGATCGGCCGCTCGCGGGTCGACTTCAGCGTGCTGATGGCGAACCTGCGCCAGCACGGCAGCATCCGCCTGTTCGGCACCACCCTGACCAGCGAGCACGGCGCCACCGCCGAGGTCGAGATCTCCGGCGTGTCGATCCCGGTCGCCGATCCGCCGTGCATGGGCTTCAACATCCGCAACGTCGGCCGCCGGGTGGTGACCGAGCCCGCGCAGGGCGCCGAACTGCCGATCTCGGTCGGGCAGCTCACCGAACTGGTCGGCCGCGTGCCGCTCAAGGACCTGGTCCGCGACGCCACCGACCTGGTCGAGAAGCTGTGCATCGAGGCCGCGCTGCAACTGACGCAGAACAACCGCGCCTCGGCCGCGGAGGTGCTGGGTCTCAGCCGCCAGAGCCTGTACGTCAAGCTGCGCCGCTACGGCCTGATCGACGCGGGCGCCGAAACCGAGGACAGCGGCCCCGCGCCGTGATGACCTTCCTCGGGGTGCCGGTGCTCGACTGGGTGATCCTCGGGGCCCTGCTGGTACTGGCCGTCGAGGCGTGGATCACCTGCCGCCCCGCCAAACGCCGTCCCGCGCCGATCGACGAGCGCGCCGGACCGCCGGACGCCGGCCACCCGCCGGGCTGACGCCTTCACATTACGGCGACCGGCGCGGTTGACAATCAGGTGTCAACCGGACTGGACAAGCGCGTCGGCCTGTGGAACTCTGGCGACCGGCCCTCGCGAGGCGGTCCCATGGCCCGTCCAGCCCTTTCCGCAGTCGCGGACCCCCGGATCCACACCCCCCTGCGCCAATCCGGCCTGGGGCGCGGGCGGACCGCATCGACCGATCCGGTGATCGAGCGCCGGCGCATCGCCGGCCGCCACGCCGGCGGATCGTGGACGCGCCGCAGCAACGCAGGGTGCACCGCTTGAGCACGCCGTCGCTCGGCTGGTCCGGCATCGTGCGCCTCGGCCTGGTGCAGGCCGCGCTGGGCGCGATCGTGGTGCTGACCACCTCGACGATGAACCGGGTGATGGTGGTGGAACTCGCGCTGCCGGCGATGCTGCCGGGCGCGCTGGTCGCCCTGCACTACGCGGTCCAGCTGTCGCGCCCGCGCTTCGGCCACGGCTCCGATGTCGGCGGCCGACGCACGCCCTGGATCATGGGCGGCATGGCCACCCTCGGTGCCGGCGCGGTGCTGGCCGCGGCCGGCATCGTCGCCTTCGAGGTCGCCACGGGACTCGGGCTTGCGACCAGCGTGCTGGCGTTCCTGCTGGTCGGCTTCGGCGTCGGCGCCGCGGGCACCAACCTGCTGGTCCTGCTCGCCACCCGCGTCGACGAGCGCCGTCGCGCCGCCGCCGCCACCGTGGTCTGGCTGATGATGATCGTCGGCTTCGTCGCCTCCACCGTGCTGGTGGGCGCGTGGCTGGATCCCTATTCCGGGACCCGCCTGCTGGTGCTGACCGCCGCGGTGTCGATCGGCGCCCTCGGCGTCACCCTGGTCGCGCTGCGCGGTCTGGAGCGTGGCGCCGCGCGGCGCGATCGCGCACCGGCCGAAGCCCCCGCGCCGGCGCCGGCGGCCTCCTTCCGCGCCGCGATGGCCGAGGTCTGGAGCGAGGCGAGTGCGCGCCGCTTCACCGTGTTCATCTTCGTCTCGATGCTCGCCTACAGCGCGCAGGACCTGATCCTCGAGCCATTCGCCGGCACCGTGTTCGGCATGACGCCCGGCGAATCGACGCGCCTGGCCAGCCTGCAGCATGGCGGCGTGCTGGCCGGCATGCTGGTGGTCGCGTTCGCCTGCAGCGTGATCGGCGGCGCGCGGCTCGGCTCGTTGCGCGGATGGACGGTCGGCGGTTGCCTCGCCTCCGCGATCGCGCTGGCCGGCCTCGCCACCGCGGGCCACGCGGGGCCCGGCTGGCCGCTCGCGGCGAACGTGTTCGTGCTGGGGGTCGCCAACGGCGCGTTCGCGGTGGCGGCCATCGGCTCGATGATGGCCCACGCCGCCTGCGGGCATGCGCGACGCGAAGGCGTGCGCATGGGCCTGTGGGGCGCGGCGCAGGCGATCGCCTTCGCGCTCGGTGGCTTCGTCGGCGCGGCCGGCAGCGACCTCGCGCGCGGCCTGCTCGACGGCCCGGGTCCCGCCTATGCCCTGGTGTTCGGCCTCGAGGCCATTCTTTTCGTGGCTGCCGCGTGGCTCGCGCTGCGGCTCGACGCCCCACCGGCCACCAGCCGGATCCCCACGCCGCCGCGCCCGCAGGCGCCGCTCGGCACGCAGGAGCACCCCGCATGAACGCAATCCCCAAGCCCAGCCTCGAACAGTTCGACGTGGTGGTGGTCGGCGGCGGCCCCGCCGGCGCGACCGCGGCGCACGAACTCGCGCGCAAGGGCCGCTCGGTCCTGCTGCTCGACCGCGCCGGGCGCATCAAGCCCTGTGGCGGCGCGATCCCGCCGCGCCTGATCCGCGACTTCGGCATTCCCGACGAACTGCTGGTCGCGCGCATCACCTCGGCGCGCATGGTGTCGCCCTCCGACGCCAAGGTCGACATCCCGATCGAGAACGGCTTCGTCGGCATGGTCGACCGCGAGCACTTCGACCCGTGGTTGCGCGCGCGCGCCGTCGCCTGCGGCGCGGTGCAGCGCGCGGGACGCTTCACGGCGATCGACCGCGACGCCGACGGCACCGCGATCGTGCGCTACGACGCCACCGGTGACGACGACGGCGAGGGCGAGCCGCAGGCGGTGCGCGCGCGCGCCGTGATCGGCGCCGACGGCGCGAGTTCGCAGGTCGCGCGGCAGGCCGTGCCGGGCGCCGACCGCGGCAAGTTCGTGTTCGCCTACCACGAGATCGTGCGCTCGCCGGCGCCGGAGGCCGGCGCCGATTTCGATCCGCGGCGCTGCGACGTCATCTACCGTGGCGCGCTGTCGCCCGACTTCTACTCGTGGGTGTTCCCGCACGGCCCGAACACCAGCGTCGGCACCGGCACCGCCAACAAGGGCTTCAAGATGCGCCACTCAGTGGCGGCGCTGCGCGAGAAGTGCGGGCTCACCGGCGAGACGGTGCGCCGCGAAGGCGCGCCGATCCCGCTCAAGCCGCTGCCGCGCTGGGACAACGGACGCGACGTGGTGCTGGCCGGCGACGCCGCCGGTGTGGTCGCGCCCGCATCCGGCGAGGGCATCTACTACGCGATGATCGGCGGCCAGTTCGCCGCCGAGGCGGCCGACACCCTGCTCGCCACCGGCGACGTGCGCGCGCTGCGGCTGGCGCGCAAGCGCTTCATGAAACTGCACGGCCGCGTGTTCTGGGTGCTCGGGATCATGCAGCGCTTCTGGTACACCAGCGAGAAGCGCCGCGAGAGTTTCGTCAGCATCTGCCGCGACGAGGACGTGCAGAAACTGACCTTCGAGTCCTACATGAACAAGGAATTGGTGCGCAAGAAGCCGATGGCGCACGTGCGAATCTTCTTCAAGGACCTCGCGCACCTGCTGGGGTTCGCGCGCGCATGAATGCCGTGCCACGCCCGCCCTGGCGGCCGGCGCTGGCCGCGTTCGCCGCCGCGATCGGTGCCAGCATCGCCGGACGCCTCGCGACCGACCTCGGTCCCTGGTATCGCGAACTGGCCAAGCCCACCTGGCAGCCGCCCGACTGGGCCTTCGGGCCGGTCTGGACGACGATCTACGCGCTGTGTGTGGTGGCCGCGACGCTGGCCTGGCTGCGCGCGCCGGACGGCGCCGCGCGCCGGCACCTGCTGTGGGCGTTCGCGGTCAACCTGGCACTGAACGTGGGCTGGAGCGTGCTGTTCTTCCGCCTGCAGCGGCCTGACTGGGCGGTGGCCGGCGTCGGCCTGCTGTGGCTGTCGATCGCCGCGCTGATCTTCCTGGTGTGGCCGTGGTCGCGGCTGGCCAGCCTGCTGTTGACGCCCTACCTCGCGTGGGTGGGCTTCGCGGCCTTCCTGAACCTCACCATCGTGCAGCTCAACGCGCCGTTCGCCGGCGGTTGAGCGGACTCCTCGCGGCCATGGCCGAATGGCTCACGGCCACCCGCCTGGTCGATCTCGCCCTGCTGGCGGTCATCGCCGAGGCGGTCGTGCTGCTGGCCTGGCGCGGCGCGGCCGCACGCCGCCTGCTGCTGACGCTGGCGGCCGGCGGCTGCGTGCTCCTCGCATGGCGCATGGCGCTGGCCGGACTGGCCTGGCCGTGGGTCGCGGCCGCGATGGCGTGCGCGCTCGCCTGCCATGCCGCGGACATCGGTGGGCGGCTGCCACCGCGGCGCTGAGCCGCCGGGCGGCGATCCGGGAACGGCGCGACGCCGGCCCGCGGCGCACGCCGCGACGGCGTCACCGACGACGCCTGACCCGGCGCAGGCGAGCCCTGCGCCATGTGCGCCGGTGCGATCGAGGCACCGGCCGGTCTTGGCCCGCAAGGGCGGCGTCGATTCGCCGCCCGTTGCGTCGTCCGATCAGCCGGCCGGCGGTGACGAAGGCGTGGCCTGTGCCGACGCCGGGGCATCCGCCGGGGCTTCGGTCGGCGCATCGCTCGGTGGTGGCGCCGGCGGCGCGGGGGCCGGCACCGGTGCGGCGAGCTCGGCGTAGTTGGCGAGCGTCGAGACGCCGTACATCGGCTTATACACGCCCTGGTGGCAGGTCGCGCAGTTGAGCTTCGGCGCATCGCCCGAGGGACCGAGCCGGTTGGCCGGATAGACCGGCTTGAGCGGATCGAGATACTCGTTGTTGAGCGAACGCGCCATCTGGATGCCGTGCCATGCCGTGACCCGGGCCGGATTGCTCGTCTCCCACGAGTTGAACGCGCGGCTGTTGTGGCAATAGGTGCAGTTCACGCCGAGGCCTTCGGACATGTGGACCATGAGGCCGAAGGTCCACTCGGCCTGCTTGATCGAACTGCGATTGCCGTACGGCAGGGACTCGGTCCCCGTGACGCGGATGTTGGAATCGCCGAGCAGGAAGGTCTGGAAGACGTCCTGCGGCAGCGAGGTCATGCCGATCGCGTTCTCGTCGGCCTTGTTCTGGCGCGCGTTGTTGCCGGCCAGGCGCGCGCGCGGCGGGTCGACGTGGTTGAACCAGATCTCCGACGGCACCGGCTTGCCGCGATGGCAGGTCCAGCAGGTCACGCCGGTCTGCGCGACGTGCGCCTGCCAGTCGGCGTTGATGTGCTGGGTCATCTGGATCATCCGTCGCGACACCACCTTGGTGTAGAGCGCGTCGGAGGCGAGGTTGTTGCCTTCGTGGCAGTAGTTGCAGCCCTGCTCCGGCGACACCCACGCGGTGATCGAGAGCATCAGGCGGGTGAACTGCGGGACGCTGAGCCCGCCGAGCACCTGCACGTTCTGGTAGACCTGCGAGGCCGGCGGGCCCACCGCGGGCGCCGGCGGCTGTGCCGGCGGCACCACGTTGGCGGCCTGCTTGGCGGCGACGATGCGCGGGTTCTGGTAATCGATCATGCCGGTGCCGCGATAGCCGGTCTGCGCTTTCTGTTCCGCCGGCATTTCGCAACCGCTGGCGGCCAGCGCGAGCAGGGCGACGCCCGCCACGCGGAGCGGCACCCTCATCGAATGCTTGATCATGGCGCACCTCCGGCGAGGGCCGGGTCGACCGGCGTGGGAACGACCGGCGGATACGAAGGCACGAGGCCGTGCTCGATGCCCCACAGGTACCAGTTGTCGACCACCGTGCCGGTGAGCAGGATGCCGATGCCGCCGGTGAGCGGGGTCAGGACCGCGAACCACCACGCCCAGCGATGGATCGACTCGGCCGTCGCATTGAAGCCCATCGTCCAGCGCCAGAACAGTCCGCCGCGCTCGAAGGCGGTGCCGCGGTCGGCGATCTGCTCGAGTTCGCGGTCGGCGCCGTAGCGCGTGGTGGCGAGCACGGTCGCCCCGTGCATCGCGAACAGAACCGCCGAGCCGTAGAGGAAGGCGATCGAGAGGCAGTGGAAGGGGTTGTAGAACAGGTTGCCGTAGCGGATCGAGAACGCCGCGGTCCAGTCGAGGTGCGGGAAGATGCCGAACGGCACCGCCTCGCCCCAGCTGCCCATCGCCAGCGGTCGGATGAAGCCCAGCACCAGGTAGAGCCAGATCGCGCTGGCGAAGGCCCAGGGGATGTGCGTGCCCATGCCCAGCGCGCGGGCCCGCTTGTACATGCGCAACCACCACAGCAGCAGCGACATCGTCAGGAAGAACCCCGCGATCAACCACCAGCCGCCGTCGTTGAGCGGCGGGAAGCCGAGTCCGTAGGACGGCGGTGGCGGCTCCAGCGCCAGCCAGAACAGCTGTCGCACGAACTGGACCGGATCCCAGTTCACCGAGGCGAGCATGTTGAGCCCGATGATCTCGAACGCGATCAGGAAGCAGACCACCGAGGTCACGCCGAGCCAGCCGAGGTAGATCGGCCCGATCTGCGCGTCGCCGATCTTGCCGATCCAGTAGTTGTGCAGCGGCGCGGCCTTGGTGCGCTCGCCGCCGCCGGTGCCGGGCGGCAGCGGCACGCCGGCATAGCCGTGGCTGGCGACCTGCACCCGGGTGAAGATGTTCTGGTAGTCGGCCATGGGATCGGCCCTCTCAGTCGATGGTTGGAATGGCAGCGTGCGGGTGGACGGTCACCAGATCGGAAGGTTGAGCCACCAGCCCCACCACTCCGGCCAGCCGCGGGTCCAGAACGGTCCGCTGATGATGATGCACACCGCGCTCCAGAACGCCGCACTGAGGGCGAGGAACAGGCCCACGCGATGGATACCGAGCGCGCCGACCGAGTAACCGATCGCGTCGCGGAACATGGTGTTCTCGTGCTCGGCGGTCTTCATCGGCTCGCCCTTCTTCGGGTTCGAGGCCGACAGGATCAGGCCGCCGTGCAGCGACAGCGCGAGGCAGTTCGCGAAGAAGAAGCTGATCGCAATCATGTGCGCCGGGTTGTAGTGGAAGTGCAGGTAGGCGTAGCCGGTGTTCGACACCCAGTCGAGGTGGCTGAAGATGCCGTACGGGAAGCCGTGCCCCCAGGCGCCCATCAGCACCGGCCGGAACACCACCAGCGTGACGTAGGCGAACACCGCGACGCTGAAGGCGATCGGCACGTGGTAGCCCATGCCGAGCTTGCGGGCGATCTCGGCCTGGCGCAGCGCCCAGGAGACGAAGGCGCCGATCGCGCAGATCGTGATGATCTGCCACAACCCGCCCTCCTTCAGCGGCGCGAGCCCCAGCCCGTATTTCAGGTCCGGCGGCGCGATGTTGATCTGCCAGATGTTCCAGGTCGGTCCGATCGCCGCGCCGTAGATGATGAGCGCGGTGCCCAGCAGCGTGAAGAAGATCGTCGTCACGCCGAAGAAGCCGACGTAGAACGGTCCGACCCAGAAGTCGAACAGATCGCCGCCGATCAGGGTGCCGCCACGCACCCGGTACTTTCGTTCGAAGCTGAGCATGCCCATGGATCACCCCATGCGTCTTTTGCCGCGCCGTCCGCGAATGGACGGCGACTTGTCCCCACCGGCTGGCGACCGCGGGCGCTCCCGGTCAGACCGGGCGCGTCCGATGCCGCCAGCCGGCACTTCGTGGAACCGTCCTCAGCCCGCGGGCAGGGACGAGTTCTGCGACGCGGCGGGAGCCGCGCCGGCGGCGCCTTCGATCCAGTTGTACTTGGCGGTGCTGAGCAGGATGAAATGGATCAGCAGGGCCAGGACGAACAGGAAGGTGAACAGCGCGACCAGCGACTTGCGCGGATCGAACAACAGCCAGACTCTCCACATGTCTGTAACCTCCGGTTGGTTGGAAACGCGGTGCGGTGTGGCGTGGACCGAGTGCGTCCGCCCTCAGGCGGAGCGCGTGCTCAGAGCCACGGCCTCCACTGCCACACCAGGAAGTGCGCGATGATCGCGATGACCGTGAAGCCGATGAAGCTGGATACGAAGATGGCGTGGAACTCCTTCGCTTCCGTTTCCGTCAGCCCCGTCAGCGACCGTCTTTCTTCAGCCATGGTCTACCTCCGGTTACGCCTTGCGGCGTGCGCCACGCGACCCGCGTGGCCGGGAACCGCCCCGGCGCTCGCGCGTCGGGGCCGATGGGTCGCCCGGGCTTGCCGGGCGTGGTGGAGGGTGCGGCTCACGCCGGCTCTCCGTCGGTGAGGGCGCGCCGCGCGCGCTGCACGCGCTCGGCGCTGACCGCGGCCTCGCCGGCGCTACGCGCCTCGCGTTCGGCGCGATCGCGCAGCCGCTTGGCGGCCGAGATGCGCACCAGCACCGGCTGCTCCTCAAGGATGCGTTCCAGCAGCGCGCGGGCGTCGTCCATCCACGGCAGTTGCTGGTGCAGGCGCGAGGGCGTGGGATCGACCTTGTCGAGGTCGGTGCCCAGCGGCAGGATGTGGAACAGCGCGTCGAACAGCGCGTTGCAGAACTCCTGCACGATGTAGGTCGCGCCGGCGTAGCCCATGAAGGGCGTGCCGGTGTGGCGGCGGATCACGGCGCCGGGGAACGAGGCCGGGATGTAGGTCGCGCGGCTGCCGGCCTCGGCGAGGTACATGCGCTCGTTGTAGGAGCCAAACATCACCAGCGGCGGCTTCTCGCGGACCATGCGCCGCACGGCGGCGTTGTCGGTCTTGGCGCCGGGGATGCGCGGCACCGCGAACTGGCAGGGCATGCCCAGTTCGTCCTCGAGGAAGCGCCGCACGCCGCGCACGTAGGTGTCGCCGGCGACGATCGCGAACGAGGCGGTTGCGAAGAAGTCCTGGGTGACCGAGCGCCACAGGTCCCACAGCGGCTTGATCGTGGTGTGCTTCTCGCGCTCGATGAAGGGCTCGGGATCCAGCCCCAGCACCTCGCCCAGCTTGCGCAGGAAGCGCGTCGTGCTGTGCAGGCCGATCGGCGCCATCAGGTAGGGGCGCTCCAGCGCCTCGCACAGCGCGCGGCCGAACTCGCGGTACAGGCAGATGTTGGCGTCGGCGTCGATCAACTTCGGGATGTCGGCGAGGTGCGTGCCGAGCGGGAACACGAGGTTCACCTCGGCGCCGATGCCCTCCACGAGGCGCCGGATTTCGGCCAGGTCGCTCGGCATGTTGAAGGTGCCGTAGCAGGGCCCGATCAGGTTCACCCGCGGCTTGCTGCCTTCCTTGCGCTTGCGCGCCGGAATCTTCTTGAGTCCGTATTGCGTCCACAGCCAGTTCATCGCGCGGTTCGCGCACTGCCACTGGTCTTCGTCGATGGTGCGCGGCAGGAAGCGCTGCAGGCTGGTGCCTTCGGGCGTGACGCCGCCGCCGATCATCTCGGCGATCGAGCCGGTCACCACCACCGCCGGCAGGTTCGGGTCGAGCACGGCGTGGGCGCGTTTCATCGCGCCTTCGGTGCCCTCGCGGCCGAGTTGCTCCTCGGCCAGCCCGGTGACCACGATCGGCAGTTCGTGCGGCGGCAGCGCGTCGGTGTAGTGCAGGACCGAGGTCACCGGCAGGTTCTCGCAGCCGACCGGGCCGTCGATGACGACCTGCAGGCCCTTGACCGCGGTGAACACGTACACCGCGCCCCAGTAGCCGCCCGCGCGATCGTGGTCGAGCACCAGCATCAGATCGGCTCCTCGACGTTGGCGGCCTTGGCCGCCTTGGCGACCTTGCGCGCGTACTGTTCGCGGAACTCGGGACGGTCCTTCGGCACCGTTTCCCAGACGCCGGCGGCGTGCCCGCTGCCGACGCCCTCGAAGAAGGCCTCCATCGCGGCGAAGCGCGGCTTGTTGCCGATCGCGGCGTTGACTACGGTGGCCAGCGAGCCGGCGCCGGCGGGTCCCATCAGGGGGCGCGCCGAGATCAGGTTGGTGAAGTAGAGCGCGGGGATCTTGCGCGCCTTCGCGGCCTGCACCACCGGCGTGGTGCCGATCGCGAGGTCCGGTTCGAACTCGGCCATCGCGGCCAGGTCCTGCTCCAGCGAGGCGCGGTACTGCACGTGCACGCCGCGCGCTTCGAGCCAGGCCAGGTCGGGTGCGCTCCACGGGGTCTTGGGACAGGCGGTGCCGACATAGCGCACGTCGGCGCCGCTTTCGACCAGCAGGCGCGCGACCAGCAGTTCGGAACCCTCGTAGCCGCTGAGCGTGATCCGCCCCTGCACCGGCATCCGCGCGAGCGCGGCGCGCACCATCGGCAGGAAGCGGTTCTGCGCGGCGTCGATGGTCTCGGCCGCCACGCCGGCCGCGCGACCGATCGCGCGCAGCCAGTCCGCGGTGCCGTCGTGGCCGACCGGCGCGCTGCCGACGATCGGCCGGCCGGCGGCTTCGAACTCGCGGATCGAGGCGGTGTAGAACGGATGGATGGCCGCCACCACCGCGCCGTCGAGCGCGGCGTACAGGTCGCGCCACTCGCGGGTGGGCACGACCGGCCCGGCGGCGAGCCCGAGCGGCTCGAGCAGCATGCCGATGCCGACCGGATCGGCGGGAAAGACCTCGCCGACCAGGGTCACGGTGGGCTTTTCGCCGCGCCCGCCGCGCGGGGCCTGCACCGGACCGGCCTCGGCCTCGCCGCGCGCGTAGCGCAGCATGGCGCCGGCCAGCACGTCCTTGGCCTCCGCATGGGTGGGCACGCCGAAGCCCGGCACGTCGATGCCGATGATGCGCACGCCGTTGATCTCGCGCGGCAGCAACTGCAGCGGCACGCCGCTGGCGGTCGGCACGCACAGGTTGGTGACCACGATGGCGTCGTACTGCGCGGGATCGGCCAGCGCGTGCACCGCGTCGCGGATGTCCTCGAACAGCTTGCCGGTGACCAGCGTCTCGGAATTGAACGGCACGTAGCCGACCGTGCGCCGCGCGCCGTAGAAGTGCGAGGTGAAGGTCAGGCCGTACACGCAGCAGGCCGAGCCGCTGAGCACGGTGGCGGTGCGCCGCATGCGAAGGCCGACGCGCAGCGAGCCGAACGCCGGGCACATCGACTGCGGCTGGTCGTGCGGGCCCTTCGGGTAGTCCTTCGCGTAGCGGTCCAGCGTTTCGGACTTGCCCGCCGCCTTGGCCGCGGCGAGCAGCGCGTCCTTGCCCGAATGGCAGCCCAGCCCGTCAGCCTTGACGGCTTCGGGATTGGGCAGCGCGGTGGCGAGGGGTTCGCTCATGGCGCGGCTCAGGCGGTCTCGTAGACGATTTCGAGCGAGGGCTTGGTGAGTTCGACGCGACCGCACATGTCGAACTCGGTCGCCGGGTCGAGCACCACGTCGCGGCCGGTGCTGGCGCTGGAAAACAGGCCCAGCAGGGCGTCCTGGCCGAGCGGCGTCGGGCGCATCGGCGGGGCGATCGCGACGTTGGTCGCCAGCTCCTCGAACAGCGCACCCCACTGGCCGCCGGGCTTGCCGATGATCTCGTAGGAGGCGCTCTTGCGCCGGATGTCCTCGTGCGCCGGGATCGCGGCGAGCACCGGGATGCCGACCTTCTCGGCGAAGGCCGCCGCTTCGCCGGTGCCGTCGTCCTTGTTGATCACGATGCCGGCCACGCCGACGTTGCCGCCGAGCTTGCGGAAGTACTCGACCGCGCTGCACACGTTGTTGGCCACGTACAGCGACTGCAGGTCGTTGCTGCCGACCACGATCACCTTCTGGCACATGTCGCGCGCGATCGGCAGGCCGAAGCCGCCGCAGACCACGTCGCCGAGGAAGTCGAGCAGGACGTAGTCGAAGCCCCAGTCGTGGAAGCCGAGCTTCTCCAGCGTCTCGAAGCCGTGGATGATGCCGCGCCCGCCGCAGCCGCGGCCGACCTCGGGACCGCCCAACTCCATCGCGAACACGCCGTCGCGCTTGAAGCAGATGTCGCCGATGCGCACCGGCTCGCCGGCGAGCTTCTTCTTCGACGAGGTCTCGATGATGGTCGGGCAGGCGCGTCCGCCGAACAGCAGCGAGGTGGTGTCGCTCTTGGGGTCGCAGCCGATCAGCAGGACCTTCTTGCCCTGCTGCGCCATCATGTAGCTCAGGTTGGCCAGGGTGAAGCTCTTGCCGATGCCGCCCTTGCCGTAGATCGCGATGATCTGCGTGTCCTTCTTCACCGGGCCGGTGGCCACCGGGTCGGGCGGTGTGGCGGCTTCCGCGCGCAGGTTGTCGTCGATCATGCGGATCGGGATCGAAGTGCCTGCCAGTCCTTCTGCGCCAGCGCTCATGCGTACGCCCTCCAGTCGAGGATCATCTTCAGACAGCCCGGATCGCCGAATGCGGTGCGATAGGCAAGGTCCGCGGCGTCGGGTGCGCTGCGGTGGGTGATGAGTCCGGCCAGCGACAGCGCACCGGATTCGGCGAGACGCTTGACCGTGGCCAGGTCCGACGGCTGCCACTGCGCGGCGACGCGCAGGCGCGCTTCGCGCATGAAGGCCGGCGGAAAGGCGAAGGACAGCGGTTCGCTGTAGAAGCCGGCGAGCACGATCTCGCCGCCGGGCGCAAGGCGCGCGATCAGCGCATCGAGCAGGCCGGCGTCGCCGCTGCAGTCGCAGATCACGCGGTAGTCGCGGCGCGGGTCGGCGTCCGGATCGAGCACCGCGTAGCCGGCGGCGCCTTCGCTGCGCGCGGGATTGCGCTCCCAGACGGTGGGCGCTGGCGCGCCGGCGGCGATGCACAGCCGCGCGAGCAGGCGGCCGAGCACGCCGTGGCCGACGATGAGTTCCGGGGCGTCCAGCGTGCCGCCGGGTGCGATCGCGTGCCAGGCGGTGGCGGCCAGCGCGAGCAGCACGCCCTGGTCGCCGAGGCGTTCGTCGATCGGCACCACGCGCGCGCCGGGCACCACCAGCGTCGCGGCGGCGCCGCCGAACAGCCCGCGCACGCTGCCGAAGCACTTCGCGCCCGGCACGAACACGGTGTCGCCGATGCAGCGCCCGCTGCGCGAGCCGGCGTCGCGCACGCGGCCGACCGATTCGTAGCCGGGCACCAGCGGGTAGCCCATGCCGGGGAAGGGCGGCATCGCGCCGGTCCACAGCAGGCGCTCGGTGCCGGTGCTGATGCCGCTGAAATGCACGTCGACGACCACGTCCTCCTCGCTCGGCGGGGAGAGGTCGAGGCGAGCCAGCGCCAGTTGCCCGGGCCGCTCGAACACGATCGCCGTGGTGTCGATGGGAACCTCCCCGCGGCCTGGTGCCGGTCCTCGGAGTTCGGTCCTCCGGGTTCGGCGCAGGGTTCGCGTCAGTGTCAGTCTATGCTGACTGGATGAAGTGTCAAGTAGAAGTGACGCTTTTCGTGTCAACTGAACGATGTCGTCACCGGCCGGGCGATCCGCAGGGCGGTCTGGATCGGCAGCCGGGTCGGCACCTGCCGCCCGCCGTCGAAGCCGCATTCGCGCAGCAGCGCGGCGAGGTGATCCGGCGTGCGGGCGCGACCGCGGCCCATCGCCATCAGGTAGAACCCGAAGTAGGCGTCGGCCATCGGCGCCACCCCCGGCAGGCCGGCCATCGGCTCGGCGACCAGCAGCACGCCGTCGGGCGGCAGCACGCGACGCACGGCGCGCAGGATGGTGCGCACGGTGTCGTCGTCGTGGTCGTGCAGCACGCGCACCAGCGACACCGTGTCGGCGCCCTCCGGCAGCGGGTCGCGCACGAAACTGCCGCCCACCGCCCGCGCGCGGTGGGCCAGGCCTTCGGCCGCGAAGCGCGCACGCGCACGATCGGCCACCGCCGGCAGGTCGAACAGCACCAGGTCGAGGTCGGGCGCACGGCGCGCGGCGCTGCACAGGAAGCCGCCTTCGCCGCCGCCGACATCCAGCAGGCAGCGTCGGCCGTGCAGCGGGAAGGCATCCAGCACGTCGTCGGCGACTAGCGGCTGCGAGGCCGCCATCAGCGCGCTGTAGGGCGCGACGGCCGCCGCGTCGAGCGCGCGCTCGTCGCGCTGCGCGGCATACGGCCAGTAGGCGGCCAGCGCGCCGTCGCCGGTGCCGCGGCGCAGCAGCGCCAGCGGATCGCGCAGGTCGTCGTAGAAGGCGTCGTGGTGCTCGATCATCGCGCGCAGCGCGGGGTTGTCGACCAGCGCCGCACCCAGCGCGCCGAGCGCGTACTGTCCGCCACGCCGCGCCAGCAGGCGCAGCGCGACCGCCGCTTCCAGCAGCCGCACGCAGGCATCCAGCGGCATCGCCCAGCGCCGCGCCAGCGCGGGCGCGTCCTGCGGCCCCTCGCGCGAGAGCAGTTCGAACACGTCCAGCCGCACGCAGGCGAGCAGGACCTGCGAGTAGACGAAGCCGGCGACCAGGTCGAACAACTGCCCGGCGCGGCGGCGCGCGATCGGCCGGGTCAGCGGGAACGCGGCCGCCCAGCGGCGGAAACGCGCGCTCGACACGCGGGCGTCGATCCAGGCGTGCAGGCGCGCGGCCCAGCCGCCGGCCGCGGGCCACGATGGGGCGGCCGGGGTGGCCATCAGGCGGCCTGGCGCAGGTTCAGCGGCAGCAGTGCGTCGGCCTGCGCGCGCAGTACCTCGCGCAGCGCATCGGCGCCGGGGCAGTCGGGCACCGCCGCCGCGGCGTCGGCGACCAGGCGCCGCACCAGCGCGACCGCGCCCTGCAGGCCGAGTTGCGCCACCGCGCTGGGGCGGCCCAGCGCCTCGTCGCGCCCGACCGGCTTGCCGATCTCGGCCGCGTTCGCGGTCGCGTCGAGGATGTCGTCGGCGACCTGGTAGGCCTCGCCGATGCGCTCGCCGACCAGCGCCCAGGGCGCGGCGTCCGCGACGCCGGCCGCGGTGGCGCCGGCCAGGGTGGCGGCGGCGAACAGCGAGCCGGTCTTGGCCTGCTGGTACTGCGCGAGCACCGCGCGCGGCTCGCACTCCCAGGCCTGGCCGGCGACGATGCCGCCGCCGGTGCCGACCGCGCGGCCGATCACGCGCAGCAGTGGCGCGAGGCGCTGCGGCGCGGCGATGCAGCCGTCGGCCAGCGACTCGAAGGCGAGCACGATCAGGGCATCGCCGGTGAGCACCGCGAGGCGCTCGCCGTAGGCGCGGTGCACCGACGGCTTGCCGCGCCGGGTCGATGCATCGTCGAAGCACGGCAGGTCGTCGTGGACCAGCGAGGCGCAGTGCAGCAGTTCGATCGCGGCGGCCGCCGCGTCGACCACCGCGGGATGGTCCTCGCCGCAGGCCGCAGCCACCGCGAGGCACAGCCGCGGGCGGATCCGCGCGCCACCCGGGAACACCGCGTAACGCACCGCGGCGGCGAGCTGCGGCGGACAGCCCGCCTGCTCCCCCGGTTCGATCGCCGCCAGCAGGGCCTGTTCGATGCGCGGGACGGAAGCCATGGCCAACCCCTCCCCGCCCGGCGGCGGGTGTCACATCCGATGGTCGGATGCTTGTGTCAGTTACTCTAGACACTGGATACTGCCAGCGTCAACGCACCGTGAGGGGGCGCCATGGCGGACGCCAGGGTGGTGGTGGTGGGAGCGGGGGTCGGCGGGCTGGCGGCGGCGCTCGACCTGGCGGCGCGCGGCCTGGACGTCGCCGTGCTGGAAAAGGCGCCCGTGCCGGGCGGCAAGATGCGGGCGGTCGAGGTCGCCCCGGGCATGGCGGTGGACGCCGGCCCGACGGTGCTGACCATGCGCTGGGTGTTCGAGTCCCTGTTCGACGCCGCCGGGCTGTCGTTCGCCGATCGCGTGCCCACCCGCCGCGCCAGCGTGCTGGCACGCCACGCCTGGGACGGCGATGCGGCGCGCCTCGACCTGCATGCGCGGGTGGAGGACTCCGCGGCCGCGATCGGCGCCTTCGCGGGGCCCGCCGAGGCGCGCCGATTCCTCGACTTCATGCATCGCGCGGCGGGCATCTACCGCACGCTGGAAGGCCCGTTCATGCGGGCCTCCTGCGACAGCCCGCTGGCCCTGGTGCGCGCCGTGGGGCTCACGCGCCTGCGCGAGCTGTGGGACATCACGCCGTTCTCGACCCTGTGGCAGGCGCTGGGCCGCCACTTCCACGATCCGCGCCTGCGCCAGCTGTTCGGCCGCTACGCGACGTACTGCGGCTCGTCGCCCTTCCTCGCGCCCGCGACCCTGATGCTAGTCGCGCACGTGGAGCAGGAGGGCGTTTGGTTCGTCGACGGCGGCATGCACCGCCTGGCCACCGCGCTGGCCGACGCGGCGCGCGCGCGCGGCGCGGCCCTGCGCTTCGGTGCCGAGGTGGCCGAGGTGTGCTGCGCCAACGGCCGCGTGGCCGGCGTCACCCTGCGCAGCGGCGAGCGGATCGAGGCCGACGCGGTGGTGCTCAACGCCGACCCCGCCGCGGTCGCCGCGGGCCTGTTCGGCACGGCGGCGCAGCGCGCCGCTCCCATGCCGCGCGGCGCCCGGCGATCGCTGTCGGCCCTGACCTGGCTCATGGCCGCGCCGACCGCGGGCTTCCCGCTGGCGCGCCACAACGTGTTCTTCTCGCGCGACTACGCGCGCGAGTTCACCCGCATCCTGGATGCCGGCGAAGCACCGGATGCGCCGACGGTGTACGTCTGCGCGCAGGATCGCGAGTCGGTCGCGCCACCGGCCGACGGCGCGCCCGAACGCTTGCTGGTGCTGGTCAATGCGCCGGCCGACGGCGACCGGCGGCGCTGGGACGACACGGAGACCCTGCCATGCGAGACCCGCACCTTCGATCTGCTGGCCCGCTGCGGCCTCACCCTGGATCGCCATCCGGCATGGACGCGGCTGGCGACGCCGACGGACTTCCACCACCTGTTCCCGGGCACGGGCGGGGCGCTGTACGGGGCGGCCTCGCACGGCTGGCAGGCCTCGTTCAAGCGCCCGGGGGCGCGCACCCGGATGCCGGGCCTGTACCTGGCCGGAGGCAGCACGCATCCGGGCCCGGGGGTGCCGATGGCGGCGCTGTCGGGCCGGATCGCGGCCGCGCGGCTGGCGGCGGACCTCGCTTCGACCGCGCGGTCGCGCGCGGTGGCTATGCCTGGTGGTACGTCGATGCGCTGAGCGACGACGGCCGCCACGGGATCACCCTGATCGCCTTCGGCGGCAGCGTCTTCTCGCCCTACTACGCGCGGGCGCGCCGGCGCGGTGCCGGCGACCCGGCCGAGCACGTGGCGCTCAACGTCGCGCTGTATGGCCAGGGCGCGCGACGCTGGTCGATGACCGAGCGCGGCGCCGGCGCCGCGACCCGCGGCGCCACCACCTACGTCATCGGCCCCAGCCGGCTCGAGTGGCGCGACGATGCGCTGGTGTTCGACCTCGACGAGGTGGCGGTACCGCTGCCGCGCCGCATCCGCGGCCGCGTGCGCGTCATCCCGCGCGCGCTGGCGTCCCACGTGGCGCTGCTGGACGCGGCCGGACGGCACCGCTGGCGGCCGATCGCGCCGTCGGCGCGGGTCGAGGTGGCGCTCGATGCGCCCGGCCTGTCCTGGTCCGGCGAGGGTTATCTCGACAGCAACGAAGGCGACGAGCCGCTGGAGGCCAACCTGCGCCGCTGGCACTGGTCGCGCGCGCCGCTGCGCGACGGCAGCACGGTGCTGTACGACGTCGAGGCACGCGACGGCGCGCGCACCGCGCTGGCGCTGCGCTTCGACCGCGGCGGCGCGGCCACCGCCTTCGAGCCGCCGCCGATGGCCGAACTGCCGCCGTCGCCGGTGTGGCGGATCGCGCGCGCCTCGCGCTCGCAGCAGGGCGCACCGCGGGTGGCACGCACGCTTGAGGACACGCCGTTCTACGCCCGCTCGGTGGTCGCGCAGGTCCTGCACGGGGAGGCGGTGAACGCGGTGCACGAAAGCCTCGACCTCGACCGCTTCGCCCACCCGCTGGTGCAGGCGATGCTGCCGTTCCGGATGCCGCGCCGGGCGCGTTGAGTCACTCCGCCGGTGGACGGTCGCGCGCGGCAGCGTCGCGCGCGGCCTGCTTCTCGCGGTCGCGGCGCAGTTCGCGCCGCACCGACACCAGTTGCCAGACCGCGAACAGCAGCACGCCGCCGAACACCACGCCCAGCTCGATCAGCTTCAGCGCGCGCGGCTCCATCGCCGCGACTCAGATCGCGGAATGCGGTCGCCCGGCCATGCGGGCGGCGGCCATGCGTTCCTGCGCCTCGAGGCGCTGAAACAGTTCGATCACGAAGATCGCGCGTGCGGCGAGCCGCGACGGGGTTTCCACCGCGGGCGGATCCGGCCGCGCGACGGCGTCGACCAGGAAGCCGATCGCGGCCAGCGGCGGATGGTCCGGCGCCCGCGCGGCCATCGCCAGCAGCACGTAGGACTTGGCCAGCAGCCAGGCCTTGCGGTGGCCGGGCACCACGGCACGGCGGCTGATCGAATCGTGGCCGTTGTCGCGCACCACGCGGCCGATGTCGGCGTAGATCAGGCGCGCGGCGTGGATGCCCGGCCGGCACGCCGGCGCCAGTCGCGCCACGCCGCGGTCGATGCGCGCGTACAGGCCATCGGCGGCGTCCAGCAGGCGCTGGATGATCCCGCGCACCCGCGGGCAGGCGCTGGGCGCGGCGAGGAACCGTTCCGGCTCGAGGCCGGCTTCGGCGAACCATTCGAGCGGCAGGTACAGCCGGCCCTTGCGCGCATCCTCGCCGACGTCGCGCGCGATGTTGGTCATCTGCATCGCCACGCCGAGCTCGCAGGCGCGCGCCAGCGCCTCGGGCGAGCGGGTCCCCATCAGCACCGCCATCATCGCGCCGACCGTGCCGGCCACGCGCGCGCAGTAGTCCTCGAGCTCGGCCAGGGTGGCGTAGCGGCGGCCGCGGGCGTCCCATTCGAAGCCTTCGATCAGCGCATCGAGCGGCGCGCGCGGCAGTTGGTGGCGTTCGACCACCGCCGCCAGCGCGCGGTCGCACGGCAGGGCGCCGGGGCGGCCGGCGTAGATCGCGTCGAGGCGTGCGCGCAGCGCGGCGACCGAGGCCGCCGGATCGGCGCCGTGGTCGACCAGGTCGTCGGCGTCGCGGCAGAAGGCGTACAGCGCGGTGGCCGACGCGCGGACCCGCGCCGGCAGCAGACGCGCGGCGGCGTTGAACGACTTCGAGCCCGCGCGCAGTTCGCGCGCGCAGGCGGTGAGATCGTCGGCGCCGATCCGTTCAGGCGAAAGCGCGTGCATCGGGCACCACCGCGTCGAGTACGCGTGCCGAGGACAGCACGCCGGGCATTCCGGCACCGGGATGGGTCCCGGCGCCGACCAGGAACAGGTTCCGCACGTCCTCGCTGCGGTTGTGCGGACGGAACCACGCGCTCTGCAGCAGCGTGGGCTGCAGGCCGAAGGCCGCGCCCTGCACCGCGTTGAGCCGCTGGCGGAAGCCCTGCGGGTCGAGCGTGCGCGAGGTCGCGATCGATCCCGACAGGCCCGGCAGCAAGGTCGCTTCGAGGCGCTGCTGGATCGCCTGCCGGTAGCGCTCGCCCTCGACCGACCAATCGGTGCCGCTTTCGAGGTGCGGCACCGGCGACAGGACATAGAAGGCATCGCAGCCCGCCGGCGCCAGCGAGGGATCGGTCGCGGTCGGACGGTGCAGGTAGAGGCTGAAGTCCGGCGCCAGCACCTTGCGGTCGAAGATGTCGTGCAGCAGCTCGCGGAAGCGCGGGCCGAGCAGGATCGAGTGGTGCGGCACCTCCGGCCACTGCCGGGTGGTGCCGAAGTACCACACGAACAGGCTCATCGAGTACTTCGCGCGCGCGAGCTTGCGGTCGGTCCAGCGCTTGCGCGCGGATGCCGGCAGCAGGCGCGAATAGGTCCAGGCCGAATCGGCGTTGGAGACCACGACCTCGGCCTCGTGCACGCGGCCGTCGGTGCAGCGCACGCCGACCGCGGTGCCGTCGCGGACCAGGATCTGCTCGACCTCGGCGCCGTACTCGATGCGCCCGCCCTGCCCGTCGATCAGGCCGACCAGGCCCTTGACCAGCGAGCCGGTGCCGCCCATCGCCCAGAACACGCCGTGGCGGCGCTCCAGGAAATCGATCAGGCAGTACACGGACGTGGTGGTGAAGGGGTTGCCGCCGACCAGCAGCGGGTGGAAGGACAGCGCGACGCGCAGGCGCTCGTCCTTGATGTACTTGGCCACGAAGCCATACACCGTGCGCCAGCTCTGCAGGCGCAGCATGTCCGGCGCGACCTTGAGCATGTCGCCGACCGTGTTGAACGGCATGTGGCCGAGCTGCTCGAAGCCGACCTTGTAGATCGCCTCGCTCTCGCGCATGTAAGCGCGGAAGCCTTCCACGTCGCCGGGCGCGAGGCGCGCGATCTCGGCGTCCATCGCGGCCGGGTCGGCGTGGTAGTCGAAGGTCGACCCGTTGTCGTAGCGCAGGTGGTAGAACGGCGTCACCGGGCGCAGTTCGACGTCGTCGGCCAGCCGCTTGCCGCACAGCGTCCACAGTTCCTCGAACAGGAACGGCGCGGTGACCACGGTGGGGCCGGCGTCGAAGGTGTAGCCGTCCTGGCGGTGCACGTAGGCGCGGCCACCGGGGGCGTCGAGTTTCTCCAGCACCGTGACGCGGTAGCCGCGGGCGCCGAGGCGGATCGCCGCCGCCAGCCCCCCGAAACCGCTGCCGATCACGACCGCGCGCGGCGGGCCGGCGCGGTCGACGGCTGGACGGGTGAGGCCAGTCAGTGTCAACATGCCCTGACAATATCGAAGTCAACCCAGACTGACAACGGGTCCGTGGCACCCTCCGGGGGTGTGGCGGACCCCGACCGGCAAACCGGAGCAGGCCATGGCCCTGGAGCATGCGCGCGACACCGTGGTGTCCTTCGACGACGAGCCGCTGGTGCTGGTGGACGTCGACGATGCCGAGGTCGGCACCCTGTCCAAGGCCGACGCCCACCGCGGCCGCGGCGTGCTGCACCGCGCGTTCTCCCTGTTCGTGTTCGACGAGCGCGGGCGCCTGCTGATCCAGCAGCGCGCCGCCGGCAAGCGCCTGTGGCCCTCGTTCTGGTCGAACACCTGCTGCAGCCATCCGCGTCAGGGCGAATCGATGGACGGGGCGATCCACCGCCGCCTGCATGAGGAACTCGGCCTGCGCTGCCGGCTCGAGTTCCAGTTCAAGTTCCGCTACCAGGCGCAGTACGACGCCGACGGCGCCGAGCACGAGTTGTGCTGGGTCTACCGCGGGGTGTCGAACGACGAACCCGCCTACAACCGCTCCGAGATCGCCGACATCCGCTACGTCGAGCCGCAGGCGCTGGACCGCGAGATGACCCGCGCGCCGGAGACCTTCACCCCGTGGTTCCAGCTCGAATGGGCACGGCTGCGGCGCGGGATGGTGCGCAGCGCCTGAGCCGCCGCGCGATTCGCCGGGTGCAATGAGCACGGCGAATGGCGCCGCATCGATGGCGCGGTGCAATTCGCTGCGCTCATTGCACCCTGCACAACCCTCGCACTGCGATGCCGCTTCGGCGACACGGAGACTGTGGGAGCGCTGCGTGCAGCGCGATGGAGCTGCCGCAAGCGCGAAAAGCTCGCGGCGCACGCGTCGCTCCCACACGGAACGGCTTCAATCCGCGATGACGGGTCGCTGCGCCACCGCCGGCGCCTGCAAGGCCTGCGCACGGTCGATCAGGGCGACCAGGCCCTCGCGATAGCCGAAGGCGTCGTCCTGGGCGTCGCGTGCCAGGGCCCGCAGGTCGGCGAGGCCGAAGTCGCCGAGGTGCGCGCCGCCGCGCAGCGCATCGGCGAATCCCGCGGCGGCGGCGGCCAGCGACAGGCGCGGGCCCGCGTGGGCGGCGATCTCGCCGCGCCGGATCGGGCGCTGGACCAGCACGCTGTCGGCGCCCACCGACGGCTTGTAGCGCAACTTCAGGAACGCGAGTTCTTCGCCCTTCGCAGCCGGCAGGGTGCGCGCCGGCGCGTAGCGCAGCGGATCGCTGGCCGCCCCGCCCTGCCCGACCAGGGTGAGTTCATACAGCGCGGTGACGTCGTGGCCCGCACCTACCTCGCCGGCGTCCACGCGGTCGTTGTTGAAGTCCTCGCGGCGCAGCAGGCGGTTCTCGTAGCCGATCAGGCGGTATTCGGCGACCTGTGCCGGGTTGAACTCGACCTGCACCTTCACGTCGTGGGCGATGGTGAGCAGGGTCGAGGACATCTCCTCCACCAGCACCTTGCGCGCCTCCTGCACGCTGTCGATATAGGCGTGGTTGCCGTTGCCGACGTCGCCCAGTTGTTCCGCCAGCGCGTCGTTGTAGTTGCCGTCGCCGAATCCCAGCGTGGTCAGCGCGATGCCCGAGCGGCGCTGCGCGGCGACCAGGGTCTCCAACGCGTCCTGGCTGGTGGTGCCGACGTTGAAGTCGCCGTCGGTGGCGAGGATCACGCGGTTGACGCCGCCCTCGACGAAGGCCTCGCGCGCCACGGCGTAGGCGAGCGCGATGCCGTCGCCGCCGTTGGTGGAGCCACCGGCCGACAGGCGATCCAGCGCGGCGAGGATCTCGTGGTGGCGGTCGCCGGGGGTCGGCGGCAGCACCAGCCCGGCGCTGCCGGCATAGACCACGATCGACACCCGGTCGCGCGCGCGCAACTGCGGCACCAGCTGCCCGAACGCCTCGACCAGCAGGGGCAGCTTGCGCGGATCGTCCATCGAGCCCGAGGTATCGATCAGGAACACGAGGTTGGAGGCAGGGATCTCGGCCGCCGGCACTTCGAAGCCCTTGAGCCCGACCAGCATCAGGGTGCGCTGCGCATTCCACGGCGCGGGCGCGAGTTCGGTGGTGACGCTGAACGGCGTGCCGGCGCTGCGCGGCGGCAGATAGCCGTAGTCGAAGTAGTTGATGAATTCCTCCGCGCGCACCGCGTCGGCGGGCGGCAGCACGCCGGACTCGAGCATGCGCCGCACGTTGGCATAGCTGCCGGTGTCGACATCGATCGAGAACGTGGAAACCGGATTCTCCGCGGTGACGTGGACAGGGTTGGCGTCGATCGCGGCGTAACGCTCGGTGTTCTCCGGCGAGCGCCAGGCCTGCGCGGGCGGCGGCGGGGCGAGTGCCAGCGCCGACGGCGGCGCGGCTGGCGCAGGCGCTGCGAGGCCGATCGACGCCCCGGCCGCGTCCTGCGCCGCCGCACCGGTGACGGTCGCCGCCTCGGGCGAGGCCTCGCGCCGCGCGGCGATGGTTTCCAGCGCTTTCGGTTCCGCGACGCGCGCGGGTTTGTCGTGTTCGGCCGCGGACGCGACCTCGCGTTGGCTGGCGAGTCCGTCGGCGCAGGCGGTGAGGCCGAACACCAGGGTGGCGGCGATGGCGAGGACGAGCGGGGTGCGGCGGATCGACATGGCAGGTCTCCGGGTTGGGGTGCCCGGAATGCAACGGACCGGCGCGGAGCGCGGGGTTAGGCGTCCGCGCGGCGGCCGCCGGATGCGTGTCCTCAGGCGCCGTCGGGGCGACGGCCCGGATCGCTCGCCAGGCGTCCGGCGATCACGCCCAGCGCCGCGCGGTTGAGCAGCAGCCCGAGGTGGGTGCCGTCGACGATGACGTTCTCGACATTCGCGCGCTCGCACTCGCGCGCCGCCGCGGCCGCCACCACGCCGTCGCCGCGCGCCTGGATCGCCGTCAGCGGCACCGGCGGCGGCTCGGGATGCACCACCAGCGGCGCCTCGCCGCGCGCGGCGAGCAGCGCGTCGGCGGTGGCGCGCGCGAGGTCGACCCATGCGTGGCCGGTGGCCTGCGCGTGCACCGGCGTGCCGAGCGTGATCGCGCAGCGCACGAGCTCGGGTCGCGCCCGCGCGAGTTCACGCGCGTAGAGACCGCCGGCGCTCCAGCCGACCAGGCTGACCGTGCGGCCGTGGCGGCGCTCGAGGTCGGCGAGGCGTTCGAGCAGGCGCTTCGCGGTGCGCTGGCGCAGGCCGAGGCAACGGCCCTCGCCCCAGTCGTGGACGGCGTAGCCGAGCCGATCGAGGACGCGCGCCAGCGGCAGCATCGCGCGGCCGTCAAGGCCGAACGGCGGCAGCAGCAGCACCGGATGGCCGTCACCGCGCGGCAGTCCGCGGGTGAGGTCGGGGCCGAGCAGGAAGGCGGCGGCTTCCAGCGGCGCGCGCAGTTCGCCCAGCAGGTCGATGAGTCCGGGTGCGGCGATCGGGCCGGGCCGGTGCGGCACGACTCAGCGCCGGCCGTCGGTGCCGGTGGCGGCGATGACGACGCTGGAGAGCGCGCGCGCATCGGCGTGCGGCAGGGCGAGGTAGCGCGCGCCCATCGCCTCGGCCAGCCGCGCGGCCTTGGGATTGGCGCGCGGCGCGATGTCGACGAACAGGGTGGCGACGTTCGCCGCGCGCAGCGCGCGCGCGGCGGCCAGGGCGTCGGCTTCGGCGCGCTCGCGGCCCGGCGTGCCGTCGCGCGCGATGTTGGCCTGGCCGTCGGTGAGCAGGACCACGGTCGGCGCATGCCCGGCGCGCCGCACCTGCAGCGCGAGCGCGGTGGCGGCATCGAGCGCGCCGGCGAGCGGCGTGCCCAGCCCGCCGGGCAGCCCCGCGAGGCTGCGCTTGGCGCGCACCAGCGAGCGGGTCGGCGGCAGCAGCAGTTCGGGCGCCTGGCCGCGGAACGCGATCACCGCCACCTGGTCGCGGCGCACGTAGCACTCGGCGAGCAGCAGTTCGACCGCGCCCTTGGCCTCGGCGAGGCGGTTGAGCGCGGCGGAGCCCGAGGCGTCGACCACGAAGATCGTGGTGGTGGGCGTGCGCTGGCGATAGCGCACCACGTGGAAGTCGTCGCGACGCACGTGCACGCGCGCGGCGTCGCCACCGGCGGTGCGGCGTCGCAGCGGCTGCCAGGGCGCGGCGGCGCGCAGGGTGTCGACCAGCGCCAGCCGCGCGCCGCGACGCGGCTCGCCGCGACGCGCG
>JAJTHZ010000052.1 GCA_021299185.1 Lysobacteraceae bacterium | reverse complement strand
GGTCGCTGCGGTCGCGAGCGTTGCTCGCTCCTACAGAACCTTGCGATGCCGCGCGGCCAGGGCCGCACGACGGCACTGTAGGAGCGCTGCGTGCAGCGCGACCGGCCTGCCGCAAGACCGAAAAGCATCGCGGTGCACGCGCCGCTCCCACAACGCCTATCGGGGTCGCGCGACCGGTCGCTGCGGTCGCGAGCGTTGCTCGCTCCTACAGAACCTTGCGATGCCGCGCGGCCAGGGCCGCACGACGGCACTGTAGGAGCGCTGCGTGCAGCGCGACCGGCCTGCCGCAAGGCCGAAAAGCATCGCGGCGCACGCGCCGTTCCCACAAGGGCTATCGGGGCCGTGCGACCGGTCGCTGCGGTCGCGCGCCGCGCCGCTGGCAGGCGCGTCAGACGTCGCCGTCCGCCAGCCAGCCCTCGCCGCTGCCGCGCTGGAGCACCCGGTCGGTGTCCAGCACGTCGCCGGCGGGGATCGATTCGGCGCCCTTGAGCCCGTAGTAGATCGGCCCGAAGTCGGGCTTCACGGTGGCATCGAACAACTGCTGGAAGGAGTCGATGACGAAATAGGTCTTCTGGTAGGTGTCGATGCGGTAGCGCGTGCGCATCACCCGCGCGAGGTCGAAGCCGATGCGGTTCGGCGCCGGACTGTCGAGGCAGTACAGCGATTCGCCCTTCGACGACACGATGCCGGAGCCGTAGATGCGCAAGCCGCCGGCGTCGCGGATCAGGCCGAACTCGACCGTGTACCAGTACAGGCGGGTCAGGTTGGTCAGCGGCTCGCCGCCGAAGGTCGCCGCGCGCACGCCACCGGCGCCGTAGGCCTGCATGTAGTCGGCGAACACCGGGTCCATCAGCAGCGGCACGTGGCCGAACAGGTCGTGGAACAGGTCCGGCTCGCTGATGTAGTCGAACTGCTCGGGGCGGCGGATCCACCAGGTGACCGGGAATTCGCGCGCCGCGAGGTGCTGGAAGAAGTCCAGCTCCGGCAGCAGGCCCTCGACCCCCACCAGCCGCCAGCCGGTGGCGCGCTTGAGGTGCGCGTCGAGGTCGTCGAAGCGCGGGATGCGCTGCGCGTCCATGCCCATCGCGGCCATGTTGTCGAGGAAGGCCTGGCAGGCGCGGCCGGGCAGGATCTCGGCCTGGCGGCGGAACAGCCGGGCCCAGGTGTCGTGCTCGACCGGGGTGTAGTCCGCCCACGGCTGCTCGACCACCGCGGTGGTGTACACCGGCACGTAGCCTTTGTCCGTGAGCTGGCTTTCGACGCGGCGGGGGGTGGTCATGGCGATCTCCTGGGAGCCGATTATCGCGCGCCGGGGGCGCGCGGCCAAATCGCGCCGCAGCACGCCCCGGGCGGTTTACACTGGCGCCGTGACGGCATCCCTCCCCGTGCTCGCCGACGAAGCCCTCGCGCGCTCCTGCGCGGCCGACCTGCGCGACCGCTTCGCCGACTACAACGCACGCTTCCGCGCCGTCACCCAGCGCGCCAGGGTGCGTTTCGAGACCCGCGACTGGGCTTCCGCGCGCGCCGACGCGGTCGACCGCATCCGGCTCTACGACCAGTGCGTGGCCGAGACCACCGAACACCTCGAGCACAAGCTCGGCCCGCGCGCCACCGATCGCGCGCTGTGGGCGCGGGTCAAGGCGCACTATGCGGACCTGATCGGCGAACTGCTCGACCAGGAACTGAACAAGACCTTCTTCAACACGCTGGGCCGGCGCTTCTTCAAGATCCGCGGCGTCGACCCGACGATGGAGTTCGTGGCGCTCGACATCGAGCCCACCGAGCGCATCACGCACCCGGTGGCGCGGCAGATCTACCTCGTCTCGGGCGGGCTGGCGCGCACCTTCCGCCGCGTGCTCGAGGACTATCCCTTCGACGCGCCGTGGGCGCAGCGCGAGGTGTGCGCGCAGCGCATCGCCGACGACCTGCTGCGCCGCTTCCTCTCCTGGGGGCCGGAGCCGCTGCGCGCGGTCGAGCTGCTGGAGACCGTGTTCTACCGCGAGCAGCGTGCCTACCTGGTCGGCCGGGTGTTCGGCGACGAGCGCTTCAAGCCGCTGGTCATCGCCCTGCGCAACGACGTCGACGGCATCCGCGCGGATGCCGTGATCGCCGAGACCGACGTGCTGGCGCAGGTGTTCGGCTTCACCCGTTCGTACTTCCACGCCGACCTGCCTACGGTCGGCGACGCGGTGGTGTTCCTGCGCACCCTGCTGCCGCGCAAGCCCATCGACGAGCTCTACACCGTGCTCGGGCGCGCCAAGCAAGGCAAGACCGAGCGCTTCCGGCATTTCTTCCGCCACCTCGCGGCCAACCCGCACGAGAAACTGGTTCATGCCGACGGCGAGCGCGGCATGGTGATGGCGGTGTTCACTCTGCCGAGCTACCCGGTGGTGTTCAAGGTGATCCGCGACCGCTTCGCCTTCCCCAAGACCGTGGTGCGCGACGACGTGCTGGCCAAGTACGAACTGGTGTTCCGCCACGACCGCGTGGGCCGGCTGGTGGACGCGCAGGAATTCCGCTTCCTGCGCTTCCCGCGCGCTCAGTTCGCGGGCGTGCTGCTCGACGAACTGCTCGAGTCCTGCCGTTCCAGCATCATCGAGGACGGCGCCGACGTGGTGGTCACCCACTGCTACATCGAGCGTCGCCTGCGGCCGCTGAACCTCTACGTGCAGGAAGCGCCGGCCGTCGAGGCCCGGCGCGCCATCCTCGACTACGGCCAGGCGATCAAGGACCTCGCGCGCAGCAACATCTTCCCCGGCGACCTGCTGCTGAAGAACTTCGGCGTGACCCGCCACGGGCGCGCGATCTTCTACGACTACGACGAGCTGTGCCTGGTCACCGAGTGCCGTTTCCGCGCGCTGCCGGAAGCCTCCAGTGACGACGAGGAGATGCACGCCGGGGCCTGGTACCACGTCGACGAGAACGACGTGTTCCCCGAGCAGTTCCCGCGCTTCCTCGGCATGCGCCCGGAACTGCGCGACGCGCTGGTGTCCGAGCACGGCGAGATCTTCGATCCGCGCTGGTGGATGGGCGTGCAGGAGCGGGTGCGCGCCGGCGGCTACGCCGACCTGCCGCCGTACCCGCAGCGGCTGCGCCTCGGCGGCGGCTGAACGCGCGCCTGCGCGACGGGCCGACGCCGGCGCGCGCCAGGGCGACGGGCCCTGACGCGGCCCTGTGCTAGATTCCGGGCCCCTTCCGCTCCCGCCCGGAGAATCCCATGAAGAAGATCGCCCTCGCCGCGGCCGTCACGTTCGCCCTCGCCGCCTGCGGCAAGCCCGCCGAGCAGCAGGCCGCCGCCCCGGCGCCCGCGCCGGCGCCCGCCCCGGCCGCCGAGCCGGCCGCGCCCGCCGATCCGCTCGCGGCGTTCGCCGCCAAGATGGACACCGTGCTGGCCGGCGCGCACCGCAGCGATGCCAACAAGGCGCGCGACGCGCATCGCCGCCCCAAGGAGACCCTGCAGTTCTTCGAACTCAAGCCGGGCATGACCGTGGTCGAGATCACCCCGGGCGGCGGCTGGTACACCGAGGTGCTCGGCCCGCTGATGAAGGGCGAGGGCAAGCTGATCACCGCGATCGTCGATCCGGCGTCCGCGTCCAGCGATCGCGCCAAGGAGTACTACACCCAGGCGAATGCCGACTTCCTCGCCAAGCTGGCGGCGGACGCGGCCAACTTCGGCGAGGTCGAGGTGCGCGAGTTCGCGCTCTCCGCGCCGGTGCTCGGCGAGCCGGGCAGCGCTGACATGGTGGTGACCTTCCGCAACGTGCACAACTGGACCGGCTCGGGCGCCGCGCCCGGCATGTTCAAGGGCTTCTTCGACGTGCTCAAGCCGGGCGGCGTGCTCGGCATCGAGGAGCACCGCGCCACGCCCGGCACTCCGAGCGCCGCGGAGCCGCGCAGCGGCTACATGCTCGAGGACGACGTGATCAAGCTCGCCACCGACGCCGGCTTCGTGCTGGCCGCCAAGAGCGAGATCAACGCCAACCCGAAGGACACCAAGGACCACCCGAACGGCGTGTGGAACCTGCCGCCGAACCTCAACGTCAAGGAAGGCGACGACAAGGCCAAGTACGAGGCGATCGGCGAGAGCGACCGCATGACGCTGCGCTTCATCAAGCCCGAGGCCGCCGCCGCCCCGGCCGCGCCGGCCGCCGAGCCCGCCAAGCAGGGCTGATACGTCGCATCGCGGCGATCCCGTCCGGGATCGCCGCGGTCCGCCGGGCGCCCGCGGTCGGCACGTCGATCGTTGCCTCGCGCGCATGATCGTGCTGCTCAACAAGCCCTACGGCGTGCTGTGCCAGTTCACCGACCGCGACGGGCGTCCGACGCTGGCCGACTTCGTGCGCGAGCCCGGTGTCTACGCGGCCGGCCGGCTGGACGCCGATTCCGAGGGCCTGCTGCTGCTCACCGACGACGGCGGGCTCGCGCACCGGCTGACCGACCCGCGCCGCAAGCAGGCCAAGACCTACGTGGTGCAGGTCGAAGGCGATCCGACGCCCGCGCAACTGCAGGCCCTGCGCGCCGGTGTCGTGCTCAAAGACGGCCCGACCCGCCCGGCGACCGTGCGCCGGATCGACCCGCCCGCATGGCTGTGGCCGCGCACGCCGCCGGTGCGCGCGCGCAAGACCGTGCCCGATGCCTGGCTGGAACTCACCATCACCGAGGGCCGCAACCGCCAGGTGCGACGTATGACGGCGGCGGTCGGGCTGCCCACCCTGCGGCTCGTGCGCACGCGGATCGGGTCGTACGCGCTCGATGGTCTCGCGCCCGGCGAAACGCGTCGCGTCGAGGGCCCCGCGGCGCGCGGCTGAACCCCCGCCCAGCCGGGCCGCCGCCCTGCGGGAGCGGCGCGCGCGCCGCGATGCTTTTCGATCGTGCGGCAGCCCCATCGCGCTGCACGCAGCGCTCCCACATGGGCTTCGCGCGATCGCGGCCTGCTGTGGGAGCGAGCAACGCTCGCGACCGCAGCGACCGGTCTCGCCGCGCCGATAGGCGTGTGGCAGCGGCGCGTGCGCCGCGATGCGCTTCAGTCTCGTGGCAAATCGGTCGCGCTGCACGCAGCGCTCCTGCAATGGTGGCAAACCACAGTCGGGCAGGGGTGCCAGCATGAACTTCAAGGATCATTTCTCGCGCCAGGCCAGCGCCTACGCGCAGGCGCGGCCGACCTATCCGCCAGCGCTGTTCGATGCGCTCGCCACGCACTGCATGCGGCGCGAACTCGCTTGGGACGCCGGTTGCGGCAACGGCCAGGCCGCGCGCGAATGGGCTGGCCGATTCACCGCCGTGTTCGCCAGCGATCCCAGCGCGGCACAGGTCGCGGGCGCCGTGGCGTTGCCCAACGTGCGCTACGCGGTGGAGCCGGCCGAGCAATGCAGCCTGGCGGACGCCGCCGCCGACCTGGTGTCGGTGGCGCAGGCCCTGCACTGGTTCGACTTCGCGCGTTTCTTCGCCGAGGTGCGTCGCGTGCTGCGGCCGGGCGGCGTGTTCGCCGCCTGGTCCTACGGCTTGATGCGCATCGACCCGGCGGTGGACGCCGTGGTGCGCGACTTCGAGCACGGCACCGTCGGACCGTACTGGCCCCCGGAGCGGCGCCACGTGGACGCCGGCTACGCCACGATCGAATTTCCCTTCGAGCGCATCGACCTGCCGCCGTTCGCGATCGCGCTGGACTGGCAGGCCGAACAGGCGCTGGCCTACCTCGGCACCTGGTCGGCCGTGCAGCGCCATGATGCGGCGACCGGGGTCGACAGCATCGCCCGCCTGCGCCCCGCGCTGCGCGAAGCCTGGGGCGATCCGGCGCGCGTCCGGCGCGTCGAATGGCCGCTGGTGGTCTGGGCTGGCCGGGCCTAGCCCCCTGGCGGCGCAGACCGCGCCTCGCCATCGCTGGTCCTAGCGCCCACGAGCGCCGTGTGGGAGCGAGCAACGCTCGCGACCGCAACCTTCGGGATGTGCTGCGAGATCGGGGTGCCGCGGTCGCGAGTGTTGCTCGCTCCCACAACGCCGCCTCGCGAACGCCCGCGCCCGGAGCGAATCGGTGCAACAGGTCTGGTCCCCGCGTGGCGCGGGGGCGGTGCATCAATGCCGCGTCGGCGTCGGCGGGTCCTCGTCCATCGGCGTCTCGCCCGGACGGCGCGTGCGGTCGGTCGGGAAGCGCAGCACGCGCGGCGCTTCGTCCGGCGCCGGGCGCACCCACAGCACCGGCACGGCCTCCGGCCGCGGCGGTTCGAACTGCGACGCCTCGCGCACGGCGGCCTCGCGCGCGAGTTCCTCCTCGATCTCCCACGAGTACTTCCTGCGCGGCGGCGCCGGATCGAGCCGGCGCCACAGCAGGGCGGCCAGCAGTCCGGCCACCGCGCCCGCGAGGTGGTACTCCCAGCTCACGCCCTCCTCGCGCGGCAGGATGGTGACCAGCATGCCGCCGTACAGCAGGAAGGTGACCAGCGCGACCGCGATCGAACGCGGCTCCCAGCGCAACACGCCGAGCGTGAACAGGAAGAACATCAGGCCGTGGCCGAGCCCGCTGGCGCCGATGTGCGACGACTCGCGTCCGATCAGCCAGGTGCCCAGCCCGGACAGGATCCAGATCACGGGCAAGGCGCGCCGTGATGCCTTGGGGTACGCGTACAAGGCCAGCGTGCCGAGCACCAGCAAGGGCAGGGAGTTGCTGACCAGGTGCTGCCACGAACCGTGCACCAGCGGCGCCGTCAGCACGCCCACCAGCCCCCAAGGATCGCGCGGGTGCACGCCGAGCGCGCCGAGGCTGCGCTCGAACATCCATTCCACCGCCTTCACCCACCACAGCAGGGCCACGAATCCGCCGGCCACCAGGAACGCGCGCCGGAAGGCGCGGGCATCGCGACGGATCGCGGCGGGTTCGGTCAGGGGCTCGTCCACTGCCCACAGATGGGGCGTCGAACCCGCCTTGCAAGGGCCGCCGCGGGCACCCGCGGCATGGCGCGCATCGGTGAACATTCGCAAGCACCGATCCACCGTCCGGCCATTCGCACCGCTCGTCGGCACGCGCCGGCGCGCCGCGCGCGACGGATCGCTAGCATCGCGGGTCCTGCGCAGGGCCTACAGGGGGCGCCCGCGAATGTTGCTCGACGTCCGCACCGCGGTGCTGCTGGCGATGCTGATCGCCGGCCTGCTCGCGGCCGTGCTGGCCGGCTCGGTGGGTGGCTACCCGGCCGCATTGCGCCGTCCGCTGCGCGCCTGGGCGCTGGCGCTGGCCTTGCAGTCGATGGGCTGGGGGCTGTTCGGCCTGCGTGGTGCGATCGACGACCTGCTGTCGATCCCGGTCGCCAACCTGCTGCTGGTCGCCGCCTTCGTGGTCACGCTCCGCGCGTTGCGGGGCTTCGCCGGACGCGCGGAACCGCATCCGACCGACGCCCTCGCGGTGGTCTTCGTGGGCGCGGTCGCGCTGGTGTTCCTGTACGTCTACCCGTTGCTGTGGCTGCGGGTGGCGTTGATCTCGGCGGTGTTCGCCGCGCTGTTCGCGGCCTGCTGCCGCGCCGTGCTGCAGGCCGGTTCATCGCCGCGGCCGCGCAGCCAGCGCGTGCTCGCGGGGCTCTACGCCTTCCTTGTCGTGCTCATGGTCGCGCGCGCGGCGCGCGCGGTGTCCGATCCGACCCCGGGCCTCGATCCGCTCGAGCCCGGCCTGTTCCAGGCCGGCCTGTTCGCGGTGGGCGCGCTGGCCCCGGCCCTGGCCACCTTCGGCTTCATGCTGATGGTGAACGAGCGGCTCAGCGCCGAACTCACCCGCCGCGCGGCCCTCGACCCGCTGACCGGCGCCTACAACCGCCGCACGCTGGCCGAGCTCGCCGACCGCGGCATCGCGCAGGCGCGCCGCGACGGCACCGGCTACGGCGTGCTGCTGCTCGATGTCGACCACTTCAAGCGCATCAACGACACGCTCGGCCACGCGGCGGGTGACGACGCCCTGCAGTGGCTGGTGTGCGTGCTGCGCAACGGCATGCGCGCGCAGGACACGCTGGGCCGGATGGGCGGCGAGGAGTTCATCGTGCTGCTGCCGGGCGTGAGCGCGGCGCAGGCGCGCAGCGCCGCCGAGCGCCTGCGGGTCGAAGTCGAACAGGCCCGTCCGGTGCTGGCCGGCACGCCGTGGCCGATGACGGTGTCGATCGGCGTGGCGACCTGGGCCGGGGACGCGGATTTCGAATCGCTGCTGCGGCGCGCGGACGCCGCGATGTAAGAGGCCAAGCGCCAGGGCCGCAACCGGATCGCGGTCGGCGACCCGGTGTCGCGGGCACCCGACGCCGCCACCGCGGATTGATCCGCGGTGGCGCGCGGGGGCCCGGTCAGGCGGCCTTGCCGTCGTGCTCGAACTGCTCTTCCTCGGTCGAGCCGTGCAGCGCCGACAGCGAGCTTTGGCCGGCGGCGATCACCTCGTTGACCTTGTCGAAGTAACCCGTGCCCACCTCGCGCTGGTGCTTGGCGCCGGTGTAGCCGAGCTTCTCGGCGCCGAACTCGGCCTCCTGCAGTTCCACATAGGCCGCCATCTGGCGCGCCTTGTAGCCAGTGGCGAGGTTCCACATCGAGTAGTTCAGGGCGTGGAAGCCGGCCAGGGTGATGAACTGGAACTTGTAGCCGTAGGACGCGATTTCCTTCTGGAACTTCGCGATCGTGGCCTCGTCGAGGTTCTTCTTCCAGTTGAACGACGGCGAGCAGTTGTAGGCGAGCAGCTTGCCGGGGAACTTGGCGTGGATCGCGTCCGCGAACTGCCTGGCCTGCTTGAGGTCCGGCGTCGAGGTCTCGCACCAGATCAGGTCGGCGTACGGCGCGTAGGCGAGACCGCGGCTGATCGCCTGCTCGATGCCCATCTTCGTCTCGTAGAAGCCTTCCACCGTGCGCTTGCCGGTGCAGAACGGCTGGTCGTTGGCGTCGACGTCGGAGGTGATCAGCGCCGCGCCCATCGCGTCGGTGCGCGCGACGATGATGCTCGGCACGCCGGCGATGTCGGCCGCCAGGCGCGCAGCGATGAGTTTCTGCACCGCCTCCTGCGTCGGCACCAGCACCTTGCCGCCCATGTGGCCGCACTTCTTGGCGGATGCCAGCTGGTCTTCCCAGTGCACGCCGGCGGCGCCCGCCTCGATCATGTGCTTCATCAGCTCGAAGGCGTTGAGCACGCCGCCGAAGCCGGCCTCGGCGTCGGCCACGATCGGCTGCAGCCAGTCGATGTCGTCCTTGCCCTCGGCGTGGTGGATCTGGTCGGCGCGCAGCAGGGTGTTGTTGATCCGGCGCACCACGTTGGGCACCGAGTCCACCGGGTACAGCGACTGGTCGGGATACATCGCGCCGGCCGTGTTGGCGTCAGCGGCGACCTGCCAGCCGGAGAGGTAGATGGCCTTGAGGCCGGCCTTGACCTGCTGCATGGCCTGGTTGCCGGTCATCGCGCCGAGCGCGTTCACGAACAGCTCGTTGTGCAGGTAGTGCCAGAGCTTCTCCGCACCGCGGCGGGCCAGCGTGTGCTCGACGTGCACCGTGCCGCGCAGGCGCACCACGTCCTCGGCCGAATAGCCGCGCTTGATGCCGGCCCAGCGGGAATTGTTGGCCCAGTCGAGGGCGAGTTGTTCGGCGGTCGGCAGCGTGGTTTTCATGGCGGGCCTCTTCGATGGTCGGGGATGGGTGGGGCAGGGATCAGGGCAGGCGCTCGTACGCCGGCAAGGTCAGGAACTCCGCGAGTTCCTTCGCGTGCGTCATTTCGGCCAGCATGCGGGTCGCCTCGGCGATCCGCGGCTGGCCGGGCAGGCCGGACGTCGGCAGGCGCTCGGCCACGCCGGCGATCGCGGCATCGAACAGCGCGAAGTCGACCGGCGTGCCGTCGTCGAGCGCCTGCCCGCCGACTTGCAGCCACTGCCACAGCTGGGCGCGCGAGATCTCGGCGGTGGCCGCGTCCTCCATCAGGTGGTGGATCGGCACGCAGCCGAGGCCGTCGAGCCAGGCGGCGAGGTAGCGCACGCAGACGTCGATGTTGTTCAGGAATCCCGCGCGGCTGATGCTGCCGGCGATCGGCGCGATCAGCACCTCGCGCTCGGCGCGCGCGTCCGGGCGGCGCACGTGCACCTGGTTCGGGGTCGGCATCACCGCGTCGAAGATGTCTTTCGCGACCGGGATCAGGCCCGGATGCGCGACCCAGGTGCCGTCGTGGCCGGCGCGCGCCTCGCGCTCCTTGTCGGCGCGCACGCGGGCCAGCGCCTTCTCGTTCGCTTCCGGATCGCCGCTGATCGGGATCTGCGCCGCCATGCCGCCCATCGCGTGCGCGCCGCGGCGGTGGCAGGTCTCGATCAGCAGTTCCGAATAGGCCTTGAGGAAACCTTGGGCCATCGTGATCTGCGAGCGCTCCGGCAGCACGCGGTCGCGGTGGGCGCGGAAGGTCTTGATGTAGGAAAAGATGTAGTCCCAGCGGCCGCAGTTGAGGCCCGCGATGCGCCCCTTGAGCGCGTGCAGGATCTCGTCCATCTCGAACACCGCGGGCAGGGTCTCGATCAGCACCGTGACCTTCATGGTGCCGATCGGCAGCCCGAGGCGCACTTCGGCGAAGGCCATCACCTCGTCCCACAGCGCGGCTTCCTCGAAGCACTGCAGCTTCGGCAGGTACCAGAACGGACCGAGGCCCTGCGCCGCCAGCGCCTGTGCGTTGTGGAAGGCGAACAGGCCGAAGTCGAACAGCGAGCCCGACATCGGCGCGCCGTCGACCGTCAGGTGCTTTTCCGGCAGGTGCCAGCCGCGCGGGCGCACCAGCAGCACGGCGTGCGGATGGCGCAGCGCGTAGTGCTTGCCCTCGGGCGAGGTGTATTCGATCGCGCCCGCGACCGCGTCGCGCAGGTTCACTTGGCCGTCGAGCTGGTTGCTCCAGGTCGGGCTGGTCGAATCCTCGAAGTCGGCCATGAAGACCTTCGCGCCCGAGTTGAGCGCGTTGATGATCATCTTGCGGTCGACCGGCCCGGTGATCTCGACGCGGCGGTCCTGCAGCGGCGCGGGCACCGGCACCACCGTCCACTCGCCGTCGCGGATGCCCTTCGTTTCGGTGCGGAAGTCGGGCCGTTCGCCGGCGTCGAAGCGCGCCTGGCGCGCGCGCCGCGCGGCGAGGCGCTGCTGGCGCTGCGGCTCGAAGCGGCGGTGCAGTTCGGCGAGGAAGGCCAGCGCGGCCGGGGTCAGGATCGTCGCCTGCGCCGCCGACAGCGGGGCCAGGACGGCGACGCCGTCGGTGGAGAGGAGGGAATTGTCGACCGCAGCCATGTTCGCCCCTGTTGCGTGGCGACCCCGCGGCCTCGCCCGGGGAAGCGGGCGCGACGCGGTGGTCCGGAAAGCGGTCGTCGCGGCCGGCCGGGGCCGGAGCGCAAGACCGCGAGGCGCGCCGTCGCCGTCGGGTGGACCCCTCTCCCAGGCCCATCCGCGGTGGCAGCGCGGCAGGTTGCCAATCTGCGCCCCGAACCGTGGTTTGACAAAGCAAATGTTTCAATGCGCAATATTGGTTTAGTCAATACGAGTGCAAGTCCTTGACGCAGCGCAGCAATGAAGCCAAACGTTTGAGGATTCCGGGCCGCAAGCCCGCCTCGAAAGCCCGTGCGCTGCAGCGCCAGCCGCTGGGGGGGCCGCTGGCGGCCACCGAGCGCGAGCCGCGCTTTTACTACAAGGGCAACCGGATCAAGCAGTTGCGGGCGTTCTGCTATGCGGCCAAGCTGGGCACGCTGTCGCGCGCGGCGGAAGCCCTGTTCCTGTCGCAGCCTTCGATCAGCCTGCAGATCGGGGCGCTGGAGGCCGAAATGGGCGCGCGCCTGCTCGAGCGCAGCGGCCGCCGCGTCCAGCTCACCCGCGAGGGCGAAGCCCTGTACGAACTGGCGCTGCCCCTGGTCGAGGGCCTGGACGGCCTCGACGGCGAGTTCCGCACGCGCCTGCAGGGGCTGGACGCCGGCGAGCTGACCATCGCCGCCGGGTCGTCGACGATCCACTACCTGCTGCCGCAACTGGTCAAGACCTATCGCGAGCGCTATCCGCAGGTGCGCCTGAAGCTCTCGCCGGTGACCGGTGTCGACGGGCTGGCCCTGCTGCGCCAGGACGCGGTGGACTTCGCGGTCGGTTCGATGATCGACGTGCCGAACGATCTTTCGTACGAGCCGGTCTACCACTTCGACCCGATGCTGATCACGCCGCTGGACCATCCGCTGGCCACGCGGCGCGACCTGCGGTTGGAGGACCTCTCGCCCTACGGCCTGATCCTGCCGCCGCGCCGGTTGACCACCTTCCGGCTGGTGGACCTGATCTTCCAGCAGCGCAAGGTGCCCTACCACGTCGCGATCGAGGTCGGCGGCTGGGACGTGATCAAGCAATACGTGGCGATGGGCCTCGGCATCTCGATCGTGACCGCGATCTGCCTGTCGCCGACCGACCGCCTCGCCGTGCACAACATGCGCCAGTACTTCCCGCAGCGCTCCTACGGCGTGGTGATCCGCAAGGGCAAGTACCTGAGCCCGCAGGCGCGCGCCTTCATCGACCTGATCCGCCCGAACCTGTTCGCCCGCCGCGATTATTACGAGGCAGGGCATTCCGAGCGCTGAGCGGTCGGCACCCTGGTGGGAGCGGCGCGTGCGCCGCGAGCTTTCCCGTCTTGCGGTGCGCCGGTCGCGCTGCACGCAGCGCTCCTACAGTTCAGCGTCGAGTGTCTGGCGGCCTTGTGGGAGCGGCGCGTGCGCCGCGAGCTTTCCAGTCTTGCGGTGACCCGGTCGCGCTGCACGCCGCGCTCGGAGTCCGCCGGCCCCGTGGGAGCCGCTTCAGGCGGCGATCGACCGGCGCCGCGCCAGCAGGGGCTGGGCGAACACCGCGGCCAGCACGATGGCCACGCCGAGGTAGAACGCGACCCCCAGTTCGCGATGCTCGCCGAGCAGCAGCATCGCCAGCACGATCGCGTACACCGGCTCGAGGTTCAGCGCGAGCTGCATCGAGAACGCCGACACCTGGCGCAGCGCGACCAGCGACAGGGCGAACGGCAGCACCGTGCAGGCCAGCGCCAGCAGCAGCAGCAGCAGCGCATCGCGGGCATCGGGCACGAGGATGCGCGCATCCGCGCCCGGTAGAAGATCGAGCAGCGGCAGGCAGGCCCACAGCAGGAGGAACCCCGCGGCCATCTCGACGAAGGTCACGCCCAGCGCATCGCTGCGCGTGGCCCAGCGCTTGTTCATCACCGTGAACACCGCGGTCAGCGCCGCCGACACCACGCCGACCGCGAAGCCCGTGCGCATGCCGGCCGGCATGCCGCCGACCACCAGCGCCACGCCCGGGATCGCCGCAAGTCCGAGCCCCACCTCGCGCCACGACATGCGCCGCCCGGTCAGCCGAGGCTCCAGCACCGCCGCGAACACCGAGCCCAGCGCCATGCAGGTCGCCGCCACCGAGGCGTTGGCCAGCTTGATCGCACCGTAGAAGGTCAGCCAGTGCAGGGCCACCACGCCGCCGATGCCGGCGTAGATCGCGAGCAGGCGCGGTGGCATCCCGCGCAGCGCGCGCCACACGCGCGGCAGCAGCAGCAGGAAGCCCGCCACCATCAGCATCCGCCACCACACCAGCGCGGCGGCCGGCAGCGTGATCAGCTTGCCGAGGATCGCGGTGAAGCCCCACAGCACGACGCAGGCGTGGATCTGCAGCAGGGCTTTGCGTTCGGCGTGCATGGACCTGTGCAGGATCGCACGCAGCGCCAGCGATCGCACAGCCGTCGCCGGCATCGCCGGTTCCCCCAAGGGCCCGGAAGTCGCGCGCACGCCCTGGGCATGGCGCGGGAGCCGCTTCAGCGGCGACGGCGTCCCGCAGCCTCGCGGGTCACCCCCGGTGCAATCGCCGGCGATGCCAGCCCCCGCAGGGTCGCAACGTGCCGCGCCGCCCCCCAGTCCAAGTGCGGGAGCCCTTGCAGGCGGTGCTGCGAGTGCCGTCGCACCGGCGCGTGGCCTGCAGGATCGACCCCGGATCGGGCTGATAAAGTCCTCGCTGCCGCAGCCCTTCGAACAGGGCACGAAACCCTCGGGGCGCGCCGATCCCGTGTCGACACCGCACATCCTCATCGCCGACGACCATCCGCTGCTGCGTGGCGCCGTCCGCCACGCGCTGACCGCGGCCCTTCCTTCGGCCGTCGTCGACGAAGTGGCCAGCGCGACGGCGCTCGGCAAGGCGCTCGAGGCCCGTCCGGACGCCGACCTGGTCCTGCTCGACGTGACGATGCCCGGGGCTCATGGATTCTCCGCGCTGCTGCACGTTCGTGGCGCCTACCCCGAGATCCCTGTCGTCGTCATCTCGTCCAGCGAGCATCCGCGCGTGATCCGGCGCGCCCAGCAGTTCGGCGCCGCGGGCTTCATCCCCAAGTCCTCGCCTGCGGAAGCGATCGGCGAGGCGGTGTCGACCGTGCTGGAAGGCGGCACCTGGTTCCCGCCGATGGCGGCGGCGCGCTCGGAGCAGGACGCCCTGCTGGCCGCCCGTCTCGCACAGCTCACGCCGCAACAGTTCCGCGTACTCGAGTGCCTGGCCGACGGCCTGCTGAACAAGCAGATCGCGCACGAGCTGGGTCTTGCCGAGAACACCGTCAAGGTGCACGTGACCGCGATCCTCAAGAAGCTCGACTGCCACAGCCGCACGCAGGCGGCGGTGCTGGTGAAGTCGCTTGCGCCGGAGGCGACGCTCTAGCGCTGCTCGTAGGCCTTGGGCGACAGCGGTGCATGGCGCAGCAGCAGTTGCATCATCAGGCTGCGCAGGGCCGAGGGACGCACGGGCTTGGTCAGTATCCCCCAACCCAGCTCGACCGCGCGGGCGCGCAGTGCCTCGTCGCGCGTCGCGGTGATGAGGATCGTCGGCGGAATCCGGCCCCAGCGCTCGCAGAGCCGTGGGTGGAGCGCAAAGCCGCTGGTGTCGCCGAGCCGGGCGTCGAGCAACAGGACATCGGGGCCGTTGCCGGGCGCGGCGACCAGCAGGGCATCGTGGGGACCCGCGCTGAATGCCACCTCGCAGTCCCAGCGGCGCAGCAGGGTGCGCGTCGCCTCGCAGACCCGCGCGTCGTCCCCGTCCTCGACTGGTGCTGCCGCCTCGGCCACTGTCGCGCCGGCCGGCGCGAACGGCACCAGCACCGAGAACACGCTGCCGGCGCCGAGCGTCGAGCGCAGGCCGATGGGATGGTCGAGCAGGCGGCCGATGCGCTCGACGATCGCCAGCCCCAGGCCGGCGCCGCGGTCGTTGGCCACGCCGTCGTTCAGGCGCCGGAACTCCTCGAAGACCTCGCGCTGCAGGCTCTCCGGGATGCCCGGCCCCTGGTCGTGCACCTCGATCCGCACGCCGCCCCGCACGCGCCGGCAACCCAGCAGGATCCGGCCGCTCGGCGTGTAGCGCACGGCGTTCGAGAGGAAGTTCTGCACGATCCGGCGCAGCAGGGCTTCGTCGGTGCGCACCACCGCGCGCGTGGCGACGCGCGCCAGACGGAGCCCCCGGTCCAGTGCGAGGATGCCGAATTCGCGGGCGAGTGCCTCGAGCAGCGGGTCCAGCGGGAAGTCGCGCAGGCGCGTGGCCATGGCGCCCGACTCCAGCCGCGAGATGTCGAGCAGGCTGTTGAGGATCGCGTCCTGCGCCAGCAGCGACTGCTCGACATGGTCGACGATGCGCCGCGATTCGCCGTCGCCCTCGCGGCCGCGGAGCGCGCCGAGCAGCATCCGCGCCGCGTTGAGGGGCTGCAGCAGGTCGTGCACGGCCGCGGCCACGAAGCGCGTCTTGTAGCGGTTGGCGCGTTCGGCGTCCTGCTTGGCTGCGGCGAGCGCCCGGGTGCGCTCGCCGACGCGGCGCTCCAGCGAGTCGGCGAGCGAGCGCAGTTCGCGGGCGGCGTTGCGGTAGCTGGTGATGTCCGCGTAGCTGGTGACGAAGCCGCCGTCGGGCAGCGGGTTGCCGCGGATCTCCAGCACCGTGCCGTCGGCCTTCTCAGTCTCGCGCAGGTGCGCCTTGCCGCCGCGCAGGTGGTCGAGCCGGCGCTGGATCGCGTCTTCGATCGGTCCGGGGCCCAGCAGGCCACGCTGGGCGTTGAAGCGGAACATCGCTTCGATCGGCTGCCCCACCCTGAGCATCTCGGCGGGGAAGCGGAACAATTCCACATAGCGCGAGTTCCATGCGACCAGCTTCAGGTCGGCGTCGACGATCACCACGCCCTGCGGCAGGTGCTCGAGGCTGCGGCTCAGCCCGGCGTCCGCGCGGCGCGCCGTCTCGACGATCACGTCCTGCGCCGTGCGCAGTTCCTCGGCGTGCTGGCGCAGCACGGCCTCGAGTTCTTCCCGGCTGCGAAGGCGCAGCGCGGACAGGCGCCGGCGCTGCTGCACGATCAGCAGAAGGAATCCGAGGGCGAGGCAGGCGCCGCCGGCGGCCAGCGCCGCCGTCCGGGCGGCGGGCGCGATGCCCCCCGCGTCGTGCAGCAGGTGCAGGGTCCAGCCCTGTTCCGGCAGCGGCAGCGTCTGCCAGAGGACGCTGCCCGGCATGGCCGGGCTGGTCGTCCGCACTTCGTCGGTGCCGGGTCCCACGGCCAGCCTCGCCCCCACCTGGATCGGTTCGAGGGCCTGCCCCTCGTACTGGCGCGTCGCCTCCAGTTCGCGACGTTCGGCGGGATCCAGCGGCGACAGGCTGCGGTACCGCCAGGCGTCGCGGTTGGCGAGGAACACCACGTCGTGACGGTCGCTGACCATCACCACGTCGGGCAGGCTGCGCCAGCCTTCCTGCAGCGCGGCGAGTTCGATCTTGATGACGATCACCCCGATCGCCCCGCCGTCGTCGTCCCGGATCGCCTCGGAGAGGAAGTAGCCCGGCTCGCCCGTGGTGAGGCCGATGCCGTAGAACTGCCCCTGCCCGGTCCGCAGGGCCTGCTGGACGTAGGGGCGGAAGTGGTAGTCCGCGCCCACGTTGCTCGTGGGCTCGCGCCAGTTGCTCGCCGCCAGCGCGATGCCACGGCGGTCGATCAGGGTCAGGGTCGAGGTGCGGGTGACGCCATTGGCCTCCTCGAGGCGCCGGTTGAGGCGATCGCGCCACGCGGGGTCGATCGTGCCGGCCACCGCGCCGCGCAGCGCTTCGTCCAGCGCGAGCACGCGGGGCAGGGTGCGGTAGCGGTCGATCGCCTGCTGGATGGCCCGCGCATGCAGGTCCAGTTCGCGCTGCAACTGGGCGGATTCCTCACGCAGGGTCCGCGCCTCGGCCCAGTGGAAGGCGAGCCACGCCGCCGCGGCCGTGCCGCCCGCGACCAGCAGCAGCAAGAGCAGGGTGGCGCGGTTCCATCGGGGCTTGCGCATGGGCCGACGATAGACGCGCCCGGCGGCGGTTCGCCAGCCCGCACAGGCATGGACCTCGTGCCCTAATACCATTGCGTTATCGGCAGCCGCCGGCGGAGCGCGTAGAACGTCGGGACTCCACGCCACCCCGACGCCACCGCCCCTGCATGCGTGCGCCTCCCCCGTCAACGCCGACCCCGGAGCGGCTGCCGTTCTACCGGCAGCTCTACGTGCAGGTCGTGGCCGCCATCGTGCTGGGCGCGGCGCTGGGCCACTGGGATCCCGGGCTCGGCGAGGCGATGAAGCCGCTGGGCGACGCCTTCATCAAGCTGGTCAAGATGATCATCGCGCCGGTGGTCTTCCTGACCATCGTCACCGGCATCGCCGGCATGCAGCAGTTGCACTCGGTCGGCCGCGTGTTCGCCAAGGCGATGGCGTACTTCCTGTTCTTCTCGACCCTCGCGCTGGTCGTGGGGCTGCTGGTCGCCCACGTCGTCAAGCCCGGTGCGGGCATGAACATCGACCCCGCCGACCTCGATCCCACCGCGGTGCAGGGCTTCGTCCAGCAGTCGCACGAGATGACCCTGGTGGGCTTCGTGCTCGACATCATCCCCAAGACCCTGCTGAGTCCCTTCGTCGGCGACAACATCCTGCAGGTGCTGTTCATCTCGGTGCTGTTCGGGCTGTCGCTGGCCATCGTCGGCGAGCGGGGGCGGCCGGTGACCGCCATGCTCGAAGCCCTGGTGGCACCCGTGTTCCAGCTGGTGCACCTGCTGATGAAAGCCGCACCGATCGGCGCCTTCGGCGCGATCGCCTTCACCATCGGCAAGTACGGCCTCGAGAGCCTGGTCAACCTCGCCTGGCTGGTCGGGTCGTTCTACGTCACGTCCCTGCTGTTCGTGGTGGTGATCCTCGGCGGCGTCTGCGCGTGGTCGGGGTTCTCGATCTTCCGGCTCGCCCGCTACCTCAAGGCCGAACTGCTGCTGGTGCTGGGCACCTCGTCGTCCGAGTCGGCGTTGCCGTCGTTGATGGAGAAGATGGAGCGCGCCGGCTGCGCCAAGTCGGTGGTCGGTCTCGTGGTGCCCACAGGATACTCGTTCAACCTCGACGGCACGAACATCTACATGACGCTGGCCGCGCTGTTCATCGCGCAGGCCACCAACACCGAGCTCAGCGCCATGCAGCAGGTCACCCTGCTGCTGGTCGCCATGATCAGCTCGAAGGGCGCGGCCGGCGTCACCGGCGCGGGATTCATCACGCTGGCCGCCACGCTGGCGGTGGTGCCGGAGGTGCCGGTGGCCGGGATGGCCCTGATCCTCGGCATCGACCGCTTCATGAGCGAATGCCGCTCGATCACCAATTTCATGGGCAACGCGGTGGCGACCGTGGTCGTCGCCCGCTGGGACGGCGCGCTGGACCGCGATGCGCTGCACCGCGCCCTCGGCACGCCGCTGCCGCCGCCGCTCGCCGCTGCACCGGACCCGGCCGCAGGTCCCGGCGATTCGCGCCACGTCACGTCCGACTGACCCCGCCTTGCACGGATTTCGAAGGGAGAAACCCACCATGCGCCGCATCTCGCGTTCCACCCTTCAGGGAACGACCTCGATCACCTTGCTGGCCCTCTCGATCCAGCTCGCGTTGGCGCAGGAGCCGCCGCGCAGCGCGCCGCAGTCGATGGACGCCGGCGCATCCGCGACGTCGCAGGCCGCGCCCGGGACGCCGGCGGCCGAGGGCGGCGAGAAGCCGCAGACCCTCGAGGAGGTCACCGTCGTCGGCACCCACATCGCCGGCACGCCGACCACCGACGCGCTGCCCGTGGTGGTGATCGACGTCGAGCAGATCGACGCCACCGGTGCGGTGTCGGGCGACGAGCTGCTGCGCACCATCCCGCAGATGGGCGACGTGCTGTTCGATGCCTCCAACAACCCGCAGACCAGCAACGCCGCGCGTGGCGACGTGAACTCGGTGAACCTTCGCTCGCTCGGCGTCGGCAACACCCTGGTGCTGCTCAATGGCCGCCGGATGGTGCAGCACCCGACCAGCCAGGGCACGACCGACACCGGCACCGTGCCGGTGCAGAGCGTCAACTCGAATGCGCTGCCAGTCAGCGGCCTCGAGCGGGTGGAGGTGCTGCTCGACGGCGCGGCCGCCATCTACGGCGCAGACGCGGTGGCGGGCGTGGTGAACACCGTGCTGCAGAGCGATTTCGATGGCCTGAGCGTCAATGCGCGCTACGGCGGGGCGGAAGGCACGTCGATGGACGAAACCGACATCAGCGTGTTCGCCGGCAGGACCCACGACCGCGGCAACGTGTCCCTGTTCCTCAACTATGTCGACCGGGCGGCCCTGCTGGCCTCGGACCAGGACTTCACCGCCACTGACGACCTGCGGAACTTCTTCACCGATCCCGATTTCACCGGGCTCGCGGTGCTGGATGGACGCGCAGCCAACACGCCGAGGGCCCGCTTCAGCCTCGGCGCGCGGCCGGTGATCCGCACCAACGGGGTCGCCATCACCACCACGGCCGGCCAGTTCCGCGTGCAGCCCGAGCGCTTCGGTTGCGGCGTGGCCTTCGGCCCGGGCCTTTGCCTGGCCAGCGGCAACCACAACTTCAACACCACCAACCGCTAGATGCGCTACGACACGCGCTTTGGGACCACGGTGCGTCCCGGCGTGGAGCGCGCGAACCTCTTCCTCACCGCGCGCCACGAGGTCGCCGACGGCATCGAGGCCTTCGGCGAGTTCGGCCTGTACGACGCGCGCAGCGACGCCGTGCAGCCGCCGGTGGTCAACCTCAACGCGATCTGGATCCCCGCCAGCAACTTCTGGAACCCCTTCGGCCCGGTCAATTTCGCCGACGGCCGGGCGAACCCGAACCGCCTGCCCGGGCTGACCGGCGTGCCGGCCAGCGGCCTGCCGGTACTGATGACGAACTACCGCTACGTCGACGCCGGCTTCCAGACCGTGCGCGTCGACAACCAGCAGACCCGCGCGCTCGCCGGACTGCGCGGCGACTGGAACGGCTTCGACTGGGAAACCGCCCTCGTGTACTCGGAGGCCGAAGCCGAGGACCGCTCGCCGAACATCAACATGACCCTGCTTCAGCAGCAGCTTTCGCTGTCGACACAGGACGCCTACAACCCGTTCAGCGGCGGCTGCGCCGACAACCCGAGCATCAACGACTGCTCGCCGAGTTCGCCTGCCGCCATCGACGGCATCGTCTTCGAATTGCTGCGGCGCTCGCGCACGACGCTGGCGATGGCCGACGTGCGCTTCTCGCGTCCGGACCTGTTCTCGATCCCGGGCGGCGAGGTTGGCGTGGCCTTCGGCGCCGAGGTCCGCCGCGAGACGCAGCTGGACGATCGCGATGACAACCTCGATGGCACCTTCACCTTCGTCGACCTGGTGACCGGCGCGATCAGCCACAGCAACGTCGCCGCAGTGAGCCCCAATCCGGACACCCGGGGTTCGCGCTCGGTCAGTTCGGCGTTCACCGAGTTCGCGGTGCCGATCGTGTCCGAGGACATGGCGGTGCCGTTCGTCGATCGGCTCGACATGCAGCTGGCGGGGCGCTTCGAGAACTACTCCGACTTCGGCTCGGTCGCCAAGCCGAAGATCGCGCTCGCCTGGGACGTGGCGACCGGCGTGCGGCTGCGTGGGTCCTACTCCGAGGGCTTCCGCGCGCCCAACCTCGAGCAGACCAACGCCACCGAGTACGCGCGGCTCGCCGCCGGCGTCGACCACATCCGCTGCGAGGCCGACGTGCGCGCCGGCCGCATCGCATCCTTCAGCGCCTGCGGGCAGAACACGGCGGCCGCCTCGCTGCGGGTTTCGGGCAACCCCGACCTCGAGCCGGAGGAAAGCACCAGCACCTCGTTCGGCCTCGTGCTGCAGCCGGCGTTCATCGACGAGTCGTTCGGGGAATTCAGTTTCACCGTCGACCGCTGGCGCATCGAGCAGGAGCAGATCGTCGGCCTGCTGGGTTCCCAGACCGCGATCACGCTCGATTACCTCGAACGCGTGCAGGGCCGGTCGAACCCGCTGGTGGTGCGCGCCGCGCCCACGCAGGAGGACATCGACTTCTTCGCCGGCACCGGCATCACGCCCGCGGGCGCGGTGATCGCGATCAACGACCGCTTCATCAACCTGCTGCCGCAGACCGCGGGCGGCCTCGATTTCGGCATGGACTGGTCGCTGCGCCGCACGGCCTACGGGTCGTTCCGGGTCAGCCTCAACGCGACGCGCATGCTGGAGTTCAGCCGCGACCCGGGCGACGTCGTGAACGCCCTGTTCGCCGCGCGCGAGGCCGGGACGATCAACCCCCTGACGCCGCTGCCGGACCCGACCCAACTGGTCGGCCAGAACGGGCGTCCCGAGTGGCGCGGCAACGCCGTCGTCACCTGGGACGACGGCCCGTGGCGGGTCGGCTACTCGGCGCAGTACATGAGTTCGTTCGAGCAGGCGCAGCTGCTGGGCCGCTCGGGCGAGCCTTGGGTGGTCGACGATCGCCTGTACCACAACCTCTACGTCCAGTTCCGCTTCCCGGACAGCACGGCGCTGCGCGTCGGCGTGCGCGACCTGACCGACGAAGGCCCCGCGCTGGCCGATGGCGGTTATCGTGGTGCCCTGCACCAGCCCTGGGGCCGCTACTTCTACGTCAATGTCCAGCGTTCGTTCTGATCGGGCGCGGCGATGAGGCCGCGATGGCTGGCAGCGGCCGCGCCCGGGCTCGCCCTGGCCTGCGGCCTCGCCGGCGCGACGCCGGCCGCCAAGGGCGGCTTCGCGCCGACCGACTGCCCGCCGTCGGTGGCCGCGATCGCCGCCTGCCACCTGGTGCGCGACGACAACGGGGCCTGGGTGCTGGCCGCGATCCCGAAGCGCTGGAACCAGGCGTTGGTCGTGCACGCGCACGGCGGCCCGCGCCTGTCGCCGCCCGACGCGAAGGACGGCCTCGAGGACCTCGACCGCCACGCCGCGATGGTCCGCGAAGGCTACGCATGGGTGGGCTCCACCTACCGCCGTGGCGGCTACGGCGTGCGGGTTGCCGCCAGCGACGTCGAGAACAGCCGCCGGCTGTTCGTCTCGGCCTTCGGCCCGCCTCGACGGACCCTGCTCCACGGGCAGTCCTGGGGCGGCAACGTGGCCGCGAAGCTGGCCGAACTGGATGCCCTCGACGCGGAGGGCCGTCCGCGCTACCACGCGGTGCTGACCACCAATGGCGTCCTGTTCGGCGGAACACGCGCCTACGGCTTCCGTGCCGACCTGCGCGCGGTCTACCAGTACTACTGCATGAACCACCCCGCGCCCGGCGAGCCGGCATACCCGCTCTGGCAGGGGCTGCCGGCCGCATCGACCATGGATCGCGCGGAACTCGAGCGGCGGGTCCACGCCTGCACTGACCTCGACCGCCCTGCGGCGAAGCGCCGGCCCGAACCGGCGGCGCGGCTGCGCGACATCCTTGCGGTCACCGGGGTCCGCGAGGACACGCTGGTGTCGCATCTCGCCTGGGGCACCTTCCATTTCCGCGACCTGGTGCAGCGCCACCTCGGCGGTGGCAATCCGTTCGACAACCTGCGCACGCGATACCGCGGCTCAGGCGACGACGACGCGCTCAATGCCGGGATCGAACGCTTCGCCGCCGATCCCGCCGCGCTGGCCCGCCTCGCCTACGACGCCGATCTTTCCGGCCTGATCGTGCTGCCGACCCTGACCGTCCACGCGATCGGCGACCCGGTGGTATCGCCCACGGCGCAGGATGCCTATGCGAGTACGGTGGCCGCGGTCGGCCGGGCCCACCTTCTCGCCCAGGTGCGAACCGACGAGCGCGACCACAGCCGCCTGCAGGACGCCACGATCAAGACCGCCCTGCGCGCGCTGGAGGCATGGCTCGAACATGGCGCACGACCCGATGCAGCGCGCATGCAGAAGGATTGCGTCGAACGGGCGGCGGACCCAGCTGCCTGCCGGTTCATTCTGCAGACCGGCTCGCCGGCGCGATCGTCGTGACCGGCGGGTTCGCGCGCGTCGTCGCAGCAAGGCCGCGACGGGCCCTCAGTGCGGCCCGAACGCCCAGGCCATCCGCACGCCAACCACCCACGCATCGTCGATCGCATCGGACCCGCCGGGTCGGTGCACGTACTGCACGTCCGGCTGCACGGTCCAGGCACCGAACGGGATCGCCCAGCTCCCTTCCAGCACCACCTCGCGCGACGCATCGACGATGCCCGCTGCTTCCGCGAGCCGCTCATCGAGTTCCACCACCGCGAGGCCGATCCCGAACTCGCCCGGCGCGCGGCCGGGGAAACGCGCCAGCACGCCGGCTTCCAGCGCCACCGGCACCAGGCTGGTGGCGCGCCGGCCGAGGTTGATGCGGGCGAAGCCGCCGACGTCCTCGGTCCACGCGCGCTCGATGCCCGCAACCAGTCCGATGCTGCCGCGGCCGTCGACCACGTCGCCGGAGTGGCGATGCAGGGCGATTTTCCAGCGGTCGGGCGCGACCTCGTCGCCGCGCTCGACCACCCGTTCGTATTCCGCCGCCACCAGCAGCCCCTGGCCGAAGCGCACGTCCAGGCCATGCGGATTGTCGTCCAGCGGATCGCCCGCGTCTCCGTCCACCGCCGCCACGCGCAGCGTGCCGCCGGCGACGTCGTCGAACGCCCAGCGCAATCCGGCCGCCGCCACCGGGTAGATCGCCGGTCCCGGCAGGTTCAGGCTCACGCCCGGCGCCGCGCCGAAGGCGCTGTTGACGAACAGCGCGCCGCGGTCGAGGCCCCAGAACTCCGCGTCCAGCGCGAGCAGGCCCACGCGCAGCGCGCCGTGCGCTCCGGCGTGCTCGATCCACAGTTCCTGCAGCCGCGGATCGCCGTCGAAATCGATGTTGCTGACCACCGACAGGTCGCCCACGCGTCGCGCCGTGGGACTGGTCCCCGCCGGCACCAGCAGGTTGCCGCCGAAGCGCCAGTCGCCGGCCGCACCTTCCAGCGCCAGCCAGCCGAGCCCGGTGACCACCGCCCCGCGATCGAGCCCGCCATCGACCACGCCGAGCACGTCCACCGTGGCGCCGCCGCTGGGCGACCACTCTGCCGCGCCGGCGGCGCCGGCGAGCAGCGCGCCGGCCGCGCCGACCAGCCAGCCGACCGGCTGGCGTCGATACCCGTTCATGGCCGCACTCCCGGCACGCGATAGGGCGGGCTTCCCAGCAAACCGCGTGCCGTCGCGCGGCATAATCGACCGATGCCCGCCCTCCTCGCGCTGATGCGGCCGCACCAGTGGGTCAAGAACCTGCTGGTGCTGGTGGCCCTGCTGACCTCGCACCGCTGGGGCGAGCCGGAGGCCGTGCTGGCGGCGCTGCGCATGGTGCTGGCGTTCTGCCTCGTGGCGTCCGCGGTGTACGCGGTCAACGACGTGCTCGACCGCGACGCCGACGCCGCCCATCCCGCCAAGCGCCTGCGCCCGGTCGCGCGCGGCGCCGTTTCGCCGGCGCAGGCCCTGCTGCTCGCCGCGCTGCTGCTCGCCGCCGGCGTCGCCATCGCCTGGCCCACCGGTACGGCGGCGCTCGCGACCCTGCTGGCCTACGCCGTCGTTTCGCTGGCCTATTGCCTGGTGCTCAAGCGCCTGCTGTGGCTGGACGTGGTCGCGCTGGCCGCGCTGTACGTGCTGCGCGTGGTCGCCGGCGCCCACGCGATCGCGGTGGTGGCGAGCCCGTGGCTGCTGGCCTTCGCCGGTTTCGTGTTCGCCAGCCTCGCCAGCGCCAAGCGCTTCGCGGACCTGCGTACCTTCGCCGGCGATGCCTTGCCGGGCCGCGCCTATCGCCGCGACGACGCCGCCGTGGTGCAGGCGATCGGCGTCGCCTGCGGCGCGGTCGCGGTGCTGGTGCTCGCGCTGTACGCCAACAGCGCCGACGTGCGCATGCTCTACACGCGGCCGCAGTGGATCTGGCTGCTGTGCCCGCTGCTGTTGTACTGGCTGGCGCGGATGTGGACCCTGGCCTCGCGCGGGGCGGTGCACGCCGACCCGATCGTGTTCGCGCTGCGCGATCCCGCCAGTTGGGCGGTCGCGCTCGGTTTCATCGCCGCCATCGCGCTGGCGCTGTGAGTCCCGTCCCGCGCGCGCTGCGCGTCCTCACCGCGGCGCTGGTGCTGCTGGCGCTGGCGCGCCTGGCTGCCGTCGTGCTGCACCAGCCGCTGGCGGGCTACGCCAACCAGTACGACATGGTGCGCACCGCGGCCTGCATCGGGCTGTGGCCGGCGGGCGATCCCGCGCAGCGCGCGCTGGCCACGCCGGACGCCCCGCGCCCGGCGCAGGTGTTCGGCGCGCCCGAACCGGACGGCTGCTATCCCAGCACCGACGTCGCGCTGGCCTGGGCCGGCGCGACCGCCGCGCGCGCGCTGGACGCAGTCGGGCTCGACGGTGAACCGGGCATCGACCTGCGTGCGATCGGCGTCTCCAAGGCCCTGCTGTTCGCGCTGCTGCTGCTCGTCGCCACCCGCGCGCTGCGCGCGCACCCGGCCGCCGCGTGCGCGCACGCCGGCTTCGTCGCGCTGGTGCTGGCCGATCCGTTCAACACGCTCTACCTCAACACCCTCTACACCGAGACCGGCGCCTTGCTCGGCGCGTGGCTCGCCACGCTGGGCCTGATCCTGCGCGCGCTGCCGCGCGCCGATGCCCGCCTCGCGCTCGCGCTGGCGCTGGCCGGTGCCGCGATGCTGGGCGCGTCGCGCGTGCAGCACCTCGCGCTGCCGTTCGGCTTCGCGCTGCTGTGGTGGCTGGTCGGTTCGTGGCTGCTGTCGACGTCGCTGCTGCAGATCGGCTGGCTCGACAGCGCGATCGACGCACTCGGCGGCGTCGCCACGCTGCT
>JAJTHZ010000200.1 GCA_021299185.1 Lysobacteraceae bacterium | reverse complement strand
GCGGTCCCGCATTCGCCAGCGCGGCGTCGCGACGCGACAGCGCCGCCGAACGATCGGCCGCGAGCGTCGCTTCGACGGACGCCTGACAGGCCTCGCGCGCCGTGGACGCCAGTGCATCGCACTTCTCGCGCTCGACCTTGGCGCGTCCTTCGGCCTCGGTCTGGGCGCGCTCATACTCGGCTTCGGCGACCGCGGCCGCCGCCGATTGCTCGGCGCTGGTCAGCGTCTTGCGCGCATCGGCCTCGGCTTCGGCGTACTCGGCCTGGGCATCCACGCGATCCGCCGCGGCCGTCGCATCGACGCGGCCGGCCTTGCGTCGCGCCTCGCCGGACGCCTTGCTCGCGTCCTCGCGGGCTTCCTTCACGTCCTCGCGGGTTTCGGACGGGGTCTCGCGGCAGCCACCGATGATCAGCGCGATCGCGGTGGCGAGTGGCAACAGCAGCAGGGAAGGTTTCATGGCGGGATGTCCTCGGCAGTGGGGGATCGGCGTTCGGCGGCGTGGACCGGGCGGCGACCGCAGTCGCCGACGGGGTCATCCGTTCGATGCGGACTCGCGGTCGTCGTCGTGGTGGCCGCCATCGCGGTGGCGATCGGATTCCTTCTGGATCTTCTCGCCGGCGCGCTCGGTGTCCTTGCCGATGCCGTGCATCGTGTTGCAACCGGGCAAGGCGCCGACGAGCAGCGCGAAAGTGGCGAGCAGCAGCGGGTGGATGCGATGTCGGGTCGTCATGGTTGCGGCCTCGGGTGCGCGCGGCGGGCGGGCGGCGTTCGACGGAGCCGGCGATCCGGCCCCGTGGCCGCGCGACGCGGCGTCGGCGGGTCGATCAACCCGCATGGGCAGCATGCGCGTCGCCGATGCGTGGGTCGGTACGCCAGCACACGTGCGCGCCGGCGTTCGATGTCGCACCGACGCAGCGCTGCCGTGCGCGCAGGCTCGTCGTCGAACCGCGCGTGTCGTCGTGCGCCGTGCACCCGCACTCCTCGCACCATCGCCTTCCGCCACGCGGAGAAGTCACCGTGCTCCGGTATGCCCTCCTGTGCCTGGTCATCGCACGGGTCGCCGGCCTGCTCGGCTTCGACGGCATCTCCCGCACTGCGCACGCACGGCGGCGTGGGTCGCGGCCCCGGCGTGTGCCAGCGCGCGGAAACCCACCGCGCCCGGGCAGGCGATGGCGGTGGGTCCGGCGTCAGCGACCGGGGGTTCGACCTTCGGCCAGCAGGTCCGCCAGTTCGTCTGCGTGTTCCTCTTCGACCGCGAGGATCTCGCGCAGCATCTGGCCGCTGGTGGGGTCGTCGTCGCCGAGGTAGCGGATCAATTCCCGGTAGCTGTCGATCGCGATCCGCTCGGCGACCAGGTTCTCGGTGATCATGTCGACCAGGCCGGCGCCGGCGACGTACTCCGCGTGGCTTCGCGCGGCCAGGCCGTCGGGCGCGAAGTCCGGTTCGCCGCCGAGCTGCACGATCCGCGCGGCGAGCCGGTCGGCGTGGCCGAGTTCTTCGTTCGCGTGGGCGAGGAACTCGTCGGCGGTGCGGCGCGCATGGATGCCGCGGGCCATGAAGTGGTGGCGGCGGTAGCGCAGCATGCACACGATCGCGGTGGCCAGCGCTTCGTTGAGCATGGCCAGCACATGCCCGCGATCCGCGCGGTATCCCTGCGTGACCGCGCCGTCCTCGGGATGGCTGCGCGCTCGGCTGCGCAGGACCGCCACCGGGGTCGGAAGGGTGGTGTCGGAAGTCATCGGATGCCCCTCGGGTTGGTCGAGTCCGCGCGGTCGATCGGCTGGGCAAAGATAAAGGCCGCGCACCCAGGGGTGCGCGGCCATGGCGCAAGGTGGATCGTTACAGCACGAGATCCTCGGCGTTGACCGTCTTCACGCTGCGGATGTTCTTCGCCAGCTCGATCGCGAGGGCGCGCTCCGCCCCGCTGTGCACGCGACCGCTGAGCGTGACCTTGCCGGACTCGGTGCTGACCGTGATGTCGTTGCTGTCGACGTTGTCGGAGTACATGAAGGTCGACTTCACCTTGGTCGTGATCCAGGTGTCGGCGACGTTCTGCGCCACGGTGTCGCCGGAATCATTGCCGGACTGCCCCATGCGTGCCGGGCCGACGGTCAGCCGGTTGTCGACCGCGGAGACGCCGCGTGTGCTGGCGGCGAGGCGCTGCGCGAGGTCCTTGTCGCCGATGCTGTCGACCTGGCCACTGAGGCTGACGCGGCCACGCTCGGTGGCGACCCCGATCTGGCCGTCTTTGAGCTGCCGGCTCCACTGCAGCTTGGAGCGCACGGCGGTGGAGATCGACGCGTCCTCCACGCGCTGGGCGTAGCGGCGGCGATCGCTCTTGTCGGAGGGCACGTAGTCGGCCTTGACCACGATGCGGTTGTCGACCGACGTGATGCCGTCGACGCTCAGGGCGAGCTGCTTGGCGAGGTCCTTGTTGACGTCTTCCTCGACGGTGCCGGTGAGCGTGGCCTTGCCGTCGACGACGCTGACCTCGATGTCATGCGCACGCAGGTACGGACTGAGCGCGTAGGTGGTCCAGATCTGGCCCTCCTGTCGCGCGGCGACGGCCTCGGCGCTGCGTCCGGCGGCATTCAGCGAGGAGAAGGGGGCCAGGGCGATCGTCGAGGCGATGGCCAGCGACAGGGCGAGGGAGCGGAGTGGTGCGTTCATGATGGGAATCCTCGGAATCGAAAAAGGGTCGATCGACCACCGCGCGGCGCGCACGGCTGCGCGGTGGCGACCATCGGACGCGAAGGGCCGGGCCTGCGCCGCGGCCCGGGATGCGCTCAGGACAGGTGCTTGGCGAAGAACTCGCGCGCCGGCTGCTCGGCCACCTGGCGCGTGATGCCGTAGCGCTCCTGCACGAGGCCGGCGAGCTTCTGCTCGTGGCCTTCGAGCTTGAGCAGCTCGTCGTCGGTCAACTTGCCCCAGGTCAACTTGGCGGCGCCCACGACCTGCTGCCAGCGGCCCTTCATGGCGTCGGCGTTCGGCATCGCCTGCTGCATCTGCGCGGGCATCGATGACTGCATCTGCTGCGGCAGCGCGTGCGGGCTGCTGTCCGGGCGCACCTGGGTGGGGGCCGGCTTGTCGCCGGGCTGGCCCGGCTTGGGTGCGTCATGCGGCGCCGGCGCGGCGGCGGGCTTCTGGTCGGGGGCCTTCGTCGGTGACGTCGGGGCGACCTTGGGGATGTTCGTCTGCGGCGTGTTCATGGGCATCCTCGTCGCCGCCGCGCACCAACGCGGGATTGCGCGATGCATGGCGGCTGGTAAGGACTGCACGATGCCGCAATGGCGCGCTCGCGTCGGTGCGCTGGAGGCCTCAGTGCGCTGGCGTACACAGGTCCCGCGACGTCGCGTCGCTCAGCGATGCAGGCGGTCGATCACCGGATATCCGGGGCGATCCCAGGAATCGGGCAGCGACGCGGCCTCCCACGCGCGGAAATCCGCATCGGCGAACACCGCGTCGGCGAACGACTGCGCGGCCGGCGACAGCGCCACGCCGTAGCTGCGCATGCGGGTCGCCACCGGCGCGTAGAACGCATCCGCGATGCAGCGCTGGCCGAACAGCCACGGCCCACGCGCGGCGTGGGTGGTGCGCAGCGACGACCACAGGGCGTCGATGCGCGCGATGTCGGCCTGCGTGTCCGGCGCCCACGGCACCGCCGGCGTGCGGCGGTGGATGTTCATCGACAGGTCGCGGCGCACCGCGGCGAACCCCGAATGCATCTCGGCCACCGCCGAACGCGCGGTGGCGCGGGTGCGCGCATCGCGTGGCCACAGGCCGGCCTCCGGCCGCTGCTCGGCCGCCCACTCGCAGATCGCCAGCGAGTCCCACACCACGAGGTCGTCGGCGTGCAGGCAGGGCACGCGGCCGTTCGGCGCCACCGCGAGCAACTGCGCAATGCCCTGCTGGCCGTAGCCCGGCTGTCGCAGTTCGATCTCGCGCTCGCCGAACGGGATGCCCGCCCAGCGCAGCGCCAGCCACGGCCGCAGCGACCACGAGGAGTAGTTCTTGTTGCCGATGTAGAGGGTGTTGGCCATGGCCGTCGACGCGCGAGTCGAGCGCGCACGATGGCACAGGCTCAGGCCCGCGACCAGTACACAATGACGCCTTCCACCGACGGTTCAGCAGCAGCCGCCGGGCACGCAGCAGGCGGCCGCCGCGGTCAGCTTCGCCGGGTGCGCCGCCGGGGCGGGCGTGCAGGCGCCCGGCGCGCTGGCGCAGGCCGCTTCGCCGGCGTAGTACGTGGTGTTCTCGCCGGTGGTGTGGAAGGTCTCCCAGCGCGTGCCCTGCGGGTCGTGCGTCCACAGCTTGTCGGAGCGCGCATAGCAGCACTGCACGCCTTCCTCCGGCACCACGGCGCCGCCGGCCGCCTGCAGGCGCGGGCCGAGCGCGGCCAGTTCGTCGGCGCTGTCGACCTGCAGGCCGAGGTGGTCGATGCCGGGCGCGCGCCCGGTGTGGGAGATCGCGAAGTTGATCCGTGGATCGTCGAGCATCCACTTCGCGTAGTCGGGCTTGGCGACGGTCGGCGCGGTGCCGAACAGGCGCGAATAGAAGGCGACGCTGGCCGGCAGGTCGGCCACGTTGAGGTGCACGTGGAAGCGGTTCATCGGCGGGCTCCTGGTTTGCGCGCGGTGCGCGCGGCGGTGGGTGCGCAGGTCTTTTCGCCCGCGCAGCAGTTCTCGGTGAGGTAGGCGAGCAGCGCGTTCATCCGCGCGTAGGCGGCGCGCACCCGGATCGAGCGCCCCTCGCGCTCGTCGAGCACCAGGCCGCAGGCGCGCAACTGGTTCAGGTGCGCGGTCAGGGTGGCCGGGGGCAGGTCAAGCCGCTCGCGCAGCTCGCCCACCGACAGGCCGCCGTGGCCGGCCTGCACCAGGGCGCGGAAGGCGGCCAGCCGCGAGGCATGGCCGAGGGCGGCGAGGGCGGCGAGCACAGCTGACGTTTCCATGATTCGAGAATAATCGAAATATTGCCCGAGTCAAGCCCGGCCCGGGCGGGACAGGCCGGCTCGACCGTTTCACTGCACCAGTTGCCCGGTGCGCGCCGCCAGTCCGACCGTGGCCTGCGCGCCGGCGTTGAACTCGAGGAAATCCTGCTCCACGCCGTCGCTGAAAATCACGCCGTAGTCGGGCATCTGCGAGACCAGCTGCAGCGACTGCCCCGGCTCGATGCGCCCGAACACCAGGCCCGCCTGCGTGCTGCGGCTGGGGAAGGGCTCGCGCACCACGAAGTGCAGTTGCGGGGATTCCCACGGAAATCCCGCGCGCTGCAGCGCTTCCAGCGCCGCCGAGCCGCTGTGCCCGGTGATGCCGGCCGCGCCGGTCAGCAGGCTGCGCAGCCAGCCGGTGGAACCGAGTCCGGTGGAGACGATCACCCCGCTCGAGGATTGCGTCTCGCGCCGCTCGCCGAGCGCGATCTGGTAGCGCGCGGACACGTGGCTGCGCGGGCCGATGAACAGGTCGTTGACCGCGTGCAGGGTCTGCCCGTCGCCGAGCGTGACCTGGGCCATGCGGATCGCGCGCGCCGGACGGCGTCCCGCCTGTACCTCGGGCACGATGCGCGAAAGATCGCCCACCGCGAAGGGCAGCAGGACGCCGTCCCAGCGGCCGGGGTCGGGATTGACCCCGACCACCGGCTGGCCCTGCAGGTACTTCAGCGTGTTGGCCACCAGGCCGTCCTGGCCGACCACCACCACCACGCAGTCCGGCGGGAACAGGAAGTTCGGCACCAGGCTGCGCTCGAGGCGCTGCACGCGGCCGTGCGCGCGCAGCGCCGCTTCCGCGGCATCGACCGCGGCGCGATACGCGGCCTGCTCGGCGAGGTAGTCCGAGAAATCCGCGCCGAGCCGCTCGACGTGGAAGCGCGCCTGCTCGATCGTGTTCAGCCGCGCCACCAGGTCGTCGAGCCGCGTGCGCCGGGTCACCAGCACGATGCGCTGCTGCAGGGCGTCCATGGCTCAGCCCTTCGCGATCGCGTTCGTCGGTCGGGTGAGCTGGCGCAGCAGGTCGGGCGAGATGTTCAGCTCGCCGATGCGGCCGGCGTTCTGCGCCAGGTCCTGGAAGGCCGCGGCGATCACCGTGCCGGGATCGGCGCTGCCCAGCGACAGCGCCTGCAGCACGCGCGGGTCGACGCCGCTGATGGTGTTCACCAGCGCGGCGAGGCCGTAGGCGCGCGCGTCGGCCTCGCGGCGCGCGTTGGCGCTGCGCAGTTCGGTGAGCGTCTCGGTCTCGCGTTCCTGCGCGATGCGACCCTGCAGGTCCTGCGCCTGGATCTGCAGGCGCTTTTCCAGCACCGCGTGCTCGGCGTCCATCTGCGTCTCGCGGATCTCGCGCTTCTTGGTCTCCACCGCGATCTCGGTGCGCAGTTCGTTTTCCTTGATCGCGCGCTCCTGTTCGATGGCGGCATTGCGGCGCCGGTACAGCGCGTCGTCGGCGGCCTCCAGGATGCGCTCGCGCACCGTGGCCTCCAGCGCGCGCGCGGTCTCCGGCGTGGGCTTGATGGCGAGGATGGCGAAACTCACGAGTTCCAGGCCCAGCGCGGGAAGGCCGTCCGGCGCGCGCAGGCCGTCGCGCACGGCGCCCACGAGGCGCGCCGAGTCGCGCAGCAGATCGGCCAGTTCACGACCCTGCAGGGCCGCGCGCAGGCGCACCTGCACGGCATTGACCACGCGCTGCGGCAGCTTGGCGGGGTCCTCCGACACGTAGCCCGCGCCGTCGGCGGTGAGCGTGAAGTCCATCAGCGAGGCGAGCAGCTTGGGATCGGCGACCCGGTAGGTCACCTGGCCCTGCACCGTGACCTCCTGGAAGTCGGCGCTGACCTCGCGGAACATGAAGGGCGCATCCACGCTCTCCAGCGGGATCGACACCAGCGAGGCGTTCGGCGCGAAGTAGAAGAACGCGAAGCCCGCGCCTTCGCGCACCGGCTGGCCGTTGCGGTACTGGATCAGATAGGTCGTGGGACTGGCCTTGGCATAGCGGAAACCCAACATGGTGTTCTCCTCGGAAGATCCTTCCAGGGATGGCGGAGCCGGTCTGTCCGGTTCCGGCGCGGGCAGGCGCGGCCGCGCAGCGCGTGGAGCGAAGACTTCAGGCAGCGCACCTCAGAGCGTGCCGACGAAACGTTCGATGATGAAGAAATGGTCCTCGAAGAGCTGCGACTCCAGTTCGCGCAGCGCGGCCAGCGGCACCCAGCGCGCGCGCGTGGCGTCGTCGCCGCCCTTGACCGGCGGCAGTTCGCCGCCGGGGAAGTCGAAGTGGAAGGCGTGGGTGATCGTGCGGCCGCGCAGCGAGCGCTCCGGGTGGTCGAACACCTCCTGCGCGCGCAGCGAACCGCGCAGCACCGGCGCGGGCAGCTTCAGGCGCGTCTCTTCGCGCAGCTCGCGCAGGACGGCATCGAGCAGCCGCTCGTCGCCGCGCAGGAAACCGCCGGGCAGCGCGAGCAGGCCCTGGCCGGGCTGCGCGCCGCGCGCGACCAGCAGCACGTGGCCCGAATGCACGACCACGGCGTCGACGGTGACGAAGGTCGGCCGGTAGGGTGCCGACGCCCAGCCGGCGCGATAGGTCTCCAGAAATCGATGTTCATCGGCGAGGCGGCGATACGCCGGCGCGTTCGCGCGGAACGCCGCGAGCCACTGCGCCACCGCCGGCGGCACCGAGCCACGCAGCGCGTCGAGGCCGGCGTCGGTGTCCTCGAGGAATCGTGCGCGCAGTTCGCGCGACGGCGCGACGGCCACCGCGTCGATGCGCTCGCGCGGCCACTGCGGGAAGGCGCGCAGCGGATCGGCCGCCGGATCCTCCGGCCCACCGATCAACCCAATGCGCGCGCCGACGAAGTCCGGCCCCAGCGCCTCGCGCACCGCGGCCTGCACCGCCAGCACCCAGGCGTTCTCGTTGTACAGGTGATCGCGCAGCGCGCGCACCACCAGCCGCCCCGCGGCCTCGGGCAGCGCGGCGTGGATCATCTGCATGCGTTCGTCCGCGGTCCACGGGTGGCGACCGTCGCGCGCACGGCCCGAGGAGCCGACCAGCACAACGACGCGGCCGGCGAGCGCCAGCGCACGGTGAACCAGGGCGAGGTGGCCGTTGTGGAACGGCGCGAACTGTCCGATCAGGACGAGGACGTCAGGACGCATGAGAATCCCTCATGGCGATGGTGGGCGCCGGTCTGTCCGGCACACCCACAGAGTGCGCCCGGGCACGGCGCGCTTCAAGGGGCGCGCGAGGGCAGGTTCAGCCGGCGTTGCTGCGATGCCCCCTTTTGCGGCGAACGGCTCGTTGCGGGCCGCAGATTGGCTGTGCTTCTCCTTCTCCCCTTGTGGGAGAAGGTGGCCGCAGGCCGGATGAGGGGTTCGACCTCCCAAGGGCGCCCCCTCTCCCCAACCCCTCTCCCACGAGGGGAGAGGGGCTTTCTCCGCAGCGTCCCGCGATGAGCGCTGGCCGCCGGAAGATGCGCGTCTTGTCACCAATAACCGACCCCGAAAACAGCGGGAACGTCAGGGAGAGGGGGCGAGGTTCCTCGAAGGTCGAACCCCTCACCCGGCGCTATTCCGAACGCAGCGCGTACGCCGGATCGACGCGCGCCGCACGTCGCGCCGGCACCCACGACGCCAGCGCGGTCGTCGCCGCGAGCACCAGCACGGCACCGGCGAGCGATACCGGGTCCCAGGGCTGCACGCCGGGCACCGCCGCGCGCAGCGATGCCGACAGCGCGGCGAACACGACCAGTCCGGCCACGGTGCCGATCGCGACCAGGGCGAGACCGCCACCGACGACGCCGCGCGCGATGCGCGCAGCGTCGGCGCCGAGCGCCATGCGCAGGCCGAACTCGTGCGTGCGCAGCGTGACCCGGAAGGCGAGCACGCCGTAGAGGCCGAGCAGGCCGAGCGCCAGGGTCACCCCGGCGGCGGCGCTGATCACGACCAGCAGCAGCTTCAGGCGCGCCATCGAGCGCGCGACGACCTCGGTCATGGCCACGGCCTCGAACACCGGTACGCCGGGGTCGAGCTCGCGCACGACCGCGCGCACGGCGGCGACCAGCGGGGCTTCAGGCCCGGTGCTGCGCACCGCGAGCACCATGCCCGGCAGCGGCCCCGGCTGCGTGGCGGGCAGCGCCGCGACCACCTGCGGGCGATACAGCATCGGGCCCGGCGCCGTGGCGAGGTGCTCGTGGTGCACGTCGCCGACCACGCCGATCACCGTCCACGCCGGGCCGCCGGGCGTGAGCGTGAGCCGGCGACCGAGCGCGGCCCGTCCCGTGGGATCGCCGCCCAACTGCACGGCCAACTGCCGGCTGACCAGCACTTCATCGGGCCGTTGGGCATCGAGCGGGCGGAACGCCCGGCCGGCCAGCAGCGGAATCCCCATCGCCGCGAGATAGCCGTCGCTGGCGACGTTCACTGCCACGCGCCGCGCGTGGGTCTCGCCGTCGACGCGAATCTCCTGCTCGACCCGGGCACCGCCGCCCAGCGGCAGTTGCCCGACCAGTCCGGCGGCTTCCACCGACGGCAGCGCGCGCACACGGTCGAGCAGCCGCGCATGGAAGGCCACGCGCTCGGCATCGCCGTAGCGTGCGAACGGCAGCAGGATCTGGAACGTCGTCACCGGACCCGGATCGAAGCCGGGATCGACCTGTCGCAGGCGCTCCACCGTGCGCAGCAGCAGCGCCGAGCCGGCGAGCACCACCAGCGCCGCGGCGACCTGCAGCACGGCCACGCCCGCGCGCAGGCGCTGGCGCGCGACGCTCGCCGACGCGCCGTGCGCGCCCTCGCGCAGGCGGCCCGACAGCGCACCGCGGCGCGCCAGCGCGAACCCGCCGGCGAGACAGCCCAGCAGCGCCAGCGCGAGCACGACGACCACGGTCCATGGACCGAGCGACACCTCGGCCAGGCGCGGCAGGTCCACGGGCCCGAACCGGCGCAGCGCCCACAGCGCCGCGGCGATGCCGAACAGCGCGAGCACGACGGCGGCGGCGCCGAGCAGCACCGACTCCCCGACCAGGGGCGCGGCGGCACGCAGCGCCCCGGCGCCCAGCGCCTCGCGCACGGCGACGTCGCGACCAGCCGCGTCGGCGCGCACCAGGGTGAGGTTCGCCACGTTCGCCCAGGCCACCAGCAACACCAGCCCCGCCACCGCCGCGAGCAGCCACAGGGTCGGCGCCAGCTCGCCGGTCAGCATCGCGCGCAGGTCCTGCACGTGCGGCACGGGCTTCGATTCCGCGATCCAGCTCGCCGTCGATCCGCCGGAACCCAACTGCGGATACAGCTCCCCGAGCCGCGGCAGGATCGCGGCCAGCTCGCGCTGCGCGCTCTCCCGCGTCGCACCCGGCGCGAGCCGCGCCACGCCGGTGAAGAAGAAATCGGCCGCCGTCGTGTCGTTGCCGGGCTTGGCCGGCAGCCACATCCGCACCTCGGCGTGCGGGAAGGCGAACTCCGGCGGCATCACGCCGACGACCTCGCGCGGCACGTCATTCACCACCAGGATCCGCCCGATCGCCTCGGGCGAGCCGCTGTAGCGCGAACGCCATTCGGCGTCACTGAGGATCACCGCCTGCGGTCCCGCGCGCAGGTCCTCGGCGTCGGTGAACGCGCGGCCGAGCTGCGGCCCCACCTGCAGCACGCGCATGAGCGAGGCCGACGCCCAGGCCACGCCGACATTGCGCGCCTCGCCCGCGTCGTCCGGTGCCGCCACGTTCGCGCGCCCCACCCGGTACAGCGCGAGGTCCTCGACCTGGGTCGCGAACCGCCGATAGATCGCATGCAGCGCCGGCGACGCACCGATCCGGTTGCCGTCGGCAAGCATCAGGTCGAGGCTCACCAGGCGCTCCGGCTGCCCATACGGCAGCGGCGCCAGCAGCAGTCCATGCACCACCGCGAACATTGCACCGACGGCGCCGAGCCCGAGCGCCAGCGTGAGCACCACCGTGGTCGCGTAGACCGGGGCGTTGCCGAGGGCTCTCAATATGCGTTGCAGGACCATCGGCGAAACTCACGTCGGGTAGTCGGGTGCGCGCCCACGTTTGATTGCCGATGGTCGCAGGAATCTCACGGACCTGAGATGGCTTTATCCAGGCGGAGCGTTGCCCCGGCAGCGAACGGCCGCGCAACCCGGCAATGGACGGCTGCCTCCCACTGACCGCATTCGCCTTGAGGCGGTCACTCCAAGCACTTACGGAGGTATCAGGACGCCGGTTCGTCCGCGCGCATCCGATACCATCAGCCGCTTGCACGACGGCATTCGGCGGGCCCATGCTTGTCCGAGACGCCGAGCACATCGCCTGATTCGAGTCCCGAGCGACGCGTCTCCGAATCGTCCACAACTGAGCTTCGCACGTCCGTCTGTCTCGATCGCGCTGAAAGCCTTCGATGCATTCAAGCCCTCAAACCTCAACCCCATAAACGCGAAGCTCTCTTCTCCCCAGTCGACTCGAACTGCCAGAGAGCCCTACGACCCAAAGGATCGCAGGGCGACCGCCGGCTTCTGGGCGTTAGCGATCCCACATGGCGGCACTTTGGGCTGGCGCGCTGTGTGTGGTCAGCCAACCACGGCCGTCGAGGATCGCGACGAAGAGATCGAGCTCTCAGCCGACCAGGGCCCGCACGACCGGTCGTCGGCGTAGGCCCAAGGTTGGCTGGCGTGGAAAACGAGGTACTGAAGGCGTATGGTGACGCCAATACATGGATACGCGGAACTCTTAAGCCAAGCGCAGTTGTCGAAATTGCCGCGATAAACGGACCCGCCGCCATGGACAGTCGAGTCGCACGTCTGATGACTTCGCGAGAGGCCCAATAGCTGGCCGACAACGCGCGCCGCCTGGGACGCCATGACATCGAGGCGGAAGCGCAAGAACGAATGCGCGAGCTCCGCGCCATCGAGGAAGGATTCAACTCACCCGCCGCGCAGGCAATCGCCGTAGCCCTCTACGCCTACGAGGAACAGCAGAGTCTGGCAAAGGGGCGGAGGTTCCGCGCGAACCGTACGCGCCAGATGCTGGAGCGACATGGCGCGCTGCATGCCGCCGAGCGCATGGTCCTCAGCCGCAAGCCCTCAACGGGATTCGACGTCCTGGAAGGCGCTGGCCTGCAGGAACTAAGCTTCGAGGCCATCATCACACGGTTCCTCGGTGAGTTCTCCGCAGAAGCGGTCGAGACCGCACTAGCGCGACTGGAGGGACGCGCTCCGCCGGCCAATGCCAGTGCGTCATCCCGTCACCGTGGCCATGTCGAATCCGGCGCCGCGAGATTCAATGCTGCGCCCGTAAGCGTCGATGCCGAAGCCGAATCGTTCGCTGCTGGATTCTTGCGGGGGGACGCGTGGCACAACAGGAACTGGGCGGCGCGTTACGCGGCCACCTTGTCCGCGATCAAAACCGCCCTCTCGGCGAATCGCCCAGAGGATGCCTTCGCCCTAATCTGGCGAACCGCGGACAACTCGATCAGCAGCCCCGGGCAGGGGCTACTGGGCTTCGACGCCATCGACGGACTCCGCGAGGAGCTCATCCGGGTCACGCTCGATATTGCCGCGGACGCGAGCCCCGAGAACTTTGCGGTCGTCACCCGTCAATTCGAGCGGTGGAAACAGGAGGGACGGCTCACCCGTGCGCCCCGTCTTCTGATCGCCCGCGCATTCGCCGGTGTTCATCCGCGCCTGTTCCACACGACCGTCGATGCCGGCAAGCACGAAGACGCCATTGCCTGGTTCTCGCAGCACACCGGCTTCGTGCCGCCTCGCGAGAGCAACTGGGCGGCGCGCGCCCAAGCACTCACTACGCACCTGGAGCGATGGGGCAAGTTCGGGGACGACTACCTGTCGCGCAACATGTTTCCTTGGTTTGTGCTCGAGCAGTTGGGTGCGCGGAAAGGCACGTTTGGCAGAAAGCCGGGACACACGCCACGTGCAGCCGAGGCGTTCGCATCCGTGCCGCCGGAGCGCCGAAAGATCCTGCTTCGCCACAATCAGGTGCAAACCGCGCTGCACGAACGACTCGTGGCAGACCACGGGTATGACCGGGTACGGACCGAGCATCCCACGGGCACCGGCGGCTTCGCGGACGCAGTGGTACGGCGCTTGGACAACCGGTGGCACCTGTACGAAATCAAGATCGCTGACACGGCCGATGCCGGTAAGCGTCCGGTGACCACACCTTGCCCTGCTTCACGCGCAGCCGCAACCTCGCGCGCCCAGTCGAAGGAGGTGCGCGATGTCACGGGAGTCGAAGCGGGCAGTTTGGGCGAAGCGGGTAGCGGCGTTCGAGCGCAGCG
>JAJTHZ010000109.1 GCA_021299185.1 Lysobacteraceae bacterium | reverse complement strand
GGTGCCCGCTAACCAGTTGAATTTATTCGGGGATTAACCGGACAGTATTGGGACAAGCAAGCCCCCCTGGTCGGGCCGCGGCAGCGGCACGAAACCGCTTTGTCGCTTGCGACAACAACACAACCCCGCACGCAAGACGCCAGCGGCAAGATCGGGACGTGGCGGTCGCGCTGCGCGCAGCGCTCCCACATCGGAGACCTCGCACGCAAGCCCAGGAGCCCCCTCGCCTTCCACGTTCCCCGCACCCGCCAGGATCGTCCGGCCGGACCACCGTCCCCCGATCCCACTTGGCAATCGCCCACCAGTCCCCACAATGTCCGGATCAGCCTCCCGGAGTTGCCCATGGCCGCCTCACCCTTCGTGTTCGACGTCACCCAGGCCGACTTCGAGGAGAAGGTCCTCGTCGCCTCGACCCGGGTCCCGGTGCTGGTCGACTTCTGGGCGCCGTGGTGCGCGCCGTGTCGCGCGCTTGCGCCGGTGCTCGACAAGCTGGCGGAGGAACATCGCGGCAACCTGCTGGTGGCGAAGGTCAACACGGACGACCAGATGCAGTTGGCCGCGCTGTTCGGCATCCGCTCGCTGCCGACCGTCATGCTGATCCGCGACGGCCGGCCGGTGGACGGGTTCATGGGCGCGCAGCCGGAATCGGTGATCCGGCAGTTCCTCTCGCCGCACCTCGGCGAGCTGCCGCCGCCGGTGGACGAGGAACCGCTGGACGAGGCCGACGAAGCGCCGCTCGATCCGCAGGACGTGGTGGCGATGCTGCGCGAGCGGGTCGCGGCCGAACCCGACAAGGACGAGCTGAAGCTCGAACTCGCGCGCGCGCTGATGGAGACCGGCGCGGTCGACGAGGTCGAGACGATCCTCAACCATCTGCCCGCCAACCTCGCCGAAGGCGACGCGGCAAAGACGTTGCGCGCGCATCTGTCGTTCGCACACGCGATCCACGGCGCGCCCGGTGCGCGCGAGCTGGCCGCGGCGATCGAGGCCGAGCCGGGCAACCTGCGCGCCCGGCACCAGCTGGGCACGCGCTTCCTGCTGGCCGGCGAACATGCCGCCGCGCTGGAGCAGTTCCTCGAGATCATGCGCCGCGACCGCAAGTTCGACGAGGACCTCGGGCGGCGCACCCTGATCCAGGCCTTCGCCCTCGTCGACGACGCCGACCTGGTGGCGGCCACGCGGCGCAAGATGGCTTCGATGATCTTCTGAACGATCGAGGCTTTAGGGTGCAGGGCCCAGGGTACAGGGCCCAGGGCCCAGACCGACGGCGTCGCGCCGAGACGCCCGTGCTGCCGATCGTTGCGATGGCCAACGCGTCGCGCCAAGCGTGGTCTGCCTTGCTGGGCCCTGAGCCGTGGGCCCTGAGCCCTGAGCCCTGTCCGTCGCCCATTCCCGCGCCACCCACCACCACTCACGCCATCTGGCCAGCCGGCCTCGCCCGCGGCTTCAGCCGCACGTACACCTGTTTGCGCACGTGTGCCGCAACCTCGCCGCCGGCCGTTCGCACCTCGACCTCGAACCAGCGCAGCACCTTGTCCCCACCGGCCGCGGCGGCGCGCAATTCGTCGAGCACGGCGGGCTCGAGCCTGAACTCGGCGAACACGTCATCCTTGAGGGCGGCGACGAAGGCGATCTCCGCTGTCTGGTCCCAGACCACGTAGTCGCGCCCGAGGTTCTCCATCACCATGATCATCCAGAACGGGTCGGTCATCGCGAACAGCGAGCCGCCGAAATGGGTGCCGACGTAGTTCGCGTTGAAGAAGCGGCGGCGCAGGCGCACGCGGGCGTAACGCCAGTCGTCGTCGACTTCGAGCACGCGGATGCCGGCGGCGAGAAATGGCGGCCACAGGTTGGCCAGCCAACGGAAGCGGCGCGGTGCCATGGCATGGAACGGACGGTGTGTGGATCGGCAGTCTCGGTGAACGCCGCGCCTTCCGGCAACCCGCCGCCGGACCGACGATGCGCACGACCTGGCCTCACGCGTCGCGCGTGATCGCCTCCTGCACCACGGCGTGCGCCTGGGCAAGCACGGCATCGGCATCCAGCGCGGCATCGATCCACGCCGCGCCCGATGGCGGCTCGAAGCGCTCGGCCACCGCGTCGACCAGTTCCGGCGTGCGGTCGCCGGCCGGGTGCGCGTCGCGGTCGGCCGCGATCCGGGCCCGGGCCAGCGCGGCCGGCAGGTCGAGCCACAGCACCACCCAGCGTGCGCCGGCGGCGCGCGCCACCGCCGCGGCCTTGTCGCGCTCGCGCTCGCGGGCCAGCGTCATGCCGTCGAACACCGTCGAGCAGCCCAGCGCGAGGTTGACTTCGGCGGCCAGCAGGCTGGCGCGGAAGGCGGCGCGCTTTTCGGTCGGCGACCAGCGGCAGTCGGGGAACATGGCGCGGCGGATGGCGTCGCGGCAGACCCGGCGCAGGCCGAACGACTGCTGCAGGCGCGCCACCAGGGTGGATTTGCCCGCGCCCGGCAGGCCGACCACGCCGACCAGCACCCGTCCCGTCGATGGCATCACGCCGTACCTCCCCCCGCGCGGTCGTACACTGCGCCGTCCCGCGAAGCGTAACCCGATGCAGGCCAACGACCACCCCGACGCCCCGACCATTCCCGGCCACCGCCTCGAGCGGCGCCTCGGGCAGGGCGGCATGGCCGAGGTCTGGCAGGCCACCCACCTCGCGCTGGAACGCACGGTCGCGATCAAGGTGGTGGCGGCCGAGACGCGCATCACGCCCGAGATGGCGGCGCGCTTCGAGCGCGAGGCGCGCACCATCGCCAAGCTGGACCACCCGCACATCGTCGGCATCTACGACGTCGGGCGCACCGACGACGGCCGCATGTACTACAGCATGCCGCTGCTGCCCGGCGGCGACCTCGGGCGGCGCGACCTGCGCTACGCGCCGCGCGAGGTGGCGCGCATCCTGCGCGGCGTGCTGGAGGCGCTGGCGCACGCGCATGCCGCCGGCGTGATCCACCGCGACGTCAAGCCGGCCAACATCCTCTTCGACCGCAACGACCGGCCCCTGCTGGCCGACTTCGGCATCGCGCTGTCGCAGACCGAGCGCACGCGCGTGACCAGCGCGCGGCAGACGCTGGGGTCCTCGGGCTACATGAGCCCGGAGCAGGCGCGCGCCGGCGACGTCGATGCGCGCGCCGACCTGTACAGCCTCGGCGTGGTGGCCTTCGAACTGCTGACCGGCGACCTGCCCTTCCACGGCGCCGACGCGCTGGCGGTCGCGTTGGCCCACACCGAGCAGCCGGTGCCGCGGTTGCTGCCGCAGCACGCGGCCTGGCAGCCCTTCATCGACCGCGCGCTGGGCAAGACGCCGGCCGCGCGCTTCGCCACCGCCGAGGAGATGCTCGCCGCCCTGCACGAGGTCGAGCGCGCACTCGATGCGCCGGCGCTGGCGCGCGCGGCGGCCGCCAGCGAATCCGCGCCGGCGGCGCCCCCCGCGCCGCCAGCGCCGGCGCGCGTCGACAGCCGCGCCGCGACGCGCCCCCGCACCGTGCTGTGGCTGGCGACCGTGCTGGTGGCGGCGATCGGCGCCGCGGCGATCTGGCGACTGCAGGATGGCGAACGCGACGCCCCGCCGGCCCCGGCGGCACCCGCGCTGTCCGCGGCCGAGCGCGAGCGCCTGCTGGCCGACGGCGCGCGCCTGCTGGCCGAAGGGCGGTTGTTCGTGCCCGAGGGAACCAGCGCGGCGGATGCCTACCTCGCCGCGCTGCCGGGCGGCGATCCGCGCGCCGCCGACGGGCTCGCCCGGGTGGTCGAGGCCGCCAGCCAGCGCGCGGTCGCGGCGATCGAACAGGGCGACGGCGCCGCAGCCGCCGAGTGGTTCGACCGCGCCTACGCGCTCGCGCAGCGCAGCGGCCTGCCCGACTGGTCCGCGTGGGCGGCGTTCGAGCAGGCCTTCGCGGCGGCGGCCGGCAAGGCGCTGGACGCGGCCTCGCGGCGCCTCGACGGCGCGCGCATCGAGCGCCTCGGCCCTACGCTCGATCGCGCGGCGATGAACGACCGCGCGCTGTTCGAACGGCGCGAACGCATCGGCGCGCTGCCCGCGCCCGGCGCGGCCCTGCGCGACCGCGGCGGCCCGCTGCTGGCGATGGTCCCCGGCCGCGACGGCGTCGCACCGTTCGCGCTCGCGCAGCGCGAGACGACGCGCGGCGAATACGCCGCCTTCGCCACCGCCACCGGCCGCGCGCCGGCATCCTGCCGCGACACCTCCGGCCCGCTGGCGCTGTTCGCCCGCCGCACCTGGCGCGAACCGGGCTTCGACCAGGGCGACGACCATCCCGCGGCCTGCGTCAGCGCCGAGGACGCCCGCGCGTACGCGCGCTGGCTGTCGCAGCGCACGGGCAAGCGCTACCGCCTGCCGACCCGCGCCGAGTGGCGGCGCGCGACCGCCGGCCTGCGCCTCGAAGCCTGCCGCAGCGGCAACCTGCTCGATGATTCGGCCAAGGCGCTGCGCGAGCACTTCGACTGCGACGACGGCCATCCGCGCACCGCGCCCGGCGGCCGTTTCGCCGGCGGCCCGTTCGGCCTGCGCGACCTCGCCGGCAATGTCGCCGAATGGAGCGGCGAGTGCGCACGCGAGAGCAGCGCCGGCGGCTGCGCCGAGCACCACGTGCTCGGCTCCTCGTTCCGCGACGGGCCGGCGCGCGCCGACGCCGCGCGGGTGGACGCCGACGACACCGAGTCCGGCCGGCCCGACCTCGGCTTCCGCGTGGTGCGCGAGCTCGCGCTCGACGACCTGCCACCGGCCGCGCGCTGAACGCGACGCGCGGCCGCGCTGGCCGTGGCCGCGCGCATGCGGCACCATCGCGGGATGAAGACCACCGCGCCACCCGGCCTCGCCCGGCGCATGCACCTGCAGCGCTATCTGATCACCGGCCTGCTCACCCTGCTGCCGCTGTGGCTGACCTGGGTCGTGTTCGAGTTCCTGTTCCGCCTGCTCTCGGGCCTGTCGGCGCCGTGGACCGGCGCGGTCGCGGGGCGCCTGTCGAGCGCGTTCCCGACCGCGATGGGCTGGCTCGACGAGCCGTGGGTGCAGTCGCTGTTCGCCCTGCTCGCCACCCTGGTCGTGATCTACCTGGTCGGCCTGCTGGCGACCCGCGTGTTCGGCCAGCGGCTGCTCGCTGCGGTGGACGGCCTGATCGCGCGCATTCCGCTCGCGCAGACCATCTACGGCGGCGCCAAGAAACTGCTCGAGATGGTGCAGACCAAGCCGGATGGCGCGCAGCGCGTGGTGCTGATCGACTTCCCGCACGCCGGCATGAAGACCGTCGGCCTGGTCACGCGGGTGTTCCGCAACACCGTCGACGGGCGCGAGTACGCCGCGGTCTACGTCCCGACCACGCCCAACCCGACCTCGGGCTACCTCGAGGTGGTCCCGGTCGAATCGCTCACGCCCACCGACTGGACCATGGACCAGGCGATGGCCTTCATCATCTCCGGCGGTGCGATCGCGCCCGACCCGGTGTCCTTCGGTCGCGCCCGCGACCCGGCCTGAGGAGTTCCGCAGCATGCACGGCGCCGACACCGCCCGCACCCAGCGCCTGTTCGTGGTGCTGGCCGGCTTCTTCATCTGCAACGCCCTGATGGCCGAGTTCATCGGGGTCAAGGTGTTCGCGCTCGAACCGACGCTGGGCATCGACGAGATCGGCTGGAACTTCTACGGCGTCAGCGGCACGCTGAACTTCACCGCCGGCGTGCTGCTGTGGCCGGTGGTGTTCGTGATGACCGACGTCATCAACGAGTTCTTCGGCCGCCGCGGGGTGCGCTTCATTTCGTGGCTGGCGGTGTTCCTGATCGTCTACGCCTTCCTGTTCGCGTGGATCGCGATCCAGCTCGCGCCGGCGGCGTTCTGGGTCGACGCCGGCCAGGCGCAGAGCGTGGCGGACATGCAGGTCGCGTTCGCGGCGATCTTCGGCCAGGGCATGTGGACCATCGCCGGCTCGGTGGTCGCGTTCGCGGTCGGCCAGGTGGTGGACGTGGCGATCTACCACCGCGTGCGCCGGGTCACCGGCGAGAAGATGATCTGGCTGCGCGCGACCGGCTCCACCCTGGTCTCGCAACTGGTCGACAGCTTCATCGTGCTCTACATCGCCTTCGTGCTCGGCCCGCAGCAGTGGAGCACCGAGCAATGGCTGGCGGTGGGCACGGTCAATTACCTCTACAAGGCGCTGCTGGCCCTGCTGCTCACGCCGGTGATCTACGGCGCGCACCGCGCGATCGAGGCCTGGCTCGGGCGCGAGACGGCCAACGCGCTGAAGCGTCGCGCCGCCGCCGGCGGTTGAGGCGGCGCGGCGCCCGTCGCGGGCGCCGCGCGCGCGGGTCGACGGCCGCTCAGCCGGCGGCCGGCAGTTCGCAGATCCGCACCTCGATCTTGGCCGTGCGCGGGTCGATCGGCGGCTTGCACTCCAGCTCGGCGATCTTGGTGCCGGCTTCGGCGCGGCGCTGGCACGACACATTGGTCGCCTTGGACCCGAAGCGCGCGACGTAGTCAGCCGCGAGTTCGTCGCTGGCGGCACGATGCTCGGCCGGGATCAGCGGCTCGATGCGCCGCAGCGCCTTCACGTAGTCGAGCTCGCCGGATTCCGCGGCGACCTTGTACCAGGCGTAGGCGCGCATGCCGTCGGGCGCCGTGCCCTGGCCCATCAGGAACATCGTGCCCAGCGCGAACTGGCTGGACTTGTCGCCCAGGCACGCGTTGCGCGCGTAGAGCTTGAACGCCTTGTCGTAGTCCTCGCGTTCGTAAGCCGCGTGGGCGTCCTTCATCATGTAGCGCCAATCGCGGAAATCCATCGTCTGCCAGCCGTCGCGGGCGACGGCAGGCGAGAGTGCAGCGAGCAGCGCGGCGGCGAGGGTGTAGCGGGCGATACAGCGCATGTCTTTCCTCCGGTCGATCCTGCACGCCGCGGCGGTCGCCGCAGCGTGCAGGGATTGCACTCCAACCAGGGATGCGCGATCAGTGCCGGAAGTTGCATGACCGAAGTCATGCGTGACCGGTCAGCCCTTCGGCAGGATCACCGTGTCGATCACGTGGATGGTGCCGTTGCTGGCGGCGATGTCGGTCGTCACGACCTTGGCGCCGTCGACCGTCACCGTGCCGCCATTGACGGCGATCTTCACTTCCTGGCCGTTGACCGTCTTGGCGCCGGTCAGCTTGACCACGTCGGCCGCCTTCACGTTGCCCGGCACCACGTGGTAGGTCAGGATCGCGGTCAGCTTGGCCTTGTTCTCCGGCTTCAGCAGGTCCTCGAGCGTGCCGGCCGGCAACTTCTCGAACGCGGCGTCGGTCGGTGCGAACACGGTGAACGGACCCTTGCCCTCCAGCGTGCCGACCAGGTCGGCGGCCTTCAGCGCGGCGGTCAGCGTCTCGAAGTCGGCATTGGTGCTGGCGATGCCGACGATGCTCGGCGTGTCCTTCTTGCCGTATTCGCCGGCGACCACCGGCAGGGCGATGGCGGCGGACAGCGCGAGCGAAGCGGCGATCAGCGTCTTGCGGAGGTTCATGCGTTGCTCCAGGGGATGCGCGCAGCAACCTGCGCGTGGCGACACTGTGGCGCAGTGCGCGTTTCGCGGCGGTGCACGAACGGTGATCCGCGCCTTCGCACATGTGCAGCGCGCGTGAACGCGCTCAGCGCGCGCCCAGCGGGACGCGCAGCAGCGCGCGGTAACGCGAGCCGTCGGCGCGCCCGGCGCTGTCAATGAGCGACAGCGCATCGACGTGCAACGGCACCGGTGCATGCAGGTCGGCCGCCCAGGCCGGCTGCGGCGCCAGGCCCTCGGCGCGCGCCAGCGTGAGGTGGGCGCGGAAGCGCCGCGCGTCCGGCGCGATGCCGAGCCCGCCCAGCGCCTCGTCGAGCGCACCGGACATCCGCTCCAGCGTGCCGCGGGAATCGACCCGCAGCACCAGCACCCGCGGCAGCGCGCGCGAGGGCCACCAGCGCAGACCGCGCGCCACCGCCGCGACGGGCGCCTGCGCCGCCGCGAAGGCCGGCAGCAGCGCCGCGATGGCGGTAGCGCGATCCGGCGCAGTGGCGCCGAGGAAACGCAGCGTCAGGTGCAGGTCCGGCGCGGCCACCCAGCGCAGCCCGGCCTTCGGCAGCCGCGGCCGCAGCAGGTCCTGCAGGGTCGCGAGCGCGGCGGCGGCCGCAGGGTCGGCCAGCCAACCGACGAACAGCCGGCGCGCGGCGCTATCCTGTGGCGGTCCTTCGGATCGTGGAGCCTGGGCCATGCGGATCGAATTCTTCGGTGCTGCGGGTGAGGTGACCGGATCGTGCCACCTGCTGCATGTCGGCGAGCGGCGCGTGTTGCTCGACTGCGGCATGGTGCAGGGCGGGCGCGACGAGCGTACCCGCAATGCGGCGAAGTTTGCCTTCGACGTGCGCGCGCTCGACGCGATGGTGCTTTCGCACGCCCACATCGACCACCTCGGCCGCCTGCCGCTGCTGTCGCGCCGCGGGTACCGCGGCCCGGTGTTCACCCACCGCGCCACCGCCGACCTGGCGAAGATCATGCTCGAGGACGCGGCGCGGCTCGCGATGGCCGACGCCGAGCACGAGAACCGCCGCCGCGCCCGCCGCGGCCAGAAGCGGATCGAGGCCCCGTACGACCTCGACGACGTCAACCGGGCGCTTCGGCAACTGGTGGCGCTGGATTACGGCGAGGAACGCGAGATCCTGCCCGGCGTGCGCCTCGTGCTGCACGACGCCGGCCACATCCTCGGGGCGGCGATCGTGGACATCGCGGGCGAGAGCAACGGCCGCGAGCGCCGCATCGTGTTCTCCGCCGACATCGGCCCGCGCGGCGCGCCGGTGATGCGCGACCCGACGCCGATCGAGCGCGCCGACCTGGTGGTGATGGAGTCGACCTATGGCGACCGCATGCACCGCTCGCGCGACGAAACCGTGGCCGAACTCGGCGGCGTGCTGCATCGCGCGCATGCCGAAGGCGGCATGGTGCTGATCCCGGCCTTCGCGGTCGGCCGCAGCCAGGAGATCATCCACTGGATGGCGCGCCACTTCGACGCCTGGGGCCTCGGCGGCTGGCGCATCGCGCTGGATTCGCCGATGGCGGCCAAGGTGGTCGATGTCTACAACCGGCACTTCCCGCTGCTCGACGACGAGTCGCGCGCCCTGTGGCGCGGCGGCGAGGCGTTCCGCCTGCCCAACCTCGACACCACGGTGGACGCCGCGCAGTCGCAGGCGCTGAACGACCGCCGCGGCGGCATGATCATCATCGCCGGCTCCGGGATGTGCAACGGCGGACGCATCGTGCACCACCTGCGGCACCACCTGTGGCGCGAGTCCACCCACGTGGTGATCGCGGGCTACCAGGCGCACGGCACGCTGGGTCGCGAACTGGTGGACCGCAAGCGCTTCGTGCGCATCTTCGGCGAGCAGGTGCGGGTGGCGGCGCAGGTGCACACCATCGGCGGCCTGTCGGCGCACGCCGACCAGGGCGGCCTGCTGGAGTGGTACGGCCACTTCCGCGACCGCCCGCCCGTGTGGCTGGTGCACGGCGAGGACAAGGCGCGCGAAGCGCTGGCGGAGAAACTCACCCGCCGCTTCGGCTGCAAGGTCGGGCTGGCGCAGCCGGGCGGCTCGGCCGAGGTTTGAACCGCGCGGCGCGCTGGCGCGCCGCGATCGGGTGGAAGCGGCGCGTGCGCCGCGATTCCTCACCCCGCGGAGTCGCCCGCCACCAGCGCGAAGGCCTCGCGCGCCATCTCGGCTTCCTCGTCGCAGGCGACGATGCGCACCGCGACCCGGCTCTGCGCCGCCTCGAGCACCGGCGCCTGCGCGGCGTTCGCGGCGGGATCGACCGCCACGCCGAGGAATCCGAGTCGCCCGCAGACCGCCTCGCGGATCGCAGCCGCACGCTGCCCGATGCCGCCGCTGAACACCAATGCGTCGAGGCCGCCCAGCGTCGCCGCCATCGCGCCGATGCCGCGCACGACGTGATGGACATAGAGATCCACCGCCTCGCGCGCGCCTTGCGCGCGGCTTTCGAGCAGCTTGTGCATGTGCGCCGACAGTCCCGACACGCCGAGCATCCCGGACTCGCGGTACAGCAGGTGCCCCAGCGCGTCGAGCGGCATCCCGCGCGGCCCGGCCAGTTCCAGCAGCACGCCGGGATCGATCGCGCCGCAGCGGGTGGCCATCGGCAGTCCGTCGAGCGGCGAGTAACCCATCGAGCAGTCGACGCTGGCGAAATCATCCAGCGCGCAGAGGCTGGACCCCCCGCCGAGGTGCGCGATCACCGCGCGCCGCGCCTGCGGCAGCGATTCGCGGAGCCGCCGGGCCGCGAATGCGTGCGCGAGTCCGTGGAAGCCGTAGCGGCGGATACCCTGCTCGTGCAGCCGGCGCGGCAGCGCGAAGCGCCGCGCCGCATCCGGCCACGCGGCGTGGAAGGCGGTGTCGAAGCACGCGACCTGCACGGCCTGCGGAAACTGCGCGCGTGCCGCGGCAACACCGGCGAGGTTGTCCGGCTGGTGCAGGGGCGCCAGCGGCGCCAGGCCCGCCAGCACCGGCAGGTTGAGGTCGTCGAGCACCACCGCGCGATCGAACGTGGTCCCGCCGTGGACGATCCGGTGCACGACGACCGCGGGCGGCGCGGGGATTTTCCCCGGGATGCGGGTGCGCATGATCCGCAGCACGACCTCGCTGCCGCCGCCCGGGTGCGGCGGCACCAGCACCGTGCGCGGCGGCTCTCCGGTGGCGCTCCAGAACCCGTACGGTTCGTTTTCCTGGTACTGCATCTCGATCCGCCACGTGGCGTCGCGCCCCGGCGCGTCGAACCATGCGGCCTTGACGCTGGTGGACCCCGCATTGAGCGCCAGCAGACCCATGCCGCGCTCAGCCTGCAGGCGGCCGTGCGGCGCGCGCGGCGAGCAGGCGCGCCAGCGCGCACGACGCCAGGCGCGTATAGCGGCTGTCGGCGCGCGAGGTCAGCACCACCGGCACCCGCGTGCCGAGCACGATCCCGGCGGCGTCCGCCTTCATCATGAAGGTCAGTTGCTTGACCAGGATGTTGCCGCTGTCGAGATCGGGCGCGAGCAGGATGTCGGCCGCGCCGCCGACCGGCGAGTCGATGCCCTTGATGCGCGCCGATTCGGCGTCGATCGCCGAGTCGAAGGCCAGCGGCCCCTCCAGTACGCCACCGGTGATCTGGCCACGATCGGCCATCTTGCACAGCGCGGCGGCATCCAGCGTGGAGGGGATCTTCGGATTCACCGTCTCCACCGGCGCCAGCAGGGCGACCCGCGGCCGGGCGATGCCGAGGCGCTGCGCCAGTTCGATCGCGTTCTGCGCGATATCGGCCTTCTCGGCGAGTCCCGGGGCGATGTTGATCACCGCGTCGGTGACCAGCAGCGGGCGCGGGAACCCGGGCACGTCGACCACGAACACGTGGCTGGCGCGGCGGCCGGTGCGCAGGCCGGTCGCGCCGTCGAGCACCGCGTGCAGGAACTCGTCGGTGTGCAGGCTGCCCTTCATCACCGCGTCCGCCTTGCCGGCCCGCACCAGGGCCACCGCGGCCGCCGCGGAGCCGACGCTGTGCTCGGTCGGCACGCGCTCGAGGTCGTCGATGCGGATGCCGTTGTCCGCGGCGAGGCGTTCCAGGCGCGCGGCCGGCCCGACCAGGATGGCGCGGATGAGGCCTTCGTCGTGCGCCTCGCGCGCGGCGCCGAGCGCCTCCGCAGACATCGGGTGCGCGACCGCGGTGCGCGGCGCCGGCAGCGGCGAGGTGACCGACAGCAGGCGGCGAAATCCCTCGTGCTGCGCCAGGTCGTTGGGTGCGCGAAGCGTGCTCATGGCGTCTCCTGCCGCAGGCGGGCCAGGGTCGCGCGATCGATTCGCCACACCGGCGGCACGCCGCGCCCGGAATCGGCCCAGCGCGAGCGCTGGAAGAAGAAGTCGAGCCGTGCTCGCGGTTGCGCCGCGAAGGCCGGGTCGGCCAGCGCGCGCTCGAACTCGGACCGCAACGCGGGATCGGCCGCGAGCATCTCGCGCGCCAGCGCTTCGGCCTTGCGCGCGTCCGCGTACTCCTTCTGCTCGAAATGCGCGTCGAAGAAACCCCAGCGCAGCAGCGAGTCCGGCGCCGCGGGCTCGAACAGCTGGGCCGCGAGGTTCGCCGCCGGCTGGTCCAGCGGCACCACCACGCTGCCGGCGGGCAAGACCTGCGGGCGTGGCAGGTCGGCGACGTCGAACGCCGCGAGCACGTGGCGGCCCTCGAACGGCGCCGGCGCCCACGCCGGGTTCGTGACCCGCCAGCCGACGGCCGCCACTTCGGCGGGCGCGACCAGCCGGAAGTGCGACAGCCCGTGCACCTCGACGCGCGCGATCGCCTCGCGGGCGGACGGACGCAGCACGTAGGCCGCCGGCAGCGCGACTTTGGCGGCGGGCACCATCGCGCGGAAGAACGGCACCGTGTAGCGGCGCGGCTTCGACGGGTCGTAGCGGATCCAGGTGTCGCCCGAGATCTCGCTGCGCTCCTGCGTGAAGGCGACGCCGCGCAGCACGAAGTCCTCGGCCCGGTCGCTGGGGCGGTAGGCGACGGCCAGGCGCGGGGCATCGGCCGCCGCACGCGCGACGGTGGCCGCGTCGGCGGCCGCGACCGCATCGCGCAGCGCCGCGCCGTCCCGGTCGAGTTCGCGCAGCAGTTCGAGCAGCAGGGCGTAGGTCGCGTCCACCCGCCGGCGGTAGGGCTTGAGCATGTGGGTCTCGACCAGCACGCCCGGCCGGTTGCGCAGCGCCGCGTAGCCGGTGGAGAAGCGCGGCCCGGAGCCGAAGTTGACCAGTCCCTGGCGCGGATCGCGGTGGTCGACGAGGTTGATGTAGGGCCCGAGCAGGTGGCCGTGGCGGTCGGTGGCGGGGAACACGCGCCCGATCAAGGCCGCGCGCTGCCATTCACGCACGGTCGGCGCCTGGTTGCCCCATTCCTCCAGGTACCAGGTCAGGTCGTACTGGTAGTCGGCGCCGTTGGTCGTGTGCACGTCGACCAGCAGGTGCGGGCGCCAGCGGTTCCACAGGGCGAGCCAGGCGCGCATCTCCGGCGCGTCGGCCTTGACGTGGTCGCGGTTGAGGTTGAGGTTCTGCGCGGTGGCACGGAAGCCCATCGACTCCGGGCCGTTCTGGTTGATGCGGTTGTACGGCCCCGAGCGCTCGTGGCCGTCGACGTTGAACACCGGGATGAACACCAGCACGGTGTCGTCGAGCAGGCCGCGGTGGCGCGCCGCCACGGTGAGGTCGCGCAGCAGGGCGAGCCCCGCGTCCTTGCCCTCGATTTCGCCGGGGTGGATGCCGGCCTGCACCCACAGCACGCTGCGGCCGCGCGCGTGCGCGAGTTCTGGCGTGAACGCGCCATCGGCGCTGGCCACCACCACGGGCAGCGCCCGTCCCTCGGCGCTGGTGCCGAAACGCTCGATGCGCAGTGCGTCGGTGGCGCCGGCGAGGCGTTCCAGCCAGGCCATGGTGGCGGCGAGGTCGGGGGTGCGGCGGAAGCCCGACGCCTCGGCATCGGTGCGCCAGTCGCCGGCCGCGGCGGCGGACGATGCGAACAGGGCGGCGAACAGGCAGGCGATGGCGCGCACGGGCACGACTCCGGGTCGACGACCTCGATTCTAGCCCGCGCGGGCGCGTCGCCTGGCGCGGCGGATTCGCGCCCGCGCCCCGCATCGCGGATAATCGTCGCTTCCTTGCGAACGAGTCGCCGATGTCGCCCTTCGTTCCCGGACAGCGCTGGCTGTCCACCGCCGAGCCCGAACTCGGGCTCGGCACCGTGTTGCGCGCCGATGCCCGCCAGGTGCAGGTCCTGTTCGCCGCCACCGGCACCATGCGCGTCTACGCGGTGGCCAGCGCACCGCTGCTGCGCGCCGCGTTCCGGATCGGCGACAAGGTCAACGCCAACGGCGGGCGCTTCACGGTCGAGGAGGTCGAGGAGCGCGACGGCGTGCTGCACTACCGCGGCGGCGGGCAGCGCGTGCCGGAAGGCGCGCTCGACGACGTGCAGGACATCTCCAAGGCCGACGACCGCCTGCTCGGCGGACGCGTCGACCGGCCGGCCGCGTTCGACCTGCGCGTGGAAGCGCTGGAGCGCCGCGCGCAGGCGCGCCGCGATGCCGGCTTCGGCGCGCTGTCGGCGCGCATCGACCTGATACCGCACCAGTTGCGGGTGGCCGAGATCGCCAGCGAACGGCGCCCGCCGCGCGTGCTGCTGGCCGACGAGGTGGGCCTCGGCAAGACCATCGAGGCGTGCACGGTGATCGCGCGCATGGTCGCCACCGGGCGCGCAGGGCGCGTGCTGGTGCTGCTGCCCGAGGCCCTGGTCTACCAGTGGTTCGTCGAACTGCGCCGGCGCTTCAACCTCGACTTCGCGATCTTCGACGAGGAGCGCGCGGAGGCGATCGAACTCGCCGGCGACGGCCGCAATCCCTTCCTCGACGAGCAACTGGTGATCACCGACCTCGCCTTCCTCACCGGCAAGGGCGAGCGCGCGCAGGCCGCGGTGAAGGCCGGCTGGGACCTGCTGGTGGTCGACGAGGCGCACCACTTGGCCTGGGCGCCCGATGCGGCGAGCCGCGAGTACCAGCTGGTGGAGGCGCTCGCGCGGCGCACGCCCGGCGTGCTGCTGCTCACCGCGACCCCGGAGCAGCTCGGCCGCAGCGGGCACTTCGCGCGGCTGCGGCTGCTCGATCCGGCGCGCTTCCACGACCTCGAGGCGTTCCAGCAGGAAGGCGCGCACTACGTCGCGCTGTCGCGCCTGGCGGCGCGGCTCGACGGCGGCGAGCCGCTGGATGCGGCCGACCTCGAGGACCTGGTGCGCCTGCTGGGCCCGGAGGCCGTCGCCCCGCTGGCGCGCGCCGACGCCGAGGCGCGCACCGCGCTGCTGCGCCAGTTGATCGACCGCCACGGAACCGGGCGGGTGATGTTCCGCAACCGGCGCGCGGTGGTGGGCGGTTTTCCGCGCCGCGTGCCGCACGTGGTGGTGCTTCCGCCGCCGGAGCCGGCGCTGGCCGAACGCCTGGTGGAGGAGTTCCTCGGCGACATCGCGCAGCCGCCGTTCGCGCCGCCCCTGTCCTACCTCGACGACCCGCGGCTGACCTGGCTGACCGGGCTGCTGGACGCGCATCCGGGCGAGAAGTTCCTGCTGATCACGCGCTGCCAGGCCAAGCTGCACGCGCTGGAGGAAGCGCTGCGCCTGCGCTCCGGCGTGCCGGTGGCGCGCTTCCACGAGGGGCTCGGCATCGTGCAGCGCGACCGCGCCGCGGCGCACTTCGCCGACCCCGGCGGCGCGCGCCTGCTGCTGTGCACCGAGATCGGCAGCGAAGGCCGCAACTTCCAGTTCGCGCAGCACCTCGTGCTGTGGGACCTGCCGCTCGACCCGGACCTGCTGGAGCAGCGCATCGGTCGCCTCGACCGCATCGGCCAGCGCGGCGACGTCAACATCCACGCCTGCGTGTACGACGGCAGCGCCCAGCACGCGCTGCTGCGCTGGCTCGACGCCGGGCTCGGCGCGCTGTCCGGCAGCCCCGAGGACGGACGCGAACTGCTCAAGCGCTTCGGCGAACGCGTGATCGCGGCCTCGCTGGCGCAGGCGCGCGGCGAGTCCGAGTCCGCCGCCGCGCTGGACGCCCTGGTCGACGAGACCGCCGGCGCGCACGCGCAGCTCGCCGCCGCGATCGCCGAAGGCCGCGACCGCCTGCTGGAGCTCAACACCCGCCATGCGCCGGGCGCCGAGCGCCTGCTGGAGGCGCTGGCCGGCGCCGACGCCGACCGCGCCGCCGGCGACTTCATCCTGCGCCTGTTCGAACACTTCGGCGTCGATGTCGAGGAGCAGGGCCCGCAGTTGTTCCTGCTCGACCCCGAGATGCTGACCACCGAGGCCTTCCCCGGCCTCGACCAGCCGCGCCAGGCCACCTTCCACCGCCCCACCGCGCTCGCGCGCGAGGACGTGCTGTTCCTGCGCCTCGACCATCCGATGGTGGTCGGCGCGCTGGACCTGCTGCTGGGCAGCGAGATCGGCAACGCGGCGTTCGCGGTCGACGACACGCTGCCGCCGCGCACGGCGCTGCTGGAGGCGGTGTTCGTGCTGGAGTGCATCTCGCCGCCGAAGCTCGGTGCCGACCGCTTCCTGCCGCCGCTGCCGCTGCGCTGCGTGGTCGACACGCGCCTGTCGGACCGCGGCGAATGGCGCCCGGACGCCGGCGCGCTGGGCCGCTCGGGCGAGCGCAACATCGACGTCGCGCGCTACCGCAAGCACCTCGCCGCGCTGCTGCCGCCGATGCTGGGCGCCTGCCGCAAGCAGGGCGAGGCGCGCGCCGCGGCGCTGGTCGACAAGGCGCTCGCCACCGCGCGCGCCGGCCTGCGCGAGGAGATCGACCGCCTGGAGGCGCTGGCGCGGGTCAACCCCAGCGTGCGCGCGTCGGAGATCGACGCCGCGCGCGACGAACTGGCGATGCTGGAGGAACTGTTGCCGCAGTCGAGCCTGCGCCTGGACAGCCTGCGTTTCGTGGCCAGCGTGGACTTCCTGTCGCTGCGATCCTGAGCGCGCCCGCGCGACTTCAGCGCTGCAGGATGCGGCGCGGCCGGATCGGCAGCCGGCCGCGCCAGTACTGGATCAGCACGAAGCCGGCCAGCATGCCGCCGAGGTGGGCGAAGTGCGCCACGCCGCTGCCGTCGCGGGTGACGCCGAGGTACAGCTCGAGCGCCGCGTACAGGGTGACGAACAGCCACGCCGGCATCGGGATCGGCGGGATCAGCAGCAGGATGCGCTCGCGCGGGAAGAACAGGCCGAAGGCGAGCAGCACGCCGAACGCGCCGCCGCTGGCGCCGATGGTCGGCACCAGCGCGTCGCCGCCGACCGTCCAGCGCAGGGTGAGCAACTGCGCCACCGCCGCGCCGACCACGCAGGTGAACCAGTAGGTCGCGAACGGTCCGCGCCCCAGCAGGCGCTCGATCGGCGGGCCGAACATGAACAGCGCCAGCGCGTTCACCGCCAGGTGCAGCAGGCCGCCGTGCAGGAACGAATACGTCACCAATTGCCACGGCGAGAAATGCACCGCCAGCGGCCCGGCGGGCGACGGGATCACTCCCGCCGCGTCCAGCGGCCACAGCGCGAACGCCACCACCCACGGGTCGGCGAGCGCCATCTGCAGCGCGAAGCCGGCGCCGAGCAGGATCAGCAACGCGGTGGTGACGGGCGTGAAGCGGCGCATCGGACGGCATCGCGACGGACAAGGCGCTACCGTAGCACCATGCCTGCCGATTCCGCCGACGCGCACGCCGCACGCATCGCCGCCGCGCTCGCCGCCGACGGCTGGTGCGTGGTCGACGACTGGCTGCCGGACGCGGCCTGGCGCGCGTTGGCGGATGCCTGCCGCAGGCATGCCGCCGCAGGCGCGCTCGCACCGGCGGCCATCGGCCGCGGCGCGGCGCGCCACCACGATCCCGCCGTGCGCGGCGACCACACGCGCTGGCTGCAGGCGGACGATCCGGCCGATGCCCCGGCGCTGCACGCGCTCGACGCGCTGCGCGCCGGACTGAACCACGAACTGTTCCTCGGCCTGCGGCGCACCGAGGCGCACTACGCGCGCTATCCGCCGGGCGCGGGCTACGCCCGCCACCGCGACCGCTTCCGCGACGACGACGCCCGCGTGGTGTCCCTGGTGCTGTACCTCAACGAAGCGTGGTCCGACGCCGACGGCGGCGCGCTGCGCATCTTCGCGCCCGACGGCGACACTCCGCACGACGTGCTGCCGATCGGCGGCCGGCTGGCGGTGTTCCGCGCCGCCGATGTCGAGCATGAGGTGCGTGCGGCGCGCCGCGAACGCCTGTCGATCGCGGCCTGGCTGCGGCGCGACTGAGCGCGCCTCAGCCGGGTCCCCAGAGGGCCGCGTCGAGGCCCTGCGCGCCGGCGAAATCGGCCGCTGCGACGCGACCGTCGGCCACCTTGACGCCTTCGGCGCGCAGCCGGCGCGATTGCTCCGCATGGCCGCGCGAGCCGGGCGGGAACGCGATGCGACCGTCGCTGCGCAGCACGCGGTGCCAGGGCAGGCGCAGCGAGGCCGGCGCTTCCGCCAGCACGCGCGCGACCAGCCGCGCGCGCCCCGGCAGGCCGGCGCGCGCGGCGACCTGGCCGTAGGAGGCCACCTGTCCGCGCGGCAGCGCCCGCACCGTGGCGACGATGCGGCTGCGTGCGTCCGTCGTTGGCGTGACCCCATCGTCCATGCGCTTGCCGGCGGCACCGACCCGTGGGGTAGCATACGCCGGTTCCCCTTTCCGGTCCCGACGCCATGCACAGTTTCGAGGACGTCCGCAGCTTCCTGGCCACCCGCCATACGCTGCGCGACAACGATCCCTACGTGATCTCGTTCGACATGGCGCTGGACGACGGCCGGCGGCAGGGCGTGTTCCTGGCCGAGCTGGACACCGACGCCGGCCGCAAGTACCTGCGGGTCAGTACGCCGGTGGCGCCGATCGGCAGCCGCGACGCCGGCAAGTGCCTGCGCTTCAACTGGGAGCAGCGGGTCGGCTACCTGTCGCTGAGCGACATCGACGGCGTGCCCTATCTCCATCTGTGCGAGAACCGCCCGTTCACCGGCCTCAACGAGGATGAACTGGAGTCGATGATCGTCGAACTCGCCACCTTGGCCGACGGCCTCGAGCGCGCGATGAGCAAGGGGCGCGACGTCGGCTGATCGCCCCGCGGACGGTGCGCCGCCGTGGACACCGAGCTCCTGCTGTGGTTCGTCCTGCTCGGCTTCGCCGCGCAACTGGTCGACGGCGCGCTGGGCATGGCCTACGGCGTGATCGGCAGCACGGTGCTGATGTCGATGGGCGTGCCGCCCGCGGTGGCGAGCAAGTCCGTGCACGCCGCCGAGGTGGTGACCACCGGCATTTCGGCCGCATCGCACATCGCGCATCGCAACGTCGACTGGCGCCTGTTCCGCCGGCTCGCGGTGCCCGGCGCCATCGGCGGCGTGATCGGCGCCACCCTGCTGGCCCACATCGACGGCGCGGTCGCCCAGCCGTGGGTGGCGGCCTACCTGCTGCTGCTCGGCGCGGCGATCCTGTGGCGGGCGTTGCGCGCCCGCGTGGCCACCCGCGCCGAAGCGCGGCACCCGCGCGCGCTCGGCTTCGTCGCCGGGATGCTGGACGCGATCGGCGGCGGCGGCTGGGGCCCGATCACCACCTCGACCCTGCTCGGCCAGGGGCTGACGCCGCGGACCGCAATCGGCACCGTCAACTCGGTCGAGTTCGTGGTCACCGTGGCGATCACGATCGCGTTCGTGGTCGCGCTCGACACGGTGTACTGGACCGCCATCGTCGGCCTGCTGGCCGGCGGCGCGGTCGCCGCGCCGCTGGCGGCGTGGGTCGTCCGCCATGCGCCGGCGCGCGTCATGATGGCCGTGGTAGGCTGCGTCGTGATCGCCCTGAGCGGCTGGAACCTGTACCGGAGCCTCGTCGCCGCGTGATTCGCGCCCACGAAGAACCTGGGCCCTCGGGCCGGAAATCCGCGATGCACCTCGCCCGCTGCGCCGTCGCCCTGCTGCTCCTGCCGGGGGTGGCCGGCGCCTCCGAGGCGGCAGCGCGCAGCCTCGACTGGACGCAGCGTCCGGTCGGCTGGCTGGCGGTCGCGATCTTCGTGCTGGCCTACCTGCTGGTGGTGTTCGAGGAGCGCACGCACCTTCGCAAGTCCAAGCCGGTGATGCTCGGCGCGGGCCTGATCTGGGCCCTGGTGGCCTGGTTCGCCGCCGGCGATCCGGCCGCCGGCGAGGGCTTCGCGCGCGAGGCCTTCCTGCACATTTTCCTCGAGTTCGCGCAGTTGTTCTTCTTCCTTATCGTCGCCATGTCCTACGTGGCGGCGATGACCGAGCGCAACGTGTTCGAGGCGCTGCGCGCAGAACTGGTCAGCCGCGGCTTCGGCTTCCGGCAGCTGTTCTGGATCACCGGCGTGATCGCGTTCTTCATGTCGTCGGTGCTCGACAACCTCACCACCGCCTTGATCATGTCGGCGGTCATCCTCGCCGTCGGCGGCGGCAACGCCCGCTTCGTGACGCTGGCCTTCATCAACCTGGTGGTGGCGGCCAACGCAGGCGGCGCGTGGTGCGCCTTCGGCGACATCACCACCCTGATGGTGTGGACCGCGCACAAGGTCGAGTTCTTCGAATTCTTCCGCCTGTTCCTGCCCTCGATGGTGAACTTCCTGGTGCCGGCGATCTGCATGCACTTCGCGCTGCCGAAGGATGCGCCAGCACGCGGCCGCGACGATGCCGACATCCGCTTCGGCGGCCTCATCATCGCCGGCCTGTTCGCGCTGACCATCGCCATCACGGTCGGCAACAAGCAGTGGCTGGGCATGCCGGCGGTGTTCGGGATGATGGTCGGGCTCGGGCTGCTGAACCTGTTCGGCTACGTGATCAAGCGGGTCGAGGCGGTGCGCCCGGGCAGCGCGGGCACGGAGCCCTACAACGTGTTCCGGATCCTGTCCCACGCCGAGTGGGACACCCTGCTGTTCTTCTACGGCGTGCTGCTGTGCGTCGGCGGCCTGGCCACCATGGGCTTCCTCGAAGTCGCCTCGCGCGAGATGTACGGCACGCTGGGCCACACCTGGTCCAACATCGCGATGGGCACGCTGTCGGCGATCGTCGACAACATCCCGATCATGTACGCCGTCCTGCAGATGGATCCGCCGATGGACCACGGCCAGTGGCTGCTGATCACCCTCACCGCCGGCGTCGGCGGCAGCATGCTCAGCATCGGCTCAGCCGCCGGCGTGGCGCTGATGGGCGTCTCGCGCGGCCAGTACACCTTCTTCGGCCACCTGCGCTGGACCTGGGCGGTGGCACTCGGCTACGCCGCCGCGATCGCCACCCACCTGTGGTGGAACGCGGAGCACTTCGCCAACGGCGTGTGGCGCTGAGATCGTCCGATGCCCGTCGAACTGCTGGTCGTCCTCGCCCTGGTCCTGCTCAACGGCTTCTTCGCGCTGTCGGAGATGGCCGTGATGACCTCGCGCAAGAGCCGCCTGCGCCAGCAGGCCGGCGAAAGCCGGCGCGCGCAGGCGGCGCTCGACCTGTCGGAGCAGCCGGAACGCTTCCTGTCGTCGGTGCAGGTATACCTCACGGTGCTCACCGTGCTGTCGGGCTACTTCGGCGGCGAGACGATCGGCGTGCGCCTCGGCGCATTCCTCGCCGACTTCGAATCGGTCGCGCCGTGGGCGGAGGAGATCGGCGTCGCGGTCGCCGTGGGCGGCATCTCGATGGCCTTCATCCTGCTCGGCGAACTGGTGCCCAAGCGGCTGGCGCTGGTGGCACCGGAGCGCATCGCGACCTATGTCGCGGTGCCGATGCAGGTCGCCTCGGCGGCGGCGAAGCCGGCGGTGGTGCTGCTGGCGGTGCTGACCGAAGGCCTGCTCAAGCTGTTCGGCGTGCGCGGCGGCACCGCCGAGCAGGTCACCGAAGAGGAGATCAAGCACCTCGTCGCCGAAGGCGCCGAGCAGGGCGTGATCGACGATTCCGAGCGCAACATGGTCAACCGCGCGCTGTCGTTCGGCGAGCGCACGGTCGACAGCCTGATGACGCCGCGCACCGACATCGCCTGGCTCGACGCGGCCGCGCCGCTGGAGGAAAACCTGGCGGTGATGCGCGAATCGCCCTACTCGCGCTATCCGGTCAAGCGCGGCGGCGAGCAGGACGTGATCGGCGTGCTGCAGTTGAAGGACCTCACCGACTCGCTGGCCGGCAAGCCGGTGGAACTGTTCCGCAAGGTATCGCCGCCGCTGTTCGTGCCGGAGACCGCCAAGGCGGTCTCGCTGCTGGAGAAGTTCCGCGAGTCGGAAACCCCGCTGGCGCTGGTGGTGGACGAGTACGGCGACATCCAGGGCATGGTCACGCTCAACGACCTCCTGGCGGCGGTGTTCGGCCGCATGGCGCAGGCCGCCGACCAGGGCGAGCAGCCGATCGTCACCCGCGCCGACGGCTCGTGGCTGGTCGACGGCCGGGTCGGCGTCGACGACCTGCGCGAACTGCTCGGCGTGTCGCGGCTGCCGCTGGAGGACGAACAGGAGTACCGCACCGCGGCGGGCCTGGTGACCACGCACTTCGGCCGCATCCCGCAGGTCGGCGAGCACTTCGAGGCCGCCGGCTTCCGCTTCGAGGTGGTCGACCTCGACGGCGCGCGGATCGACAAACTGCTGGTCTCGCGCGTCGAACCGTGACGCCCCGCCACGACCCCGCCGCGCGCCAGCGCACCTCGGAACTGTTGGCCGGCATCGCGGCCGCACCGGGCGACGACGGCGTGGCGCTGGGCGAGATCGTCGACACCTTCGGCGTGCGCGGCTTCGGCATCCTGATCGTGCTCGGCACGCTCACCGCCTTCATCCCCACCCCGGTCGGCGCCGGCGCGGTGGCCGGCCCGCTGGTGATGCTGTTCGGCGCGCAGATGCTGTTCGGCATGCGCAAGCCCTGGCTGCCGGGGTGGTTGCGTGCGCGGCGCGTGTCGCGCGCCGCGATCGGCCGCTTCGTCGAGCGCATGCGCAAGGTGCTGACCTGGCTGGAACGCGCCAGCCGCCCGCGCTGGACCGGGCTGTTCCCCGGCGCGTGGCCCTCGGTCACCGGCCTGCTGGTGATCGGCCACGGCCTGGTGCTGGCGCTGCCGATCCCACTGACCAACTACCCGCTGGCGCTGGTGCTGATGCTGGCCGGCGTGGCGCTGGTCGAGGACGACGGCATCGCCCTGCTGGTGTCGTGGGTGATGATGGCCGCCACCATCGTCACCTTCCTGCTGCTCTCCGGTACCCTGGTCGAGTTGGCCGGCAGGCTGTTCGGCGCCTGAGCACGCAACGCCCTCAGCCCTCAGCCCTCAGCCCTCGCGCCAGCACCGCCAGCACCGCCAGCAGCTCCTCCTGCGGCACCGGATGGCCGAGGAAGAAGCCCTGCCCGAGGTCGCAGCGCAGGTTGCGCAGGATCTCCAGCTGCGCTTCGGTCTCCACGCCCTCGGCGATCGCCTCGATGCCCAGCGAGCCCGCCATCGCCATGATCGCCGAGGTCAGCGCGAGGTCCTCGCGGTCGCTGAGCAGGTCCTGCACGAAGCTGCGGTCGATCTTCACCCCGTCGACCGGCACGCGGCGCAGGTGCGACAGGCCGGAGAACCCGGTGCCGAAATCGTCCAGCCAGATGCGGATCCCGAGCCGGCGCATCTCGGCCAGCGCGGTCAACGCGAGCGGCTCGGAATCGAGCAGCGCGCTCTCGGTCAGCTCGACGTGCAGTCGCGAGGTCGGCAGCCCGTGGCGGGCCAGGGTGGCGGCGATCTCGCGCGGCAGCCCAGGGTCGCGCAACTGCTTCACCGACAGGTTGACCGACACGAACGGCGCCCCACCCTGCCCGTCGGGCCAGCGCACCGCGTCGGCGCAGGCGCGCTCCAGCGCGAAGCGGCCGAGTTCCGCGATCAGCCCGAAGTCCTCGGCGATGCCGACGAACAGCATCGGCGGCACCAGGCCGCGCTGCGGGTGGCCCCAGCGCAGCAGCGCCTCGGCGCCGGCGATGCGGCCCGAGCGCAGTTCCACGATCGGCTGGTAATGCACCGCGAGTCCGCCGCCGGCCAGCGCCTGGCGCAGGTCGTGCTCCAGGTGCAGCCGCTCCTCCGCGACGCGGGTCATCGCCGGCGTGAAGTAGCGATAGCAGTTCTTGCCGGCCTGCTTGGCCTCGTACATCGCGATGTCGCCGCACTTCATCAGGCCCTGCGGGTCGTCGCCGTCGTCGGGGAACAGGGTGATGCCGATGCTGGCGTTGAGGTGCACGCTGCGCCCGCCGGCGGCCAGCGGCTCGCGCACCGCCTCGAACACGCCCTCGGCGAACTGCCGCGCGCGCGCGCGCAGATCGCCGCCGAACAGCAGGGCGACGAACTCGTCGCCGCCGAAGCGCGCCACCATGTCGCCGGCGCTGCCGGTGACGTCGGGCTGCGCCGGCAGGCGCACCGCGGCGAGCCGCGACTCCAGGCGATGCGCAACCTGCGCCAGCGCCTCGTCGCCGGCGTCGTGGCCCAGCGTGTCGTTGATGCGCTTGAAGTCGTCGAGGTCGATGAACAGCAGCGCCAGACCGGTGCCGCTGCTGCGGCCGACCATCATCGCGCGCGCCAGCGCCTCGCGCAGCATCAGCCGGTTGGGCAGGCCGGTCAGGCTGTCGACGTAGGCGAGCCGGCGCACGTCGCGGTCGTGCGCGGCGAGACTGGCGCCGAGCGCGCTCATGCTGCGCATCAGGTCGCCGAGTTCGTCGCCGCGCGCGGTGTCGAGGTGCTGCTGGAATCGGCCTTCCTCGAGGGCGCGTGCATGCGCGGCGATCGCGCGGATCGGCCGCACCAGCTTGGTCGCGACCAGCCACAGGCCGAAACCGATCAGGGCCAACAGGCCGGCCAGCGGCCAGGCCAGCGCGCGCAGGCGCTCGGCGGCGACGCGGTCGGCGTTGCGCATCAGCGCGGCGGCGGCCTGCTCCGCGGCGCGGTCGTAGGCTTCGCGCGAGAGCCCGATGCGCACGCCGCCGAGGCGCTGGCCGCCGAGGAACAGCGGCTCGGTCACGTCGACCAGGCTGGCGTCGGACTGCACCAGCGTGCTGGCGGCGAGCGCCGCCTGGCCCGACATCGGGCCCTCCATCGACTGGCCGAAGGCGGCGATCGCGGAACTGCCGTCGTGCAGGATGCGCCCCTTGGCGTCGAACACCAGCACGTAGCGCACGTCCGGCTCCGACAGCACCGGCCGCGTGAAGTCGCCGATCGCCTCCAGGTCGACGAAGTACACCGGGTTGGTGAGCGCCTCGGCCAGCACGTGGGCCAGGGTGCGGCCGCGCTGCTCCAGCGCCATCCGCCCCAGCGCGCGCACCTCGTCGCCGGCCACGCCCGCCGTGCGCCGGTCGCCGTCGCGCTGCACGATCGCGATCGCCGCCAGCAGCAGCGCCAGCACGACCATCGCGGTCGCGGCCACCAGCGCGTAGCGTCCCTTGAGCCCGAGCCGCAGCATCACTCGACCTCGGCGCGCACGCGGGACATGCCGCGCCGGAAATCGGCCAGCGCGCGCTCCGAGGCGGCGTCGGGCTCGCGGTAGCGGGTGGTGTTCCACATCGCGCGCAACGCCGGCAGCGCGGTGG
>JAJTHZ010000049.1 GCA_021299185.1 Lysobacteraceae bacterium | reverse complement strand
GTGCGGTCGTCGTGGAACGGACACCGACCCACCAGGTCCTTGCCGTGCGGCTTCAACCCGATCCCCGCCGCCTCCACCAGCCGCACCACGCTCACCTGCAGCTTCAGCCGCTCGATCTCGGATTCGGGGATGCGGGCCATGCGGGTCTCCGGAAGCTGTCAAGAGGGTTTCGTGCAAATTAACTCCACCAGAGAGTATTCTTCAAGAGAGTAAACCGCCAGCCCCACCCCACGAGCCCGCCTATGCTGCCGATCGCCCCAACCACCGCCCCCGAGCCCGTGGCCATCACCGATCGCCCCTTCTACGAGCAACTCGGCCAGCGCATCGCCATCCTGCGCAAGTCCCGCGGCATGACCCAGGTCCAGCTCGCCGAACGCCTCGGCGTCGCACAGCAGACGCTGGCCCACTACGAAGCCGGCCGCCTGCGCCTGCTCGCCGGCGCGCTGCCCATCCTCGCCGAACACCTCGACACCTCCGTCGAAGACCTGCTCGGAAATCCCGGTGGTAAATCCCGCGCCGGCAAGCGTGGGCCACCGCCCAAGATCCAGCAGCAGCTCGAGCGCCTCGCCCAACTGCCCAAAGCCCAACAGCGCTTCGTCAGCCAGATGCTCGATTCGGTGCTGGCGCAGGCCAGCCGCTAGTCGGATACCGCGCCCATGATGCGGATCGTGCAGTCCATCGCGATCGGCGCGATCGGCTCGGAGTACTTCGACGATCGGGTCGGCAAGCGCTACGCGGCATTCGAAGGGATCGTCTACGACCTCGGGCAGATTGCGGCATGCCTTGATCGTATTGAAGCGATGCTGACCGGCGAAGTCGCCCGCGACGACCTCGCGCTGGCCGCCTACACGTGGCTCGCAGTGATGATGTACGCGCGCTGCTTCGACGGTAGTGCCGAAGGCCGACAAGGCGCGCTGGGCGACAAGGCGACCCGCCTACTCTCTGCCGACGAAGCGCAATTGCATGCCGGCCTTCTCGACCTTCGCAACGAGCGCTTCGCACATGCCGGGCCTGATGCCCGGCACCGCTGCGTCCTCGCAATGTTCGAGCGCGATGGTGCCCAATGGCTCGCCCCAGGCTTCGAGATCGAAACCCCAACCGGGATGTTCGACGACGAGCAGGTCGCTCTGATGCAGCGGATCGTCCGCAAGCTCCTGGAATATGCGGCGACCGAGCGCGACGCAGTCCGTCGATCCCTCGAGGAACGAATCCAGTCGCCGGAGATCGCGACGCCCATCCACGAGCGAATCGCCATCACCGGGCGTCAGGCCACGCCGGAAGCACAGGCGCTCGCAATTCTGGCGAAGATCGCCGGCCGCATGGATCGCGGCTGATCGCGAAGAGCGGATCGCCGACAATCTCAGACGGCTGTGGCGGCCACCCTTGGCCGCGCGGCAATCTAGATCAGCGCAACTTGGCGCAGGCGCGTGCCCGCGTACAACGCGCTGAGGTCGTTGCCGTCGCCGCTCAGCACGCTTTCGTACGCGCCGCGCAGTGCTTCGTCGGAAAGGCTCTTGTCTAACAGACGGAACACCGACGCGGCCACATAGTCGCGCCGCTCCTCGAAGGCAAGCCATGCGCGGCCTTCGGTTTCGGCCACCTGGCCGGTGGTGTTCGAACCCGCGAAGATGTCGACTACCAAGTCACCCGGATCGGTCAGCATTCGGATGAAAAACTCTGGCAGCTTGGCCGGAAAACGCGCCGGGTGGCCGGATGCGCCGACGAGCTTGCAGCCGGCAAGGTACGCCCCGTTAGATTCGGTGTTGGGGATCTGCAGCAGGTTCGATGGGATCGCGCCCCCATTGTCGCGCGCGAAGCTGCGTCCGATGTCGTGCCCTGATGGGCGCTTCTTCGGCGTGTAGAAGCCCTCCGGGTCCTCCATCAGCTTCTTCATCCGGTCGCTGTAAGGCGCCAGTACCTTCGACACGTCGGCTTTGGGCCACGGAGTCTTGGACAGCCACCACACCGTGTTGACCGCATCCTTCGCGCGCAGCTTGCGCTTGTTGACCCATTCGATGGGCGACGGCAGCTTCGACGGATTGAACCAGTAGAAGTCCTCGGCCAGCGAGAACCCCACCTCGTCGCAGAACCGCAGCAGCACCCGGAAGTTGTACAGGCTGCGCGCCGGGACTCCTTTCTGGTACGCCCCGCCCAGGTCGATCACGAAGCTGCCGTCGTCGCGCAGCTTGGCGTACACCAGTTGCGCGAACTCCGTCAGCCAGTCGATGTATTCGTGCTGGTCGAGATTGCCGTACTCCTTCGGCCGCTGCAGGGCGAACGGGGGACTGGTCAGCACCAGGCTCACGCTACCGTCGGGCAGATCGCGCAGCAGCGCGCGCGAGTCGCCGACGTAGGCGGCGCCTTGCGCAGTGGTGTAGGCGGGCATGAAGTTCGGCAGGTTCATGGTGCTACTCATCGGCTGTAGACGCAAAGTCTACAAGTTCGGATCGTTCTCCGGGTGAAAACCGGGAAGCCAAGCCACTATACGGCGCGCCAACGTGTCGCGGCGAACCTGCGCCGCGTGCGCCAGGCGCGTGGATGGTCGCAGGAAGCACTGGCCGACCTCGCTGGTCTGCATCGGACCTACGTCGGCTCGATCGAACGCGGCGAGCGCAACGTCTCGGTCGACAACATCGAGCGCCTGGCCCAAGCGCTCGGCCTCGATCCCGCCGACCTGCTCAAGAGGCCCGCGTGATGGCGTTTGCGCCGCACCGGGACTTCGCCACCCTGCGCCGCCTGTGGCCGGCAGTCGAGCGCTACCAGAAGCTCGCGCTCAAGCACGGCATCAGCGACATCTTCCAGGACAACGGCGGCAAGCAGTTGCAGCTCATCCTGCTGCTCGGCCTCGTCGTCCTCCCTGGCCGCGAGGGCAACGACGCCCGCACCGCCGGCGGACAGGAACTGGAACTCAAGACCGTCAACCTCGACCTGCAGAACCAGTTCACTACCCACCACCACCTCAACCCAACGATCCTCGCCAAGTACCGGCAGGTGCCGTGGGTCTTCGGTTTCTATCGCGGCATCACGCTCAAGGCCGTCTACCTGCTCCAGGCCGAGCAGATCGAGCCGTACTTCGCCGACTGGGAAGCGAAGTGGCACGAGCGCGGCGGCAAGGACATCAACAACCCGAAGATCCCCTCGAAGTTCGTCCTCGCCCACGGCGAACTGCTGTGGGGCGAGCCGCCGGACCTCACGAGGCCCAAGCGCGCGCCTGCACGAGCGCGCAAGCCGCGCAAGTGACGGCTGGCGATCGCGAGGGGCGCTGAAAGGCTGACGGCTAGAGATAGGCACGTCCTCACTCTAGCAACTGATCAGCGACAATGTCCGTCAGGAAATGCTGATCTGCAGTGTAGGAAAACCGCTCGCGCGCTGCGGTGTCCGTGGCCGTGAACGGTGGATATCCGTAAGCTCCCTATACCGTATCCCTTGAACACAGCTTGTCGCGATCAAATCGCGCGATGCTAGCGTAGTCGCCGAATGCAGGATACGGTTCCCAATTCAGCGACACATCCATGCGCTTTTCGATCACAACTTCCTCGTCTGCAGCATCGTCGAAGTCGGTTTCAAAGCACATGACTCGACCATCCGGCTTGAAGCTAAATCGACGCGAAAGCCGAGGACGCTTGCTGTCGCCAGAAAACTCGCTGAACGCTGCGCTGACCATGAATAGCCGACAATCTTCCTGTCGAACGAACTGGTAGTAACCTCGCGTGCGTAAGTGCTCATCCAGAAACTCGACCTGGATGCTATCGTCACTAACGATTTCGATGAACGCGCTCGGCCGCTGCGGGTCACCCAGCAAGACCGTATAGAGCGCACCCTTCGTGTCGTGGCGATGGCGCGCCTGCGCTTCGGTAAGTGGCTTCGTCGCAACCTTGCGCGCACGGAACCACGCCTCGCAGTAGCTATAACTCATTGCCGAACTCGTCACGAATGATGATTCGACGTTCTGTCGCTTCATCAAGTATCCCCTGCGGCACCGGCGCATTCTGTGTTGGCACCTCAAGATACATCTGGCCGCGCAGACGCTCGCCCGCAAGGCCGCTCGCACGATTCGTCGGCACGTCCGCAATCACTGTGCCCGGTGCGTACTTGCGCTCAATCTCGCGCATATAGTTGATCGCGGTCTGAGGCTGAACCTCAGCGAGCTGCGTGTACTTGCGAGACACGATCTCGCCGGCACCACCACTAGCTGTCGGATTGTAGGAATCCAGCCGCAAACAAGCTCCGCCCTCGCAAGGCGCTTCGACATACACCTCGTTGAACGGGTACTTCGCTCGTTGCCGCCGATTGAAGTCCTCGCCAGCCGCAAATCGTTCGCGTAGCCAGTCCGGCATCCCGCCCTTGGCGTCCTCGACGACAAGGGTTGGCAACTGTTCTGCGTTGACGATTGGAGCCGCCGGCACGTCGCTGTGTGCCGCGACGCGAGTCGCGTCGTCTCCATATCGGATGACTGGCCGCGCTGC
>JAJTHZ010000122.1 GCA_021299185.1 Lysobacteraceae bacterium | reverse complement strand
GGTGCCCGCTAACCAGTTGAATTTATTCGGGGATTAACCGGACAGTATTGGGACAAGCAAGCCCCCCTGGTCGGGCCGCGGCAGCGGCACGAAACCGCTTTGTCGCTTGCGACAACAACACAACCCCGCACGCAAGACGCCCGCGGCAAGATCGATACGTGGCGGTCGCGCTGCACGCAGCGCTCCTACCGTCGAGGCCTCGGCCGCAAGACGCGTGCGACAGGATCGAGACGTGGCGGTCAAGGGCGCGAGGCAAGACGCCAGCGCCAAGATCGAAACGTGACGGTCGCGCGCAAGCGCGCTCCTACGGGGGAGGGCGCGATGCAAGACGCCTGCGGCAAGGTCGAGACGTGGCAGTCGCGCGCAAGCGCGCTCCTACGGGCGAGGGCGCGATGCAAGGCGCCTGCGCCAAGATCGGGACGTGACGGCCGCGCGCCAGCGCGTGCCCACGGGCGACGCCCGACGCCCCCATTCCGCGTCTAGCACGCCCCTTGCAACCGCCCCCGCCGACCCCCGCATCGTCGGGAAGCCGACCTGCCCTCCGCCATGCCGCCGTCGCTCGATCGCAACGGATTCCTCGCCATGCTGCGCACCGGTGGCCGCGCCGCCGGCGCACCGGCCCTGATCCTGGTCATCCTCGCGATGGTGGTGGTGCCACTGCCGCCGCTGGCGCTGGACGCCCTGTTCACGTTCAACATCGCGATTTCGCTGGTGATGCTGCTGGCGGTCGTGTACGTGGCGCGGCCGCTGGAGTTCTCCGCCTTCCCGACCATCCTGCTGATGGTCACCATGCTGCGGCTCGGCCTCAACGTCGCCTCCACGCGCATCATCCTGATGGAAGGCCACACCGGCCCGGGCGCGGCCGGCCAGGTGATCGAGACCTTCGGCCATTTCGTGATCGGCGGCTCCTACGCGGTCGGCCTGATCGTGTTCATCATCCTGACCATCATCAACTTCGTGGTGGTCACCAAGGGTGCCGGGCGCGTGTCCGAGGTCTCGGCGCGGTTCATCCTCGACGCCCTGCCCGGCAAGCAGATGGCGATCGACGCCGACCTCAACGCCGGCCTGCTGACCCGCGAGGAGGCCAAGGCAAGGCGCGAGGAGGTGCGCGAGGAAGCGGACTTCTTCGGATCCATGGACGGCGCTTCGAAGTTCGTGCGTGGCGACGCCATCGCCGGCATCCTGATCATCGTCATCAACATCGTCGGCGGGCTGCTGATCGGCATCCTGCAGCACGGGCTGTCGGCCGGCGATGCGGCGCGCATCTACACCCTGCTGACCATCGGCGACGGCCTGGTGGCGCAGATCCCGGCGCTGCTGGTCTCGACCGCGGTGGCGATGCTGGTCACCCGCGCCTCGCGGCCGGCCGACCTCGGATCGCAGGTCGGCGGGCAGATGTTCGGCCGCAGCGAGCCGCTGCTGGTCAGCGCGGCGGTGCTGGGCATCGCCGGCCTCGTGCCCGGCATGCCCAACGCCGCCCTGCTGCTCACCGCGCTGGTGGTGGGCGCGGTCGGCTTCGCGATGCGGCGGATCGCCGCGCGCGCCGCCGCGGCGGCCGCCGAGCCGGCGCTGCCCGCGCCGCGCCCGGAGGGCAACCCGGAACTGTCGTGGGACGACGTGCAGCCGATCGACGCCCTGGGGCTCGAGGTCGGCTACCGCCTGATCCCGCTGGTCGACCGCAATGCCGGCGGCGAACTGATGGCGCGCATCAAGGGCGTGCGGCGGAAACTCACCGGCGACCTCGGGTTCCTGGTGCCGGCGGTGCACATCCGCGACAACCTGGAACTGGCGCCCGGCGGCTACCGGATCCTGCTGCACGGCGCGCCGATCGCGGCCGGCCAGGTGATGCCCGAGCGCGAACTGGCGCTCAATCCCGGCCGCGTTTTCGGCCCGGTCGACGGCATCCCGACCAAGGACCCGGCGTTCGGCCTCGACGCGTTCTGGATCCTGCCGGCGATCAAGCCGCAGGCGCAGTCGCAGGGCTACACCGTGGTCGACCCGGCGACCGTCATCGCCACCCACCTTTCGCACGTGATCAAGGAGCACGCGCACGAACTGCTCGGCCACGAGGAGGTCCAGGCCCTGCTGGCCAACCTCGCCAAGGTGGCGCCGAAGCTGGTCGAGGACCTGACGCCGAAACTGCTGCAACTGGCCTGCATCGCGCGCGTGCTGCAGAACCTGCTGTTCGAGCGGGTGCCGGTCAAGCACTTCCGGCGCATCGTCGAGGCCCTGCTGGAGCACGCCGCGCAGACCCAGGACCCGGCCGTGCTCACCGCCATGGTGCGCATCGCGCTCGGCCGGCAGATCGTGCAGGAGATCAACGGGGTGGCGCCGGAACTGCCGGTCTATACCCTCGACCCGCAGCTGGAACGGGTATTGCAAGACAGCGTCGGCGGAGGGGCCGGCGCCATCGAGCCGAACCTCGCCGAGCGCATGCAGCGCAGCCTCGGCGAAGTGGTGCGGCGGCAGGAGATGGTGGGCGACCCCGCGGTGCTGCTGGTGCCGGGCACGGTGCGGACGATGCTGGCGCGGATGGCGCGCCACGCGATTCCCGGCCTGCACGTGCTGGCTTACCACGAGGTGCCGGAAGACAAGCGGTTGCGGGTGATGAGCGCGGTGGGTTGAGGAGCATCGCACGACCATGAAGATCAAGCGTTTTAATGCGCCGGACATGCGGACCGCGTTCCGCCTCGTGCGCGAGGAGCAGGGCCCCGGCGCCGTGATCCTGTCCAGTCGGCGCACCGACGACGGCGTCGAGGTGGTGGCGGCGACCGACTACGACGAGGCGCTGGTGCAGCAGGCCGTGCGCGCCACGCGGCGCCACGAGAAGCCCGCACCGGAAGGCGCGCCACCGCCGCCGGCCCCGAAGCCGCAGGCTGCCGCACCGGTCGAGCCGCCGCGTCCCCTGCCGGCCGCGGAACCCGCGCCGCTGGACGACGCCAACCTGATCGAGATGCGCCGCGAACTGGCCGGCATGCGCGCCCTGCTGGAGCGCGAGATGGCCCGCCACGCGCACGAGCGCCTGCGCGTGTCGCCGGCCAAGGCACAGGTCCTGGACGACCTCGAGGAATTCGGCTGCGAGCCCGAGATGGCGCGCGCGATCGCCGCCTGCATCGCCGACGACGTCGACGCGCGCAAGGCGCGCGGCCATGCGCTGGGCCTGTGGGCGAAGTCGATCCCCGCCCTGCGCGGCGACGTCACCGCCACCGGCGGGATGTTCGCCCTGGTCGGGCCGACCGGCGTCGGAAAGACCACCACCATCGCGAAACTGGCGGCCCGCTTCGCGCGCCGCAACGGGCCGCGCGACATCGCGCTGGTCACCACCGACGCCTACCGCATCGGTGCCCGCGAGCAGCTGTATACCTACGGCCGCCTGATCGGCGTGCCGGTGTTCGAGGCCGGCACGCGCGAGGCGCTGGCCGCGACCCTGGCGCGACTGTCGGAATACCGGCTCGTGCTGGTCGACACCGCCGGCATGAGCCAGCGCGACCGCAGCCTGTCCGCGCAGTTGGCCTGGATCGAGGCGATCCCCAACCTGCGCCCGCTGCTGGTGCTGCCCGCCAACGCGCAGCCGGCCGACCTCGACGAGGTGGTGCGCCGCTTCTGGAGCGTGCGCCCGGAGGCCGTGGTGCTGACCAAGCTCGACGAAACCGGCCGCCTCGGCGCGTCGCTGTCGGTGGCGGTGAAGCACCAGTTGCCGGTGGCCTACGTCACCGATGGGCAGCGCGTGCCGGAGGACATCCACCTCGCCGAGCCGCACCGCCTGGTGCTGCGCGCGGCGGAACTGCGCGCCGCGGCGCGCCGCGAAGAACCGGCCATCCATGCCGCCTGAGGCCGCCCTGATGGCGATCGACCAGGCCCACGGCCTGCGCGCCGTCGCCGCCAACGCCCAGCGCCCGGTGCGCGTGGTCGCGGTGGCCAGCGGTAAGGGCGGCGTGGGCAAGACCAACGTGTCGGTCAACCTCGCCGTGGCGCTGGCCGAGGTGGGCCGCAAGGTGATGCTGCTCGACGCCGACCTGGGCCTGGCCAACATCGACGTGCTGCTGGGCCTGCAGCCGCGCTTCACCCTGTCCGACGTGCTGGAAGGCCGCTGCGGCCTGGAGGACACCTTCCTCGACGGCCCGCTCGGGATCACGGTGGTGCCGGCGGCCAGCGGCAAGCGACGGATGGCGGAACTGTCGTTCGGCGAGCACGCCGGGCTGATCCGCGCCTTCTCGACCATGGACCGCGAACTGGACGCCCTGGTGGTCGACACCGCCGCCGGCATCTCCGGCAGCGTGTGCAACTTCGCCGAGGCGGCGCAGGAGGTGATCGTGGTGGTGTGCAACGAGCCGACCTCGATCACCGACGCCTACGCCCTGATCAAGGTGCTTTCGCGCGAGCACGGCGTGTCGCGCGTGCAGGTGCTGGCCAACAGCGTGCGCTCGCAGCACGAGGGCCACGAGCTGTACGAGAAACTCAACCGGGTGTCGGCGCGCTTCCTCGACGTGACCCTCGGCTACATGGGGGCGGTGCCCTTCGACGACTGGCTGCGCCGCGCGGTGCAGAAGCAGCAGGCGGTGCTGCAGGCCTTTCCGTCGTCGCCGGCGTCCGCGGCGCTGCGCGGCGTGGCGCGCCGGCTGGAGAAGCTGGCGCTGCCGGACGGACCGCGCGGCCACCTCGAGTTCTTCGTCGAGCGGCTGGTCGCCAACGCCGGAGGCCGCGCATGAACGCGCCCGCCGAATACCTCGCGGTCCAGCGCGCCGGCACGCCGGACTGGATCCGCAACCACACCGAACTGGTGCGCCGCATCGCGCACCACCTCGCCGCGCGGCTGCCGCCCGGCGTCGACGTCGACGACCTGATCCAGGCCGGCATGATCGGCCTGATCGAGGCCGGCCGCCAATACCGCGGCGACGGCGGCGCGTCGTTCGAGACCTTCGCCTCGTTCCGCATCCGCGGCGCGATGATCGACGAACTGCGACGCGGCGACTGGACCCCGCGCTCGGTGCACCGCAAGGTGCGCGAGGCGGCCGACGCGATGCGCGAGATCGAGCAGCGCCATGGCCGCGCGGCCAGCTCGCAGGAGGTCGCCGCCGCGGTCGGACTCAAGCCCGACAAATACCAGCAGTTGATGGACGATGCCGCGCGCGGCCAGGTGCTCAGCCTCGACGCCACGGTGGACGCGTCCGGCGAGCCCGCGCTCAGCCCCGACACCCACCAGGCGGGCCCGGCCACCCTGTTCGAGCAGGACGAGTTCCGCGCCGTGCTGGCCGAGGCCATCGCGTCGCTGCCCGACCGCGAACGCACGGTGATGGCGCTGTACTACCAGGAAGAAATGAACCTGCGCGAGATCGGCGCCGTGCTCGGCGTGACCGAATCCCGCGTGTGCCAGATCCACGGCCAGGCCCTGGTCCGACTGCGCGCCCGGATGGGCACCTGGAAGGACACCGGCAACCTGCCGTTCTGAGCCCTAAAGTCCGCACGCCCCCCGCCGATATCCCGATCGAAACGCCAGCCCGGAAGCCGCCGTGGACAAGAACCTCCGCATCCTGATCGTCGACGACTTCTCGACGATGCGCCGCATCGTCAAGAACCTGCTCAACGACCTGGGGTACACCAACACTGCCGAGGCCGAGGACGGCCAGTCGGCGCTCAACCTGCTGCGCAGCCAGCCGTTCGACTTCGTGGTCACCGACTGGAACATGCCCGGCATGACCGGCATCGAACTGCTCAAGGCGATCCGCGCCGACGCCAAGCTGGCCAAGTTGCCGGTGCTGATGGTCACCGCCGAGGCCAAGCGCGAGCAGATCGTCGAGGCCGCGCAGTCCGGCGTGAACGGCTACATCATCAAGCCCTTCACCGCCGAGACGCTGAAGGACAAGCTGGCCAAGATCTTCGAGCGGCTGGGGATGGCGGCATGAGCGCCGCCGTTCGGCTGGCCCCGGACGGTGCCGAGCGCGAGGGACTCGCGCAAGCCCTGCGCGAGGCGCTGGTGGCGGTCGAGACGGACGACGCCGAGGCGCTCCGGGCCGCGACCGCCCGGCTGGAGCACTGGCTGTCGCGCCCGCTGTGCCGCACGCTGGCCGCCGTCGACCGCGAACTGCGCGCCGCGCTGGGCGCGGCCCCCTTCGAGGACCGCCTGTCGGCGCTCGCCGGGCACGACCTGCCCGACGCGGCGACCCGCCTCGACACCGTGGTCGAGCTGACCGAGCGCGCCGCGCACACCACGCTCGACCTCGCCGACGCGCTGCGCGCCGAGATCGGCGCGTTGTCCGGTCTCGGCGTGCCGCCCGAACACGTGCAGCGCATGCGCACGATGCTCAACGAGCTGCAGCAGACCCAGGCGTACCAGGACCTGACCGGCCAGGTGATCCGCCACGTGGTCGGCGTGATGCAGCGCGCCGAAGGCGCGCTGCGCGCGGCGCTGAATGCCGCCGGCATCCAGCCCGCCGAGGCGGCCGCTGCGCGCGGTTCCGAGCACCGCGTGCTGTCCGGCGTCGATCGCGGCGCCAGCACGCAGAGCGACGCCGACGATCTGCTGGCCGGGCTCGGGCTCTAGGGAACCTCTCGACAGGGCTCCGCCCCCGCGCCGGAGGTTGCGCGGCTCGCAAGCAGGGCGCGCGTCGCAGGGCGCAGCCGTTCAGCGCGCCGCGCTGCCCAGCCTGCGCTCGTTCGCCGCCAGGAAGCCGCGCAGGATCCGGCATGCCGCCCGATCGGGGTAGGCGGCGAGGATCGCCTGCAGGGGGGAGCGCCCGATCGGTGCCAGGGCGGCACCGAGGTCCGCCGCCTGTTCGCCGACGCTCGCATAAGCCATCGTCCAGTCGGCGAACATCGCCTCGTGATCCGGCGCCTCCTCGACCAGCCACGGGACCACGCAGCTGTGCCGCCGGTCGCGATAGATGTTGTCCATCAGGCGCTCCAGCGGCGCGGGCTCGCCCTCCAGCACCTGCATGAACATCCGATCGGCGGTCAGCAGCACGCCGCGAACGCCGTGCCGCGCGTTCGCCGCCCGCGCCACGCCGAGGATCTCGTGCAAGGTCGACGCATCGGGAACCGTCGCGCTCACGCTGGAGTAGATGATGGTCTTCACTTTGGTTCCGCGCCGACGCCATCGCAGGAGGCGCCCCGGTAGCCGATGCTAGCCGGTCGGAGCCACCTGCGCGCGAAAGCCACCCGCACGCCCCGCGACCGGCGTCGGTTCCGCGCCGAGCGCGGCACGGTTCGCATCGACGAGCGAGCGCAGGATCGTGCTTGCGGGGCGCTCCGGAAACCGGTCGAGGACCGCCAGCAGCGGCTGCAGGTCCACGGGCTGCAGGCCGCGACCGGCGACGGCGTCGACCGCACCCAGGCGGCAGAACGCCATCGACCAGTCGCCGAACATCCGGGGGCGAGCGTCCTGGTTCTCGTCCAGCAGCACCACGATCTCATGGTGGCGCGGGTCGCGACGGATGTTGCCCATCAGGCGGTCGACCGCCTCGGCCGGACCCTCGAGCAACTGGATGAACACCGCATCGACCAGCAGCAGCACCCCGGAAATCCCATGCATCGCGTTGTTGGCGCGCGCGCTCTTGAGGATCGAAAGCAGGGTTTCGACGGTCGGGGACCGCTGGCACCAGCTCGCGTAGATGATCGTCTTCATACAAGGTTTCTCCTTCGAACAGGCCATTCAGGCGCTACGCGCCGTCTTCAGGTCGCGGCTCGCCGCGTGGCGCAGGATCGACGGCGCGATGCGTTCCAGCGCCATGACCTCGTCCACCGCGCCGAGCTTGATCGCCTCCATCGGCATCCCGAACACCACGCTGGTCGCCTCGTCCTGCGCGATGCAGTGCGCGCCTGCTTCGTGCATGCGCTTCATCCCGCGCGCGCCGTCGTCGCCCATGCCGGTCATGATCACGCCCAGGGCGTTGGCGCCGGCGCACTCGGCGACCGAGCGGAACAGCACGTCCACGCTCGGCCGGTGGCGGTTCACCGCCGGCGCATCGAAGACCTCGGCATGCCAGTAGGCGCCACTGCGCCGCACGCGCAGGTGGCGGCCGCCGGGGGCGATCAGGACGCGTCCAGGGATCAAGCGGTCGTTGTTCGCGGCCTCGCGCACCTCCATCTCGCAGATCTGGTCGAGGCGCTGCGCGAACAGTTCGGTGAACTTCTCCGGCATGTGCTGCACGACCGCGATCGCCGGGCACATGCGCGGCAGCGCCAGGAGCACCGTTTCCAGGGCCTGCGTGCCGCCGGTGGAGGTCCCGATCGCGACGATGCGCTCCGAGGTTTCCGCCATCGCGCGCACGGCCGCGGCGGCTGGCGTTGCCGCGGGTGACGCCGTCGGGCCCGGTGCCGCGGCTTCCGCGCGGGGACGCGACGGCGCCCTGCCGCGGGGTCGCGCGATGGCGGCGGCGCGGATGTGGCGCAGCAGTTCCTCCGCGCCCTCCTGCAGGAACTCCTTCAGCCCGAGTGTCGGCTTGGTCACGAACGACACCGCGCCGGCGGCGAGCGCGTCGAGCGTGGTCGCCGCGCCCTGCGTGGTCAGCGTCGAGCAGATCACCACCGGCGTCGGACGCTCGGCCATGATCTGGCGCAGGAAGGTGATGCCGTCCATCTTCGGCATCTCGACGTCGAGGACGATGACGTCCGGCGAGGCCGTCGCCATCCGCTGGCGGGCAAGCAGCGGATCCGCGGCGGTGAACAGCACCTGCACGTCCCGCGCCTGGCCCAGCCGCTGACCCAGCACCTGCCGGACCACCGCCGAATCGTCGACCACCGCCACCTTGATCGGCCCGCTCATGCGCGCTCGCTCCGTCGGCCCACCACGTTCCGGCAGCCCATCAGCCGCCACCCGGCCGGTAGACCCCCGGCCCGTCCATTCGCTGCGCGCTGCACACCCCATGCAGCGACTCGGCCAGCCCGGTGAAGAGCAGGCCGGTCGGTGTGAGGTGCGCGAAGAGGGATTCGACGACCTTGCGCTTGGTCGGCACGTCGAAGTAGATCAGCACGTTGCGCAGGAAGATCGCCCCGAAGAGGCCCACGTCCGGCAACGGATGTATCAGGTTGACCTTGCCGAACGAGCAGCGCTCCCGCAGCTCGGGCACCACCATCATGTGCCCCTCGGCCTCGCCGGTGCCGCGCAGGCAATAGCGCCGCAGGCGATCCTCGGAGATCTCGCGCGCGCGATCCATCGGGTAGCGCCCGGCGACCGCCTGCTCGAGGACCTTCGGGCTGATGTCGGTGCCGAGGATCTCCCACTCGGGGCCGCGCCCGGTCCGCCGCAGGTCTTCGAGCACCATGGCGATCGTGTAGGCCTCCTCGCCGCTGGAGCTCGCCGCCGACCAGACGCGGAACACTCCGCGCGGCCCCTGTTGCAGCGCGAGCCTTTCCAGTACCTCGAAGTGCCAGGCCTCGCGGAAGAAATAGGTTTCGTTGGTCGTCAGCAGCGATTCCGCATGCCGCCATTCCTCGGGCGATCCATGCCGACACAGCAGGTCGACGTAGGCGTCGAGGTCGGGCAGTCCGAGCTTCACAGCGCGCCGGGTCAGGCGACCCTCGACCAGCGAGCGCTTGGACTCGCCCAACTGCACCCCGAAGCGCTGCTTCACCGCATCGCTCAGGCGCGCCAGCCCGACTGCGCTCAGCGCGGGCGACGGCGAGGCCGTCACCCCCGAGGGTGCGCCACGGCTCATGCGGCCTCGGCCGACGCCGTGAAGTCGAGCCCGGCCATGGTCTCGACGCTGAGCGCCTTCGGCACGTCGATGATCATCACGAAGCGCCCGCCCACCTTGCCGACGCGGCGGATGAAGTCGGCCCGCACGCCGGCGCCGAAGCGCGGCGGCGGCGCCATGTCGGCCTCGGGAATCTCCACCACCTCGCTGACCGCGTCGACCATGATGCCGATGTCCTGCCGGCCACCATCCTGCTCGGTTTCCACGATCACGATGCAGGTCTTCTTTCCCGGCACGCTCTGGCCGCGGCTGAACCGCAGGTTGAGGTCGATCACCGGCACGACCGCGCCGCGCAGGTTGATCACGCCGCGGATGAAGGCCGGCACCAGCGGCACCTGGGTCACGGCGCCGAACTGGATGATCTCCTTCACCACGGCGATCGCCACCCCGAAGGCCTCGCCGGCCGACTGGAACGTCAGGTACTGCCCGCCGCCGGCATCGGCCTCGACCGACGCCGGCGCACCGCTGCTTGCGTTCGACATGACACGGGCCTCCTGGCTCAGAACCGCTCGAAGTTGGCCTCGCGCGCCAACGCGGCGCCGCCACCGGCCGCACGCGCCGCGCGGCGGCGCGGCTCGACCGGCATCTGCACCACGCGTTCGCTGCCCGATTGCAGGCTGAAGAAGCCCATCAACTGCTGCAGCTGCTCGGCCTGGCCCGACAGTTCCTCGGACGTCGCGGCGAGCTCCTCCGACGCCGACGCGTTCTGCTGCGTGGCGACGTTGAGCTGGCCCATGGCCTTGTTGATCTGCGACACGCCGGTGCTCTGTTCCTCGGAGCCGGCGCTGATCTCCTGCACCAGGTCGGAGGTCTTGCGGATCGACGGCACCATCTCCTTCAGCAGCTGGCCCGCTTTCTCGGCGACGCCGACGCTGGAGGAGGCGAGCTGGCTGATCTCCTGCGCCGCCACCTGGCTGCGCTCGGCCAGCTTGCGGACCTCGGCGGCGACCACCGCGAAGCCCTTGCCGTGTTCGCCCGCGCGGGCCGCCTCGATCGCCGCATTCAGCGCCAGCAGGTTGGTCTGGTAGGCGATGTCGTCGACGATGCCGATGCGCGAGGCGATCTGCTTCATCGCTTCCACGGTCTGCACCACCGCCTGCCCGCCCTGCGAAGCCTCCTCGGCGGCCTTGGTGGCCATGCCGTCGGTGACCTTGGCGTTCTCGGCATTCTGGCTGATCGACGATGCCATCTGTTCGATCGAGGCCGAGGTCTCCTCCACGCTGGCCGCCTGTTCGCTGGCCGACTGCGACAGGGACTGCGCGGTGGCGCTGACCTGGCCGGCGGCCGAGGTGAGCGCGTCGGCGGCGGTGCGCACGTCGGAGATGATCTTCGCCAGCTGGTCCATGGTGCCGTTGGCGTCGGACTTGAGCTTGCCGAACAGGCCGGAGTACTCGGCCTCGATGCGCGGCGTCAGGTCGCCGCGCGACATCGCCGACAGCACGCGGCTGACGTCGTTGAGACCGACCTCGGAGGTCTGCACGAGGCGATTGACCCCACGGCTGAGATTGAGGAAGAAGCCCTTCTTGTTCGACTCGTCCAGCCGGCGGCTGAAGTCGCCCTCGGCGGCGGCGCCGACGATGTCGCTGACTTCCTTCTCGACCTGTACCTCGATGGTGCGGTCGGCCCACTCGACCACGGTGCCGATGCGGTTGCCGTCGGGGCCGTTGATCGGATTGGCGATCAGTCCGAAGGTGCGCCCGCCGACCTCGATCTGCGTGCGATGGGTCGAGCGCAGCGACGACAGCATGTTGCGCTGGTGCGCCGGGTTCTTGTGGAAGATGTCGAAGTTCGCGCCCAGCACCTTGGCCGCGGTGAACTGCGGAAGCTGCTTGCGCAGGTCGGCTTCGGCGTTGGCCAGCATCGCCGCGACCGATTCGTTGGTGTAGACGATCTGGCCATCGGTATCGGCGATCATCACGTTGGTGGTGCAGGCGTCCAACGCCTGCTTGACGCGCGAGTTCTTCACCGCCTCGATGCCCGCCGCGACCAGCTGGTCGTAGACCAGGTCCATCGCCTTGGTGATCTCGGCCTTCTTGCCCGGCAGGCGGTCCATGCGCTCGGCGAAGTCGCCGGTCGCGAAGCGCTTGATCAATTCGACCACGCGCATCTTGACCGCGATGTGGGCCGCGACCAGTTCGTTCTGCTGCTTGGCCGTCTCGCGGAAGCCACCGGTGAACTGGTCCTCGGGGATCCGGTGGTCGATCCAGCCTTCGTTGTGCTGGCGGAACATGTCCTCCTGCGCGGTGCGCAGCCGCTTGAGCGTGTCCGCGACCCGATTGAGTGCGTTGCCCACACGGCCGGACTCGTCGTTGCCGGAGACGCCGGAACGGGCGTCGAAGTCGCCGGCAGCCATTGCCTCGGCGGCGGTCTGCAGGCGCAGCAGGTCGGCACCGAGGGTCTTGAGCAGCCAGTAACCGACGCCGAAGCCGACCAGGATCTGGATCGGCGCGATGAACCACACGCTGGTGGTCCCGTGCTGGCTCGCCAGCACGATCTCCGGTCCGATGCCGGCGGCGAGTACGGCGCCGACGCAGATCAGGATCTTCTGCTTGAAGGATAGATTGCTGCCCATGTTCGTCTCCGGTTGGTTCAATGCACGGGCGCGGAACCCGCGCCGATCGTCGCCATCTCGCGCGCGCCGCGACCGGCGCTGTCCGTCGCGGGAACTCCATGCGTCGCCAGCGCCAGCAGCGCCGGGACGTCGATGATCAGGGCCACCTCACCGGTGCCCAGAATGGTGGAACCTGCCAGCCCCTTGAGCCCGCGGAACAGCGCGCCCAGCGGCTTGATGACGGTCTGGAACTCGCCCAGCAGCTGGTCGACCACGATGCCGGCGGGCCCGTTGCCGTCGCGCACCACCACGATCGAGCGGCGCCGCTGCCCGCTTTCGCCGGTGGCGAAGGCCTGCTGCAGATCGACCACCGGCAGCACTTCGCCGCGCAGGTCGACCCACGCGGTGGATCCGGACGACAGGCCATGGGCCTCGACAGGGTCGAGCGACACGCATTCACGCACCAAGTCCAGCGGCAGCACGAAGTGCGTCTGGCCACAGCGCACGAGGAAGCCCTCGATGATGGCCAGCGTCAGCGGCAACCGGATCAGCACCCGGGTGCCCTCGCCCTCCACGCTGGTCATCCGCACGCTGCCGCGCAATTCCTCGATGTTGCGGCGGACCACGTCCATGCCGACGCCGCGGCCGGACAGGTTGGTGATCTTCTCGGCGGTGGAGAACCCCGGCTGGAACAGCAGGTCGACCACCTGCTCGTCGGTCAGTTGCGCACCGCGCTCGACGAGGCCGCGCTCGATCGCCCGCGCCAGCACCTTGTCGCGCCGCAGCCCGCGGCCGTCGTCGGCGACCTCGATCACGATCGAGCCCGACTCGTGCCAGGCGCTCAACATCAGCTTGCCCTTCTCGGGCTTGCCGGCGGCGCGGCGGTCGGCCGGCGTCTCGAGGCCGTGGTCGAGGGCATTGCGCACCAGGTGCATCAGCGGGTCGCCGATGCGCTCGATCACCGTCTTGTCCAGTTCGGTGTCGGTGCCCGAGAGCACCACCTCGACGTCCTTGCCCAGATCGGCGCCGATCTCGCGCACCACGCGGCGGAACCGGTAGAAGCTGTCCCCGATCTGCACCATGCGCAATTGCAGCGCGCTGTTGCGGACTTCCTCCAGCAGGCGCCCCAATTGCTGGTTGATCTCGAGCAGGTGTCCGCTGCCCGAGGCGCGCGCGAGCGCCTGCGCGGTGGAGCCCACGATCACCATCTCGCCGACCAGGTTGATCAACTGGTCCAGGCGATCGGCGCGGACCTTGATCGCCTGGAAGTCGTCCGCCCGCACGACGAGCCGGCGGGGACCTGCCTCCTCGCCTGCTTCCTGCCGGGTCGGTGCCGGTGGTCGGTGGGCTAGGCTCGCGGCGATGATGCGCTCGGCGCGTGCGAGGTCGTCGGCGAGGTCGCGCCGCAAGTAGGCCATGTCTTCCGCACCGCGTTCCGGCGGCAGCAGGCGCAACGCCACGCAGTCGCCGACGAACTCGAAAGCCTCGTCGATGCGCCGCGGCACATCGGCGCCTTCGATCAGGACTTCGGCCCCGAGCGCGCAGGCTTCCGGGTCCTGCGACTCCAGGGGTCCGACCGCATGCTCGAGCAGTTCGACCCAGGCGACGCCACCCCCGTCGCGCAGATAGCGCAGGATGACCAGCGGGTCGGACCCGCTGCGATACACCGCCTCGCCGAAACGCACCGAGAGGTGCCACGGCCCGCCGTGGCCCGTGGACGTCTCGGGCGGCGCGTTCCCGGCGCCGGCACCGGGGCGACCCGCGGGCAGCCGCCCGGCACCGACCGCGCTTCGTGCGACGAGCTCGGCGACGAGTCCGGAATCATCCGGTGCCGTGCCCTGCCCGCGACTGGCGTCGAGCAGCACGCGCGCATGGTCGAAGGACTTCAGCAACAGGTTCGCCAACGGCCCGTCGAACGCCACCCGACCGGCACGCAGTTCGTCGAGCAAGGTTTCGACGTGGTGGGTGAAGGCCACGATCGCGTCGAGGCCGAACAGGCCGGCCGAACCCTTGATGGTGTGCGCGCAGCGGAACAAGGCGTTGAGCGTCTCGCGATCGCCCGGCGCGCTGGCGAGGCTCTCGAGAAGGTCCTCGACCTGATTGAGCAGGTCGCCGGCCTCGGCATGGAAGGTCGCCAGTGCGGCCGCGATCTGTTCGGCTTCGGGGTTGCCGGAGGCCTTGCGGCTGGCCATCGATCAGCCCTCGAAATGCGTGGCGAGGCCGCTGCGCCATTCCGCGACGCTGCCCCGCAACGTGTCGCGGGCGCCGCCGAGGCGAAGCTTCGCGCCGCGCCGTTCCAAGGTGCAGGCCAGGGAAACCAGCAATTGGAGTCCAGCCGCGTCGAGATCGGGCAATGCGCTCAGGTCGACCTTGAACTCGCGGGTATCGGCAGGTGCCGACGCGAGCTCGGCCAGCCATCGGCCGCGCAGGTCGGCGACATCCTGGATGCCGAGCACATCGGGGGAAGCCAGTTGCATGACGTCGTCCGCATCGAGTGGGATGGTGGCCGGGTTTGCAATACCGGTGTCACGTTTCTTTGACGTTTGTGGATCAGTCGTGAACTCCCGGCAGAGGCCGCGGACGGTCGAAATCCGGCGCCAAGCGGGCCGTCTGACGCGACTGTGTCCGTTTCCCGACGCGCCGTGGCGGCCCGCGCGGTGCGGGACTTGCAGCGCGACCGCGCGACGCCCGCGGCCCCCGCTTCAGTCGCCCTGCCTGCTGCCGATACCGCCCGCATGAACGACGCCTCCGACATCGCTGCCGACTTCATCATCGAAGCAGGCGAAATCGCCGAACGCCTGGGCGAGCAGCTGGTCGATCTGGAGAGCCGGCCCGGCGACGCCGACCTGCTCAATGCGATCTTCCGCGGCTTCCACACGATCAAGGGAGGCGCGGGGTTCCTGCACATCGCGCCGATGGTCGACCTCTGCCACGCGGCGGAAGAGATGTTCGACGCTCTGCGCTCGTCGAAGCTGGTCGTCGATGCGCATCTGCTCGACCTCGCGCTGCAGAGCCTCGATCACCTCAATGGCATGCTCGGCGCGCTCCGCGCCGGCACCGCGATCCCCGGCGCCCCTGCGGATCTGGTGTCGGCGATGCGCGCGCTGGCGCACGGCGACACGGCGGCCCCGACGCCAAGGCCCGTCGCGGCGACCACACCGGCGGCTCCGGCGACCGGCGACGAGATCGGGGACGACGAGTTCGAGTCCCTGCTCGATGCACTGCACGGCAAGGGCTCGGCGCCGGGCGCGCCGCAGAAGGACACGATCGACGACACCGAGTTCGAAGCGCTGCTCAACGCGCTCCACGGCAAGGGCGCGGGCCCCGGCGCACCGACGTCCGCGGCACCGCCCGTGGCCCCCGCACCGACGCCGCCGCGCCGTGCCGCGGAGCCCGCGACGCCGGCTGCAGCCCCCAAGGAGGCCGAAGCCACGGTGCGGGTGGAGGTCAAGCGCCTCGACGCGATGATGAACCTGGTCGGCGAACTGGTGCTCGCCCGCAATCGGCTCAAGACCCTGCGCTACCGGGCCGGCGCAGCCCGCCGCCGGGTCACCGACGGCGACCTCGATCGCGCGATCACCAACCTCGACCTGATCACCGCGCGCCTGCAATCGGCGGTGATGAAGACGCGCATGCAGCCGATCGGCCGCGTGTTCTCGCGCTTCCCGAAGGTCGCGCGCGACGTCGCGCGGCAGTTGAACAAGGAAGTGAAGCTCGAACTGATCGGCGAGGAAACCGAGATCGACAAGAACATCGTCGAGGCGCTGAGCGACCCGCTGGTGCACCTGGTGCGCAATGCGATCGACCACGGCATCGAGGCCCCCGAGCGCCGCGAGCGCGCGGGCAAGCCGCGCCAGGGCACGGTGCGGCTCTCCGCGCAGCACGAGGGCGACCACATCCAGATCGTGGTGCGCGACGACGGCGCCGGCATGGACCCCGAGGTGCTGCGCACCAAGGCCCGCGACAAGGGCCTGGTCACGCCCGAGGCCGCCGCGCGGCTGTCGCACGACGAGTGCCTGCAACTGATCTTCCTACCCGGCTTCTCGACCAAGAGCGAGGTCAGCGAGATCTCGGGCCGCGGGGTCGGCATGGACGTGGTGATGTCGCGGCTGAAGGAATTGAACGGCCACGTCGCCATCCAGTCCGCGCCGGGCGCCGGCAGCACGATCACCATCCGCCTGCCGCTCACGCTGGCGATCCTCACCACCCTGGTGGTCACCGCCGGCGGCCGGCCCTACGCGCTGCCGCTGGGCGCGCTCGACGAGGTGTTCCGCTTCGAGCGCAAGGCCGTGATGTACGTCGACGGCCGCGAGGTGCTCGACGTGCGCGGCCAGACCCTGCCGCTGCTGTTCCTGCGCCGCTGGCTGTCGATCGACGGCGGCAGCGACGACGGCTGCGTGGTCGTGCTGCGCTCGGGCGAGACGCGCTTCGGGCTGGTGGTCGACGTGGTGCGCGGCCGCGACGAGGTGGTGGTCAAGCCGCTGCCGCCGCGGATGCGCAGCCTGGCGGGATTCGCCGGCGCCACCATCACCGGCGACGGCGCGATCGCGCTGATCCTCGACGCGCACGGGCTGTATCGCGCGGGCTGAGCCGGCACGCTGTCCGGAACGCCCCGATGCGAAGCCGGGGCGCCCCCGACTGCACCGAAGCCGGAAAGCACTCTAGATTCGGGGCAGTTCTCAGGCGGGCGCGACCATGCAGCAGGAGACCGCCGTGGAGATCACCGCCGCCGGCGCAAACGCGCAAGACGCGGCGCTGCGCGAGGAGATCGAAGCCCTGCGGCGCGAACTGCAGGCGCGTGCGCTCGAAGCGCGGGTCACCGAAAGCCAGATGAGTCGCGTGTTCGACTACCTCAGCGGCCTCTACGACCTGATGCCTGGGGTGCTGGTTTCGCTCGACGCCGACCTGCGCATCACGCGCTACAACTCCGAGGCGGCGCGCCTGCTCGGCGACGCTGGCACGGGGCTGCCTACCACGGACTTCCGCGTCCTGCTGCGCGACGCCGACACGGTGTTCGCACCCTGCCTGTCGGGCGCCAGTCGCGAGACGCTGCGCTGCGAGGCGACCCTGGTCCGCACCGACGGCAGCGAGCTCCCGGTCCTGCTCTCGGCATGCGCGCAGTTCGGCGACGGCGAGGTACCGATCGGCTTGCTGGTGGTCGCGGTCGACCTGCGCGAACGCAAGCGACTGGAGATGGAGCTTCGCCACGCGCAGAAACTCGAGTCGCTGGGGCAGCTTGCCGCCGGCATCGCGCACGAAATCAACACGCCGATGCAGTTCATCAGCGACAACCTGCATTTCGTCGGCCAGGCGGTGGGCGATCTGGTCGCCCTGTCGGACGGCACCGCCGACCGCTCGGCGGTCGACATCGAGTTCCTGCGCAAGCGCCTACCGCGCGCGCTCGATCGCGCGCAGGAAGGTGTCGCGCGCGTCAGCCGGATCGTCGGCGCAATGCGCCTGTTCGCGCATCCCGGCGTCACCCCGGAGCCGGTCGACCTCAATGCACTGGTCGAGAACGCGGTGACGGTGGCCAGCAACAGCTACAAGTACGTCGCCGATCTCGACCTCGGCCTGTCGGAGGTGCCCACGGTACTCGCGGTGCGCGGCGACATCGCGCAGGTGCTGCTCAACCTCATCACCAACGCCGCGCACGCGATCGAGGAGCGCGTCGGATCGACCGGCGAGCGCGGCAACCTGCGCGTCGGCACGCGCTGCACCACGGCCGGCCGGGTCGAAGTGCTGATCGAGGACGACGGCTCCGGCATCCCGGACGAGATCGCGCACCGCGTGTTCGACCCCTTCTTCACCACCAAGCCGGTCGGCAAAGGCACGGGGCAGGGCCTGGCGATCGCGCGCACGATCGTGGTCGACAAACACGGCGGCGAGCTGGTCTTCGAGCGCGTGCAGCCGCACGGGACGCGGTTCATCGTCAGCCTGCCTCGCGCCGCGGCGGCGGCGCGGGAGGTCGCATGAGCGTCGAGGTACTGTTCGTCGACGACGAGCCGGACGTTCTGGAGGGCATCGAGAATCACCTCTATGCGATCCGCTCGTCGTGGCGCGCGCGCTTCGCGCACTCCGGCGACGAGGCCTTGGCGTTGCTCGACCGGCGCACGGCGGACGTCGTGGTATCGGACATGCGCATGCCCGGCATGGACGGCGCCACGCTGCTGGCCAAGGTCCGGCAGCAGAACCCGTCCGCCGTGCGCATCATCCTGTCGGGCGAAACCGGGGCCAAGGGTTTCCTGCGCGCCGCCGCATGCGCCCACCAGGTGCTCGCCAAGCCGTGCGACATCGCGGCGCTGCAACGGCTGGTCACCGAGACGCTCGCACTGCAGCGACAACTGGCCGACCCCGACCTGGTCGCCGCGATCAACCAGCTCACCGTGTTGCCCTGCCTGCCCGCGATCAGCGCGCGCCTGGAGGATGTACTGCGCGACGAACGCAGCTTCACCCAGGACGTCGTCGACCTGCTCGAGCAGGACCCGGCGATCGTCTGCCGCATCCTGCACGTCGCCAATTCGCCGTTTTTCCGTGGCGCGGGCGAAGTCACGGACCTGCACTCGGCCGTCACCCGTCTCGGCCACGACTTGATCCGGGGCCTCGTGT
>JAJTHZ010000173.1 GCA_021299185.1 Lysobacteraceae bacterium | reverse complement strand
GCAGGCTCTGGGTCAGTTCGACGGCGATCTTCTTCAGGGTGTCGTCGCCGAGTTCGCGCACGGCCGCCTCGTTGGTGGCGAGCGCGTCGTAGAACGCCAGCTCGTCGTGGCCCAGTCCCAGGCGCTCGCCGCGCTGCGCGGCCTGCTGGAACTTCTTCGCCATCTGGATCAGTTCCTCGATGACCTGCGCAGTCTCGATGGCGCGATTTCGGTACCGGGCGAGGCTCTGCTGGAGCAGTTCGGAGAACTTCGCCGTCTGGACCACGTTGGTCTTGAATCGCGAGCGGATCTCGCCCTTGAGCAGGCGCTCCAGCAGTTCGACCGCGAGGTTGCGCTCCTTCATGTGGCGCACATCCTCGAGGAACTCGTCGGACAGCACGCCGATGTCGGGGCGCTTGAGACCCGCCGCCGAGAAGATGTCGATGACCTCGTCGCTGACCACTGCGCGGCTGATGATCTGGCGCAGGGCATGTTCCTTCTGCTCGTCGCTGAGTTTGCGGTCGGTGCCGGCGTGCTTGGTGAGCGCGGCCTTGACCGCCTGCAGGAAGGCCAGTTCGTCGCGATGGGCGAGCGCGTCGTCCAGCGTGCAGCACAGGGCGAAGGCCTTGCTCGCGGCCAGCACCGCGTCGGCGAACCGCTTCTTGCCGTCGTCGAGGCCCAGGACATGGTTGGCGACCGCCGGAAGCAACTGCCAGGCCTTGGCGCGAAAATCGCCGTAGTCCACGCCATGCAGCATCCCGCGCAGCACTTCCATCTGCTCCTGCAGGACGGCCAGCGCTTCCCTTGCGTCGATGGTCGGCCGGCCGCGGCCACGCGCCTGGGTGTAGTCGGCGAGCGCGGCCTTGAGTTCATTGGCGATGCCGATGTAGTCCACCACCAGTCCGCCGGGCTTGTCCTTGAACACGCGGTTGACGCGTGCGATGGCCTGCATGAGGTTGTGGCCGCGCATCGGCTTGTCGACGTACATCGTGTGCAGGCAGGGCGCGTCGAAGCCGGTCAGCCACATGTCGCGCACGATGACCAGCCTGAACGGGTCGGACGGGTCCTTGAACCGCGTTTCCAGCCGCTTGCGCACGTCCTTGGGATGGACGTGCGGCTTGAGCAGCGCCTTGTCGGAAGCCGAGCCGGTCATCACCACCTTGATCGCGCCCTGCATCGGGTCGTCGTGGTGCCAGGCGGGGCGCAGCGCGACGATCGCATCGTAGAGATGCACGCAGATCTCGCGGCTCATCGCCACGATCATGGCCTTGCCGTCCATCGCGGACAGGCGCGCCTCGAAGTGCGACACGATGTCCGCCGCGACCTTCTGGATGCGTGGCGGTGCGCCGACCAGCTGCTCCAGCGCGGCCCAGCGCCGCAGGCGCGCCACCTTGGCGGCGTCGCCCTCGTCGTCCTCGGTCAGTTCGTCCACCTCGTCGTCGAGCGTGCGGACGTCTGCTTCCTTGAGTTCCAGCCGGGCCAGCCGGCTTTCGTAGTAGAGCGGCCCCGTGGCGCCGTCGCGCACCGCCTGCTCGATGTCGTACACGTGCACGTAGTCGCCGAATACGGCGCGCGTGTCGCGGTCGTCCAGGCTCACCGGCGTGCCGGTGAAGGCGACGAAGGTGGCGCCGGGCAGGGCGTCGCGCAGGTGCTGGGCGTAGCCGTAGCGCACCGTGCTGGCGGGCGCATACGTACCCGGTGCTTCCGCGGCCCGAAGCGCCGGTGCGGTGTTCGCGGCGGGCTGTGGCGCGTCCACCCGGGTCAGCCGCGCCTCGAACCCGTACTGGCTGCGGTGCGCTTCGTCGCAGATGACGACGATGTTGCGGCGCTCGGACAGCACGGGAAAGCTGTCCTCATCCGCGCCAGGCGTGAACTTCTGGATGGTGGTGAAGATGATCCCGCCGGACGGGCGGTTGGCCAGCAGGCGGCGCAGTTCCGGCCGGGTGTCGGCCTGCACCGGCGTCTCGCGCAGCATCTCGCTGGCCGCCGCGAACACGCCGAAGAGCTGGTTGTCGAGGTCGTTGCGGTCGGTGACCACGACCAGGGTCGGGTTGCCCATGCCCGGGTGCGCCATCAGCGACGCGGCGAGGCAGGTCATCTCGATGCTCTTGCCCGCACCCTGCGTGTGCCAGACCACGCCGCCCTTGCGCGTGCCGCCGGGCGCGGACGCCTTCAGCACGCTGTCGACGACGGCGCGCACGGCATGGAACTGGTGGTAGCCCGCGACCTTCTTGACCAGCCGCCCGTCGTCTTCGAACAGTACGAAATGACGCAGGTACTCCAGCAGCAGGCCGCGCTGGAACAGGCCCAGCGCCAGGGTCTCCAGCTCGCGCAGCGGCCCCAGCGGGTCGGTCGCCACGCCGTCGATGGTGCGCCACGCCATGAAGCGCTCGCGGTCGGCGGTCAGCGAACCGGCGCGCGCCTGCACGCCGTCGCTGATGACCTGCAGCGCGTTGTAGTGGAACAGGTCCGGGATGTCCTGCTGGTAGGCCTGCAACTGGTTCCAGGCCGCCCAGATGTCGGCGTCCTCGGCGCCCGGATTCTTGAGTTCCACCACCACCAGCGGCAGGCCGTTGACGATGAGCACCACGTCCGGACGACGGGTCAGCTTCGGACCCTGCACGCTGAACTGGTTGACCGCCAGCCAGTCGTTGGCCGCGACCTCGGCGAAGTCCAGCAGCCGCACGCGGTCGCCGCGCGTCTGACCGTCCTTCTGGAACTCGACCGGCACGCCGTCCACCAGCCAGCGGTGCAGTTGTCGGTTGGCGTTCACCAGCCCCGGCACGTCGGGGGAGAGGACGCGGCGCAGCGCGTCCTCGCGCGCACCGGCCGGGATGTGCGGGTTCAGTCGCGCGATGGCGTCACGCAGTCGGCCGGCCAGCACGACCTCCCGGTACGTCGCCCGCTCGCTGCCCGGGGTCCTGGCGTCGGGCGGGGAGATGGCCGGGCCGTGGGCCGTGGACCAGCCGAGGCTAGCCAGCCACGCCAGCAGCGCCTCCTCGACCGCCTGTTCGCTGATCCCGACCATCCCTTTTCCCTGACGTCCTGCGGCGAGGGGGCGGGCGAACCGTGCCATCGCGCGCAACGCCTTGACTCTACGACACTTCGATTTGCCACAGCGCTGCGGTACCCTAGGTCTCAAGTGGATTGGGGGTTCCCGGTCGGCGCTATGGCCTCGGTGGGTTCACCGGGGCCTTTCGCTTTCTGGGGTGGGCAGATCGGTCACGCGGGGTTTCCACCCGCCAACTCTGTAGCCCATTGATTTGGTAGCCTTTTCCACCCGTCGCTCGGGTTCTGCCCGAGTGATCACCGCGCAGGGATTGATTGCTTGTGTCCCGCGAAACGCGTTTTGTGAGACACAAAACGGTTTGGCGTCAACCCGTGAGCCTCAAACCACCGGCCGCCCCTCGGCGGCGTTGAGCAGCTCGCCGAAGGCCAGGATGGCCGCGCGGCGCCCCGCCGCGGGCTGCAGTTCCGACAGCATCCCCCGGTCCCGCAGCACGCGGAGGATGCGGTTCGCAGTCGGACGCGGGATGCCGGCCGTCTCCACGAAGTCCGAGCTCTTGAAGATGGGGCGGGCGAAGATCCAGTCCAGCGCCCGCACGGCGTACTGCGAATGGGTCGCCTCGGCGATCCAGTCCTTGCGCTCGCGGTAGAGCGCCATGATCGCCCGCGCCTTCTCTTCATTGCGTCGCGCCTGTTCGATCAGCGCGGTGAGGAAGTAGCGGCACCAGCCGGTCCAGTCGTCGTCTCGCGACACCGCCAGCAGGCGCTCGTAGTACGCATCGCGGTGTTCGTCGATGTAGGCACTGATGTAGAAGTTCGGACTCGACAGCAGCCCCTTTTCCACCAGGAACAGCGGCACGAGCAGCCGGCCGAGCCGCCCGTTGCCGTCGAGGAACGGATGGATCGCCTCGAACTCCGCATGGACCACCGCCAACTGCACCAGGCGATCGGGCGCATCGGCATGCAGGTAGCGCTCGAGGGCCGCCATGTTGTCGGCCAGGTGCTGGGCGTCGCAGCCGACATAGCGCGCCGATTCCACCGTGCAGCCCTCGGGGCCGATCCAGTTCGGCACGCGGCGGTACTCGCCGGGGTCCTTGTGGCGCCCGCGCACGCCCTGCATCAGCACGCGATGGGTCTCGCGGATCAGGCGCTGCGAGAGCGGCAGTTCCCGCAGCAGCCCCACCGCTTCGTGGAGCGCGGCGCGATAGTTCAGCACCTCGCGGATATCGGCCTTCTTCGGCGTGCTCTCGTCGAACAGTTCGCCCTGCGCTTCGAATTCCAGCACCTCGCCGAGCGTGGCCTGGGTGCCTTCGATGCGCGAGGACAGCACGGCTTCCTGCGCGGTGAGCGGCGACAGCAGCACCTGCGGGTTCGGAATCCCGTGCAGCAGGCCCTCGTACCGCGCCACCGCCGCATGCGCGGGGCCGATCAGGTCGAGCAGCGCCGGCCAGTCGATCCGCGCCGGCGGAAAACGCCCCTGGTGGTAATGAACCGCCATCAGGCCAGGGCCTCCTCGACTTGGGCCCGGGCTTCGGGCAGGCGCAGTTTGCCGGAGATGAGGCGGGGGAGGAGGGTGTCGCGAAGAGCGCCAAGCGTTGAGCGCTGGCGTTCACCTGCGGTGACTCGGTCGAACACCGTGCGCGCGAAATCTGAGAACCTCGCGACGAGAGCTGGCGGCGGCAACAGGGCCGGGATGGGTCGGAACGCCGCCTTGCTGATCTCCATGAACGTCGAGCCGTTGGCCTTTTGCTTGATGGCGTCCATGTTGGCCTGGCACCAGAAGTAAAGGAACTCAGGCGTCAATCGTCCCCCGGGTTTCATCGCGATGAAGCCTTGGTTGATCGCCAGCGGAACTTCAGCGATTGCCAGATAGCCAATCGGCGCGCGCGAGGAGAGCAGCAGCGTGCCAGCCGGCAGCAGGCCGCTGCTCACTTTGTTCAGCCCAGCGTCGGACAAGCGTCGTTCGGTGTCGAGCAACACCGGCGACCCCAGCCCCGACAGGTCCTTGGGGGTCGCCCATCGGTGGATCGCCGGCTCCCAGAACGCTGGTTCCTTCGTACTTGGAGTCCCGCCACCCACGCACTCCACGACCCGGCCGATTTCCTCAAGGCTCCAGCCTTTGGGGATCAAGCCCAGTGGCGCGTCCTCAAGCTCGGCAGGGAACAGGGCGGCGGTGGCGGCGTCCATGCCTTCGGGCTCGCGGCCCTCGGCCTTGGCGCGCACCGCGTCGAAGTCGATGAACCAGCTCTTGAACAGAGCCTGGGCGATGGCTTCGAGGGTGGCGTTGGTTTGGCGCAGAAGGACACGGCGGTCGTCGATAGCGGCAAGAGTGCCGGCGATGGCCTCCTGCTCTGCCATACTCGGCAAATAGAGCTGCTCCGCATCTAGAAATCGTTCGAACTGGAAGTTGCTGATGCCCGTTGATTGACTCTCGTAAGCGAATGCTCGACCCGAAACGTACATGTCCTGTAGCCAGTAATAGGCGAATCTTGCACAGATGACTTCAGGGTTGACGCGGACCAACCGGCAGAAACTGGCTGGGATGACAGTGTCGCCAAGCGCCGCAAGCACCCTGTCGTCGATGAACACGGTCCGCCCAGTCGGCTGACCTTTGGCGCTGCTTCCTCCGGAGATCTCCAGCACGATGTCTCCGTGACGCAGGCGGCGCTTCTCGACCTTGGATGCAGCTTCGTAGCGCACGGGTACATCTCGCAACTCCAAGCTCAGAACCCCGGGCATATCGGTGCCACGAATGACTCTGACGCGGTGACTTTCCTTCGTGCTGGGCGTCTCTTGACCCCAGCCTCCACCGATCGCAAAGGCCAAGACGTCGCGGAAGCTGACGACGCGCTCAGATGGCATAGCCCATCGCCCCCAGCTTCTCCCGAATCACCGCATCCAGCTCCGCCCCCTTCGCCATCTGCTCGGCCAGTTGCGCCGTCAGCCGCTCCATCTTCTCGCCGAACGCCTCGTCATCATCCTCGGTCGCCTCGGCACCCACGTAGCGGCCCGGCGTCAGTACATGGCCGTGCTCGGCGATCTCGGAGAGTTTCACGGCGCGGCAGAAGCCGGGCACGTCAGCGTAAGTCTCGTCGCTGCCGGCTTCGCCGTCGGCGCGCCAGCGGCGCACGGTGGACGCGATGCGCGCGATGTCGGCGTCGTCGAACACGCGGGTGACGCGGGTGTCCATGCGGCCCAGTTTGCGCGCGTCGATGAACAGCACCTCGCCCCGGCGGTCGCGGCCCCGGCCGCCGCCGGCCGCGCCGCGCTTGTCGCGGGCGAGGAACCACAGGCAGGCGGGGATCTGGGTGTTGAAGAACAACTGCGGCGGCAGGGCCACCATCACGTCGACCACGTCGGCCTCGACCATCGCGCGGCGGATGGCGCCCTCGCTGTTCTGGTTGGACGACATGCTGCCGTTGGCCAGCACCACGCCGGCCTGCCCGCGCGGGCCCAGGTGGTGCAGGATGTGCTGCAACCAGGCGTAGTTGGCGTTGCCGGGCGGCGGGGCGCCGTAGGCCCAGCGGCGGTCGTCGGCCAACCGTTCGCCGCCCCAGTCGCTGATGTTGAACGGCGGGTTGGCGAGGATGTAGTCGGCCTTCAGGTCCGGGTGCTGATCGCGGTGGAAGGTGTCGGCCGGCTCCCTGCCGAGGTTGGCCTCGAAGCCGCGGATCGCGAGGTTCATCGCCACCAGCCGCCAGGTGGTGGGGTTGGCCTCCTGGCCGTAGATGCTGATGTCGCCGGCCTTGCCACCGTGGGCTTCGATGAACTTCTCGCTCTGCACGAACATGCCGCCTGACCCGCAGCAGGGGTCGTAGACGCGGCCCTGGTGCGGGGCCAGCACTTCCACCAGCACCTGCACCACCGAGGCCGGCGTGTAGAACTGGCCGCCCTTCTTGCCCTCGGCGCTGGCGAACTGGCCGAGGAAGTATTCGTACACCTCGCCCAGCAGGTCCTTGGCGCGGTGGCCCTCGCCGAAGCCGATGGTGGACACCAGGTCCACCAGTTCGCCCAGCTTGCCGGGTTCCAGTTGCGCGCGACCGAAGCGCTTGTCGAGGATGCCCTTCAGGCGCGGGTTGTCGGCTTCGATGGCCTCCAGCGCCAAGTCGATGCGCACGCCGATGTCGGCCTGCTTGGCCTGCGCGCGCAGGCTTTCCCAGCGCGCAGCGGCCGGCACCCAGAACACGTTGGCCATCGTGTAGTAGTCGCGCTCCTCCAGCGCCGCGGCGTGGTCGGCGGCGTCGGGCAGGTGCAGGTCGCTGGTCGCGTCGGCGAATGCGGCGCGCAATTGCGCCCGACGCTCGTCGAAGGCATCCGAGATGTACTTGAGGAAGATCAGCCCGAGCACGAGGTGCTTGTACTCGGCCGCGTCCATGCTGGAGCGTAGCTTGTCGGCCGCGGCCCAGAGGGTTTTCTTGAGGTCGTGGTTCATTCGCGGGGTCCGTGCGATCGATCCGCTGCCGTGGGCGGGTGGGCGGCGGGTGGTCGCGGGATTATGGCCGGCGGACGCGGTGATGGGAGCGACCGGGGCGGTGGCCCCCTCTCTCCAACCCCTCATCCCTGCCCGCGCTACTCGCGCGGGCGTTCGGCGAGCCGCCGCATGCGGCGGCCCAACTCGCCTCACCCACGCGGGGAGAGGGGCTTTAGCCTGCGTCCCTTTGCCGTCGATCGACGGGCGGCCATATTGCGATGGGTGCGCTGACCCGCCGGATCGGCCCGTTCAGGCGCTGCCGACCAGCCCCCGCGCCACCGGCACCGCCGCATCGAAGCCCGCCACGTCCGCCGCGATCGCCGGATGGTCGAGCGCGTGCATCCGCGCCAGCACGGCGCGCGGCTGCGGCTGCAGGCCGGACAGCACGACCCGGATGCCGAGCTTGTGCGCGCGCTCGAGGAAGCCGGTGAAGGCGCCGACGCCCGAGGCGTCGATCATGGGCACGAGACGCAGGCGCAGGATGAACACCTTCGGCGGCGAGAAGAACTGGTCGAGCACCTCGTCGAGGCGGTTGGCGACGGCGAAGAACAGTGGACCCGTGACCTGGTAGGCCTCGACGCCCGGCGGCAGGTCGGCGCGCTGGTCGGGCGTGGCGGGGCGGCCGAAGTCGTCCTCGTCGTCGAGCCGCGCATCGGCGTCGACGGCGACCACGCTGGCCATGCGGTGCATGAAGAGAAACGCGGCCAGCACCACGCCGACTTCGATCGCGATGGTGAGGTCGAAGGCGACGGTGAGGACGAAGGTGACCCACAGCACGACCTGGTCGCCGACCGGTCCGCGCGAAAGGTGCTTGATCGCCTCGATCTCGGCCATGTTCCAGGCCACGATCAGCAGCACGCCGGCGAGTGCGGCGAGCGGCACGTAGCCCATCGCGGGCGCGGCGACCAGCATGAAGGCGAGCAGGAACGCGGCGTGCAGCATGCCCGCCACCGGGCTGCGCGCGCCGGCGCGGATGTTGGTCGCGGTGCGCGCGATCGCACCGGTCGCCGGCAGGCCGCCGACCAGCGCGCTGGCGCAGTTGGCCACGCCTTGTGCCACCAGTTCGCAGTTGCTGCGGTGCCGGCCGCCGGTCATGCCGTCGGCCACCACTGCCGACAGCAGCGACTCCACGCCGGCGAGGAAGGCGATGGTGAAGGCCGTCGGCAGCAGTTCGAAGGTGCGCTCGAACGGGATGTGCGGGAAGGCGAACGTCGGCAGGCTGGCCGGGATGCCCTCGGGGAAGCGCATCGCCAGCGTCTCCACCGGCACGTTCGCCACCGCCACGAACACGCTCGCGCCCAGCACCGCGACCAGCATCGAGGGCGAGGTCGGCTTCCAGCGCCGCATCACCACGATCACCGCGATGCTCGCGCCCGCCACCGCGGGCGCCCACGGATTGATGCTCGGCAGCGCGCCGACCAGCGCCTCCCAGCGGGCGAGGAATTCCGCCGGCACCTTGTCGAGGCTCAGGCCCAGCAGGTCCTTCACCTGCGACGAGAAGATGCTGACCGCGATGCCGGCGGTGAAGCCGGTGACCACGGGCTTGGGCATGTACTTCATCAGCGTGCCCAGGCGCAGCAGGCCGGCGGCGATCAGCATCAGCCCGGCGAGCAGGGTGCACAGGATCAGCCCGCCGTAGCCGAAGCGCTCGATGGCGACGAACACCACCGGGATGAAGGCCGCGGTCGGCCCGCCGATCTGCACCCGCGAGCCGCCGAGGAACGAGATGAGGAAGCCCGCCACGATCGCCGTGTGCAGCCCCTTTTCCGGCGTCGTACCGGAAGCGATCGCCAGCGCCATCGCCAGTGGCAGGGCGACGATCGCGACCGTGAGCCCGGCGACGAGGTCGGCGCGCAGGTCGGCCAGCCCATAGCCGCGCTGCAGGACCGTGTACAGCTTGGGCACGTAGAGGTGCCAGGCGGGTGCGGCGGGGCGGCTGGCCATGCGGATCCGGGGGCGAAGGCGGCACTGTCGCAGGCATGGCGCGCCCGGACTTGACCGGCGTCAAGCCGGGGGACGCATGCGCGGCGCCTGGACGCGGGTTGTCACCTAATCTGGGCGCCTCCTGCCGTCCCACCCCACCGAGGAAGCCCGCATGTCCGACAACACCGTCCATTCCTGGCCCGGCATGGCGATCGAGCTGTTCGACCACCTGACCGGCCGCAACGCCGAGATCACCTACCACCTCGAGAACATGGAAGTGCACGTGCCGACCCACATCGACGGCAAGGGCACGGCGCTCAACTACGCGGTGTGGAAGTTCAACGGCGCGCTGCGGATCAGCAGCCGCGTGCCCGAGGGCAAGTGATGCCTGACGCGTCCCGCGCGCTCGACCTGCGCGGGGCCATCGAGGCGGTGGACGCGTACGGCCACCGCCTGCAGTTCGATTTCGAGGGCGACCGCGTGGTGCTGCGCTTCGTCGGCATGGCCGCGGCGCTCGCCGCGGCGCGCAGCGCGCGCGCCTTGCGCGCCGATGGCGTGCGCTGGCTGCTGGCCGCGATCGCACGGCACGCCCCGGTCGACCCGGGCGGCCTCGCGGTGGAACTGCGGATCGGCGCACGCGAGGTGGGCCGGGCCGGCCGCGGCGCGCTGCCCAACTGGCTGGGGCGCCTGCTGGGCGCGCCGCAGGTCGAGTTGCACCTGCCCGCCCTGGTCGCCGCCGTCCTGCGCCCGCGGTCCTGAGTCGCCGCGCCGACCGCATGTTGCGCCGCGGCACCGCGGCGTCCGGGCCGGCGCTACGCTTGTCGTCTCTCCGCAGCCGCAGGCAAGCGTGTGGCCCTACGTCCCCTGAGCGGACTCGACGCCGGCTTTCTCTACATCGAGACGCCGGAGCAGCCGATGCACGTGGCGAGCTGCACGGTCTACGACCCGCCCGCCGACCTCGAAGGCGCCTTCGCCGACCGCGTGCGCGAACACCTGCGCGCCCGCCTGCACCTCGCCCCGCTGCTGCACCAGAAACTCGCCGCGATGCCGCTCGACCTCGGGCACCCGGTGTGGACCGAGGCCGGCGAGGTGGATCTCGCCTGGCACGTGCGCGGCGAGCGCCTCAAGCGCCCCGGCTCGATGAAGCAGCTCGAGGCGCGGGTGGCGCAACTGCACGCGGAAACGCTCGACCGCGAGCGCCCGCTGTGGCGGTGCACGGTGTTCGAGGGCCTCGCCGGCGGCAAGGTCGCGATGTACTTCAAGGTCCATCACGCCGCGCTCGACGGCCAGGCCGGCGTGCAGCTCGCGCACGCGATGATGGACCTCGGCCCCGAGCCGCGCGAGGTGCCGCCGCCGCACGCCCGGCGCGCCCGCGAGCCGGGCAAGCGCAAGCTGCTGGGCGAGCTGTTCAGCAACTCCGCCGCGCAGTACCTGAAACTCGCGCGCTCGGTGCCGGACGTGGTGCGCGCGGTGGCCGGGCATGCCCGCGAACTGGGCGACAAGCTCGCGCACCCGCGCGCGCTGGGCGAACAACTGCTGGCGCCGAAGACGCGCTTCAACGGCCAGATCGGCGCGCGGCGCGCCTTCGCCACGCTGTCGCTGCCGCTGGACCGCGCCAAGGCGATCGGCGCGGCCTGCGGGGTCACGCTCAACGACGTGCTGATGGCGACCGTGTCCGGGGCGCTGGTGCGCTACCTCAAGCGGCACCGCGCGCTGCCGCGGCGTTCGCTGGTCGCCGCGGTGCCGTTCTCGTTGCGCGGCTCCGACCTCGCCGCGGCCGGCAACCAGGTGACGATGCTGCCGGCCAGCCTCGCCACCGACGTGCGCGACGCCGGCACGCGACTTGCCACGATCCACGCAGCCATGAACACCCTGAAGTCCACCACCGCGGACCTGAAGGGCCTGATCCCGACCGACTTCCCCTCGCTCGGCGCGCCCTGGCTGTTCGGCGGACTCACGCGCCTGTTCGAGCGCACGCGGCTGGCCGACCGCATCCCGCTGCCGGCCAACCTGGTGGTGTCCAACGTGCCGGGCCCGCCGGTGCCGCTGTACCTCGCAGGGGCGCGAATGCGCGGCTACTACCCGGTGTCGATCGTGGTCCACGGGCTGGCGCTCAACCTCACGGTGCACAGCTACGACGGCTCGCTCGACCTCGGCGTGGTGGCCTGCCCCGACAACGTGCCCGACCTGCCGGACTTCATCGACGACCTGCGCGAGGCCTTCGACGAACTCGGCGCGGTGGCCGCCG
>JAJTHZ010000107.1 GCA_021299185.1 Lysobacteraceae bacterium | reverse complement strand
GTACGGAGGGTGGAGTTCGAGACCCGATCAGCCCCCGCCGGGCTACCTGGGCTGCCGCTCAGGTGGCGCCATAACGCCGGTCATGGAGTGGCTCCATTACGGCGATCCCGGAATGGCTCCATTGGGGCGGTCGGTGACAACTCCAACCTGACCAAAGTCCGGCCACAACGCGACCACCACCCTACGCGATCGCGCGCCATTGTAGGAGCGCTGCGTGCAGCGCGACCGATCCTGCGGCGGGATCGCGCCTCACCCGGACCCTCATTCCGGCCCGCGCGACTCGCGCGGGCGTTCGGCGGGCGGCCGCATGCGGTGGCAATTCCCGCCCCACCCCGCGGCGCGGGGAGAAGGGCGCCGGATGCCGCGTCGCGGACCGCGACCCAGCCCGGTTCCGGGATCAGTCGCTGCCCGGCGCCGGCCGCGAATCGAGCATGTTCAGGGCCTGGCGACGCTTCTTCGGCGCATTGCCGGCATCGGCGACCTGGGTCGCGTTGTCGGCCAGCAGGCTGTTGATCTGCTTGCGGCGATCCTCGACCGCGGCGCGCGTATTGGCGTCGAGTTCGGAGATGCGACTCTTGCCTTCGACCAGACCGCCGATCTCGGCCAGCAGGTCGCGCACCTTCTCGCGCTCGGCCTCGTCGGCCGCGTACTGGCCGCCGTCGCCCATCTTGGTTTCGACGAGCTCGACGAGCTGCGGGAACTGGTTGGGTGCGAAGCGCCGCGGCAGGACTTCGTCGGCGGCAACCACCACGGAAGCAAAGGCGCACAGGGCGCCCGCGAGGACGAACGACTTCATCTGGAGAACCCCCACCGGCGAGGCCGGTCCGACGTGAACGGATCGCGGAGCCATCCGGGCCCCACGCGGCCCTCCCGGCCGGTGCGTTCCATCGCTGGAACTTAGCGCCGCGCGCGCGGGGCGGCAAGTCGGGCCGATCGCCCGGCGGCGTCCGGGCGGGGGAGGACGGCAGCACCCGGAGTCGCCGGCCAGGGCGCGGCGCCTTGTGTCACCGATTGCCGTAACGTTATAACATCGAGGGCTTGCCCCGCCCCCGTCCCCGCCACGCTGCCGCCATGACCACTCGCCCGCTTGCATCCCGCCTGATCTCCCGCCCCTGCCCGAATCGGCGCGATCCGCTGCGGCGTGCGCGCGCAGCCGGGGCGACCTGCCTGCCGGCGGTCGGGATGACCCGTCATCTGGCGCTTTTCATGCTGGCTTTGGTGCCAGGCCTGCCTGCCGCGGCGGCCGACGAGGCGGGCGACGACGAGGCCCGCGAACTCGATGCGGTGGTCGTCACCGCCACGCGCCAGGCCTATCGCGGCGACTTCGACGCGCGCGAGGTGCCGCAGGCGGAACTGCGCATCGATGCAACAGTATTGCGTGATGCGGGCGTGCGCGACCTGGACCAGGCGCTGGACCTGTCGGCCTCGGTGGCGCGGCAGAACAACTTCGGCGGCCTGTGGAACAGCTTCGCCGTGCGCGGCTTCATCGGCGACGAGAACCTGCCCAGCAACTACCTCGTCAACGGCTTCAACGCCGGGCGCGGCTTCGGCGGCCCGCGCGACCTGTCGGGCATCGAAAGCGTCGAGGTGCTGAAGGGCCCGCGCGCGGCGCTGTTCGGCCGCGGCGAGCCCGGCGGCACGATCAACCTGGTCTCCAAGCGCCCGACGTTCGAGCACGCCGGCGAGGTCCGCATCGGCGCCGGGCGCTTCGACGAGTGGCGCGCCGATGTCGACTGGACCGCGCCGATCGGCGATGCGGTCGCGGTGCGCCTGGTCGGCTTCCACGCCGATGCGGAGAGCTTCCGCGACACCATCGACACCCTGCGCCAGGGCGCGAGCCCGTCGCTGGCGATCCGTTTCGGCGACGCGACGCGCCTGGTGTACGAACTCGAATACAGCGATCAGGACATCCCGTTCGACCGCGGCGTGGTCGCGATCAACGGCGACCTCGGCGCGCTGCCGATCGAGCGTTTCCTCGGCGAGCCGGGCGACGGCCCGATCCGCACCGAGGTGCTGGGCCACCAGGTCGAACTGCAGCACGACTTCAGTGCCGACTGGAGCGGGCTGGTCGGCTTCACCCATCGCGACACCTCGCTGGAGGGCTTCTCCACCGAGGCCGAACTCGCGGTCAATCGGCAGCGCCTGTTCGTCGACGGCCGCACCCTGTCGCGCCAGCGCCGCTTCCGCGACTACGACGCGACCTATCGCGTGCTGCGCGCCGAAGTCACCGGCCGCTTCGACTTCGCCGGCATGGAACACCGCCTGCTGTTCGGCGCCGACACCGACGAGTTCGAGAACGACCAGGTGTTCCTGCGCGCGCGCGGGCCGACGCTGGCGTCGAACCCCACCCTCGCGCAGTCGCAGGCGATCGACGTGTTCAACCCGGTCTACGGCCGCTTCCCGCTGCCCACGCCGGGCCCGCTGACCGATCGCCTCGAGACGCAGGAATCGAATGGTCTGTTCCTGCAGTACCACGTCGGCCTGACCGAGCGCCTCGACCTGCGCGCCGGGCTGCGCTACGACGACTACGAACAGACGCTCGACAACCGCCTCAACCGCACCTCGCTCACGCAGTCGGTGTCGCGCAGCAGCCCGCAGGCCGGCGTGGTCTACGAGATCACGCCGTCGCTGTCCGCCTACGCGGCCTACGGGGAGAACTTCCGTCCGCTGTCGGGCGCGTCCTTCGACGGCTCGCCGTTCGAGCCCAACCAGTCGCGTTCGGCGGAAGCCGGCGTGAAGTTCGACCTGCTCGACGGCGCGCTGTCGGCCACGGCCAGCGTGTTCCGTCTCACCCAGGACAACCTGCTGGTCGCCGACCCGGTGAACGCGGGTTTCTCGATCGCCGCCGGCGAGGCCAGCAGCCGCGGTGTCGAGTTCGACCTGTCGGGCCAGCCGGCGGAAGGACTGACCGTGTGGCTGTCCTACGCCTGGATCGACGCCCAGCTCGACAACGACGTGCTGGATTTCAACTTCGCGCTGCCGCTGCGCGAGGGCGATCGCCTGCTGAACATCCCCGAGCACGCGCTGAGCGTGCAGGTGGCAAAGGACCTGGTCGCGCTCGGCCGCCCGCTGCGGATCGGCGGCGGCGTGCAGTACGTGGGCGATCGGCTGGGCGAGGCCGGCACGACCTTCGAACTGCCCTCCTACACCGTGGCGCGCGCCTTTGCCGCGTGGGACGTCAGCGAGGCGATCACGCTCGGCGCGGAGATCGACAACCTGTTCGACGAGACGTACTACACGAACTCGTTCTCGCGGCTGTGGGTGCGGCCCGGCGAGCCGCGCACCTGGCGACTGACCGCCAACTGGCGTTTCTGAGCCCCCCATGGCGCCCGCGCTCGAAGCCGATGCGCTGACCATCGTGCGCGGTGGCCAGCCGGCGCTGCGCGGGGTGTCGTTCGCGGTGCGGCCCGGCGAGGTGCACGCCCTGCTGGGCGGCAACGGAGCGGGCAAGTCGACCACCCTGCTTGCGTTCCTCGGCTTCCTCGCGCCCGCGCAGGGCAGCGTGCGCGTCGAAGGCGCCGACGTCGGCGCCGATCCGGCGCACGCGCGGCGCCGCATCGCCTACCTGCCGGAGAACGCCGCGCTGTACGGGCACCTGGACGCCTACGAGAACCTCGGCTATTTCCTCGGACTCGCGGGCCTGCGCGCCGGACGCGGCGCGATCGACGCGGCGCTGGACCGCGTCGCGCTGGCGGCCGCGGCGCGCACGCGCCGGCTGGAGGCGTACTCCAAGGGGATGCGGCAGAAGGTCGCGATCGCGCTGGCCCTGCTGCGCGAGACGCCGATCCTGCTGCTCGACGAGCCGACCTCCGGCCTCGATCCAGTGGCGATCGACGAGTTCAACCGCCTGCTGCGCGAACTCGCTGGCGCCGGCCGCAGTGTGCTGATGGTGACCCACGACGTGTACGGCGCCTGCCAGGTCGCCGACCGCATCGGCCTGCTGCGCGACGGCGCCCTGGTGGGCCGCTTCGAGGCCACGCCGGGCGCGCGCATCGACACCGAGGCCGTGCACGCGGCGTTCGTCGCGCGCGAGACCGCATGACCGCCGCGCTGCGGATCGCCCGCGCGGAGTGGGGCTACTGGCGGCACTCGCGCCTGCTGCTGGCGGCGCTGGCGGTGTTCGGCCTGCTGCTGGCGGCGATCGCCGTGCTGTCCGCGGCGCGGATCGAATCCGAAGCGACACGCCGCGCGGCGCAGCAGCAGGCCGCCGAACAGGCCTTCACCACGCAGCCGGACCGCCATCCGCACCGCATGGTGCACTACGGGCACTACGTGTTCCGCACGCCGCCGCCGCTGGCGGTGTTCGATCCGGGCATCGACGCGGTGGCCGGCCAGGCGCTGTTCCTCGAAGGCCACCGGCAGAACAGCGCGGCGTTCGCCGAAGCCCCTTCGGCGGCCGGCGTGGGTGCGTTCGGCGTGCCGCATCCGGCGCTGGCCTACCAACTGCTGGTGCCGCTGCTGCTGATCGCGCTGGGCCATGCCGCCTTCGCGCGCGAACGCGAGGCCGGCACGCTCGCCCCCTTGCTGGCGCAGGGTGTGCGGCCGGGGCAACTCGCCGCGGGCAAGGCGATCGCGCTCGGCGCTGCGGCGCTCGCCATGCTGCTGCCGGCCGCGGGGCTGGCCGTGCTCGCGGTCGCACACGGCGAAGCGCCAGCGATCGCCGCGCTGCAGGTGCTGCTGTATGCGGGCTACCTCGGCTTGTGGGTGCTGGCCGTGCTGCTGCTCGGCGCGCTGCTGCCGCGCCGCGCCGACGTGCTGGGCGCGCTGCTGCTGGCCTGGCTCGCCACCGCCCTGGTGCTGCCGCGGCTGGCGGCGAGCCACGCGGTGGCGGCGGTGCCGGCGAGCGGCAAGATCGCCGCCGACATCGCCCTGCTCGAGGGCCTGCGCAACGCCGGCGACGGCCACAACGCCGCCGATCCGGCGTTCGACGCGCTGCGCCGGCAACTGCTGGCACAGCACGGCGTCGAGCGCGTCGAGGACCTGCCGGTCAACTTCCGCGGCATGGTGGCGACGATCGCGGAGGAGCGCCTGACTGCGCTGCTGAACGAGGCCGCCGAGCGCCGCATGGCGCAGGAGCGCGCGCAGTCGGCGCGGCTCGCGGCCTTCGCCTGGGCCTCGCCGACGCTCGCCACCGGCATCGCCTCTCGCGCACTCGCCGGCACCGATCTCGCGGCCATGCATCGATTCCAGCGCGAGGCCGAAGCCCTGCGCTTCGAGTTCGTGCAGGGCCTGAACCAGGTCCACGCCCACGCGCTGCGCTACGCCGACGACATCCAGCGCAGCGTGGATCCCGAGGCGGAGCGGCGCACGCGGGTGGACGCCTCGCACTGGCGGCTGCTGCGCGCGTTCACCTTCGAGCCGGCGGCGCCCGCCGCGCGCCGCGACAACGCGTCCGCCGCAGGCGCAGCACTCGCGGCCTGGCTGCTAGCGCTGGCGCTCGGCCTGCGCTTCGCCGTGGCGCGACTGCGGCCATGAGCGCGCTGCTGCGCGAACTGCGCCTGCTGGCCCGCGATCGCGCGGCGCTGGCGCTGCTCGCCGTCGCCCTGCTGGCGGCGGCGGTCGCGGTGGCCAGCGGCCTGGCCGAGGTTCGCCAGCAGCGCGCACAACTCGCCGCACTGGCCGACGCCGATCGGCGCGAGCGCGAGGCAGTCGCAGCGCAGCAGGCCGACTGGGGATCGGCGGCCTACTACACCTTCCACCTGACCGGCGCGCCGCCGTCGGCGTTCGCGTTCGCCGCGCTCGGCCTGCGCGAGCACGGGCCCTGGCAGCACCGCGTGCGGATGCTCGCGCTCGAGGGCCAGATCCACGAGCCGGACGCAGGCCAGCCGGAAGTCGCGGTGCTGGGACGCTTCGACTACGCCTTCGTGGCGGCGACGCTGGCGCCGCTGCTGGCGATCCTGCTGCTGCATGGTCTCGCGGCCGGCGAGCGCGCAGCGGGCCGCCACGACCTTCTGGTGGCGACGGCACGCTCCGGCACGCGACTGTGGCTGCTGCGCGCCGGGCTGCGGATCGCGCTGCTCGCGGTCGCGCTGCTGCTGCCGCTGGCGGTGGGCAGCATGCTGGAAGGCACGGCGGGCGCCGTCGCGCTGGTTGCCGCGGCGCTGGTCACCGCGCACCTGCTGTTCTGGGCCCTGCTGTGCCGCTGGCTCGACCGCGACGGCGCGACGCCGCCATCGACCCAGTTGATGCAGGGCGTCGGCGCCTGGCTGCTGCTGGCGGTGGTGGCACCGGCGGCGATCGCCGCGGTCGCCGAGCGACGCCACCCGCTGCCCGAGGGCGCGGCGATCCTGATGGCGCAGCGCGAGGCGGTGAACGCCGCCTGGGACCTGCCGAAGGCGGCCACCATGCAGGCCTTCGTCGCCCGCCATCCGGAATGGGCGGCGCACGCCGAGGTCCAGCGCCCGTTCGAATGGAAGTGGTACTTCGCCTTCCAGCAGGTAGGCGACGAGGCGGCCGCACCGCTGTCGCAAGCGCACCGCGAGGGCCGCGCCGCGCGCGCACGCACCGCCGCCACGCTGGCCTGGCTCGCGCCCCCCGCCGCACTGGAGCGCCAACTGGAAGCCCTCGCCGGTACCGATGCGACCGCCGCGCTCGCCTACGAAACCGCGGTGCGCGACTTCCATGCCTCGCTGCGCCAGTGGTACTACCCGCGATTGTTCCGCGACCTGCCCTATGCCGGCGACGAACTGGCACAGCGTCCGACCTTCACGCCGCCGCCGGGTTGAGCGCGGCGGCCGCCAGGTCTCAAGGCGCCGCAGCGAGCAGTTGCAGGATCCGCCCCAGCACCGACTGCACGTTGAACTGGTCGATGCCGCCGGTGCTGGTGTTGGCCATCGCCACGACCACGTAGGGATCGCGGCCCGCGTCCTCCAGCAACCAGGCGTGCACCAGCACGTGCAGGCCATTGCCGCCGCTGGCGAGGGTGCCGCCCTTGTACCAGGCGCGGTCCCAGGCGTTGCGCACGTTGGGCTGCGCGACCGAGGCCGACATCGCGGCATCCACCAGCTTGAAGGCTTCCGATCCGCCCGGCTGGCGGCGCAGCGCCGACAGCGCGGCGCAGACGTCGTTGGGGCTCGCCCGCCACGAGCCGTCGGTGAGCAACTGCGCGTGGAAGAACGCCCCGCCGCCGAGGTTCGGCCCCAGCGGCACGATCTGGTTGGCGAGGAAGGTGTTCTGGAACGATTCGGTACCGTTGACGTAGGACTGCGAGGTCGCGAGGTCGAAGGAACGGAACAGGTGGAACTGCTCGCTCACGTTGAGCAGCGGCTGCAGGATCGTGGGGTCCGCGTTGCCGAACTCCGCGACGACCGCGTCCATCGCCGGCCGACCGGCGCGCGCATGCAGGTGGTCGGTGGCCGAATTGTCGCTGATGCCCATCATCAGGGTGGCGTGGTCGCGGATCGGGATCGGCGTGCCGGTGGGCTCGACGTTGAGCGTGCCGCCCTGGGCAAAGCGCGCCGGATCAACCGGCAGGATCTCGGTCGACGACAGGCCACCCTGCTGGATGCGGCGCGCCACGCCGCCCAGCACCCACATCTTGAACACCGACCCGGTGGCGCGCGGCACCGTCGGCGCACGCGCTTCGACCGGCGTGCACTGGCCGGCGGATCCGATGCGCGCGACCAGCAGGCCGGCCGCGCCGGACAGGGTCACAAACTTGTCGGCGGCCTGCGCCAGGGTGAGGTTCTGGTCGACCGGGAACTGCACCGAGCCGCCGAAGGAACTCACGCCGAACTGCACGATCAGCCCGCTGCCGGCGTAGCGCGTCCCGAACACGAAGAAACCCGATGGCGGCGGACTGCCCGGCGAATCGATCAGCGCGGTGAGCCGGGTCGGTGTGTGGGTGATCAGGTCGGTGAGGCGCGCGTTCGGATAACCGTTGCGCACCGCGGCGATGAAGTCGATGGTCTGCTGGACGTTGGTGTTCGCGAGCCACGCCGGGTCGAAGTTCGCGTTCACCTCGTCGGCAGTGGTGGTCGCCCCGGCCTGCAGTTCGCCGAGCAGCCAGTTCAGGCGCGTCGTCACCGGCGCCGGCGGCAACTGGTAGATGCCGTTGGCCTGCGGGAACTGCGGCGGGATGGCCGATTCGAAGTCGTCGGCGAAGGTCTGGGCGGCGGCGGTGCCGACGCAGGCAAGCGAAAGCAAAAGTAAGTAGGCAGTGCGGAACATGGCGCCCTCCTCGTCGGGCCCCTCAGCCCGAGGGGTAGCATAGCGCCGACGTGCGACGCGATGGTGTCATCCGGTGTCGCCGTAGGGCGACGTGCCGCCCTCCGGGCGACGCTTGAAGCGGCGGTGGATCCACAGGTATTCCTCCGGCGCCTCGCGCACCATCGCCTCGATCAGCGCGTTGATCCGCGCAGCGTCGGCTTCGGCGCTGGTGGAGGGGAAATCGGCCAGTGGCTCGGTGATGCGGATCTCGTAGCCGCGGCCGTCGGCGCTGCGGCGATGGAAGAAGCCGATCACGGCGGCACCCGACAGGCGCGCCAGTTGGTGGGTGGCGGTGATGGTGGCCGCGGGCACGCCGAAGAACGGCGCGAACACCACGTCCTTGCCGCGCATGTCCTGGTCCGGTGCGTACCACAGGATGCCGCCGGCCTTGAGGTGCTTGACGCAGGCACGCAGTTCCTCGCGCGCGAACATGGCGTGCGCGTAGCGCAGGCGGCCGCGGCGCACGGCCCACTCGAAGGCCGGGTTGGCGTGCCGGCGGTACATGCCCGACACGGGCACGTGCTCGCACAGCAGGCGACCGCAGAGTTCCAGCGTCAGGAAATGCCCGGACAGCAGGATCACGCCGCGACCGGACTCGCGCGCGCGGACGATGTGCTCGACGCCCTCGAAGCGGGTGCGCGACGGCAGGTCGCGCAGCGGACCCCACCAGGCGCGCAGGAACTCGAACATGCCGAGCCCGATCGAGCGGAAACAGGCGCGCACCAGGCGCGCGCGCTCGGCCGGCGCGGCATCGGGGAAGCACAGCGCGAGATTGGCCTCGGCGATGCGGCGCCGGCGGCGCGCGAGATGGAACGCGAGCGCGCCGGTCGTGCGGCCCAACGGCCCGGTGATGGCCGAGGGCCACTGCGCGACCAGCCACAGCAGGGCGATGCCGACCCAGGACGGCCAGGTGCGGGGCGACCGGGGCGGTGGCGGAAGTCCGGCGGGGGGCATCGGGGGATTGTAGGGGGCGGGCAGCGGATGGTGCGGCGGGATGGTCGCCGCTGAAGCGGCTCCCACAGGGGTGGCGTGCGAAGGGGCCGGGAAGTGTTGTGGGAGCCGGCTTCGCGGGCGATGCGATGCGCAGGGTGCCGCCGCTGAAGCGGCTCCCTGCGCCATCCAGCCCCTGACTCGGCCCGCGCAGTGTCTACAATCGACGGATGCTCGCTCTCGGCCGCGTGTTGTACACCCTGACCATGTACCTGCTGACGCCGGTGATCCTGTATCGCCTGGCGCTGCGCGGCTTTCGCTATCCGGAGTACTTCGGCCGCTGGAAGGAGCGCTTCGGGTTCTTCCCGGCGCCCGGCTTCCGGCGCTCGATCTGGGTGCACGCGGTGTCGGTCGGCGAGGTGAACGCGGCGGCGCCCCTGATCACCGCGCTGATGCGCCGCTACACCGACCTGCCGATGGTGATCACCACGGTCACGCCAACCGGCTCGGCGCGCGTGCGCAAGCTGTTCGGCGATCGCGTCTTCCACGTCTACCTGCCGTACGACCTGACCGCATCGGTGGAGCGCTTCCTCGACCGCGTCGACCCGGTGCTGGCGGTGGTGATGGAGACCGAGATCTGGCCCAACCTGTTCCTCACCTGCGCCGAGCGCCGCATCCCGGTGGTGGTGGCCAACGCGCGGCTGTCGGAGCGTTCGCTCGGCGGTTACGGGCCGGTGCGCCCGCTGGCGCGCGCGGCGATCAAGAGCGCGCGCGCGGTGGCCGCGCAGTCGCAGCAGGACGCGGAGCGCCTGCTCCGGCTGGGCGCCGACCCCACCCGCATGACGGTGGCCGGCAACGTCAAGTTCGACATGCCGGTGCCGAAGGGGCTCGACCAGGCGGCGGCCATGCTGCGCGACTACTGGGGCCGGGAACGGCCGGTGTGGATCGCAGCATCGACCCACGAGGGCGAGGAGGCCGCGGTGGTGGAGGCGCACACGCGCGTGCTCAAGCGCTTCCCGGATGCGCTGCTGCTGCTCGCGCCGCGGCACCCGGAACGCTTCAAGCCGGTGGTGCAACTGTGCCGCCAGTACGGGTTCCGCACCCTGGTGCGCAGCGAGGACACGGTCGCCCTGCTCGACACGCAGTGCTTCGTGGTCGACACGCTGGGCGAACTGCTGACCTTCTACGCCGGCTGCGACGTCGCATTCGTCGCGGGCTCGTTCGACCCGATCGGCGGCCACAACGTGCTGGAACCGGCGGCGCTGTCGCGGCCGGTGCTGGTCGGCCCGCACACCTTCAACTTCGCCGAGATCACCGACAGCATGCTCGCCGCCGGCGCCGCGCAGCGGGTGGCGGACGCGCACGCGCTGGGCGATGCGGTGTCGCGGCTGCTGGCCGACGCGCCGGCCCGCGCGAAGATGGGGGCCGCGGGACTCGCCATCGTGCAGCGCGAGCGCGGCGCGGTGGAGCGCGTGATGCGGATCGTGGGCGACGTGGTGGGCGACCTGCGCGTGGGGGATTGACCGGCGCCTGCGCGCGGCCGCGTGCTGCGCGATGGGGTGTCGCAAGCCTGAAAAGCTCGCGGCGCACGCGCCGCTCCTACAACACCCCGCCGTGTCGCGAGGCCTCGGGCTGCGAAAGCCCTGTGGGAGCGCTGCGTGCAGCGCGATGGGCCTGTTGCAAGCTCGAAAAGCTCGCGGCGCACGCGCCGCTCCCACAAAGCGCCCGCGTTGTCGCCGGGCCTCGGGCGTGCGAAAGCCCTGTAGGAGCGCTGCGTGCAGCGCGATGGGCTTGCCGCAAGATTGAAAAGCTCGCGGCGCACGCGCCGCTCCCACAAGGCTCCTGCCGTATCGCCGGGCCTCGGGGTTGCGAATGCCCTGTGGGAGCGCTGCGTGCAGCGCGATGGGCTTGCCGCAAGTCGAAAGACGCGCGGCGCGTGCGCCGCAACCACACGCCAGGGCCCGGGCCGCGCGGCGGGGCGCGGCCCCGGGCGGGGCTCAGCCCTGCGAATCCTGCGACGTCGTCTCCGCCGCCGGCACGACCTCGGTCAGCAGGCCGTTCACGACTTCGATGTCGGCCACGTCGATCACGCCGGCGGACTGCTTCAGGCGCAGGCCGGCGACGATGAAGGTGTGGCGCGCGCGCGCGTATTCGCGCTGGGCGGCGAACAGCTGCTGCTGGCTCAGCAGCACGTCGACGATGGTGCGGGTGCCGACCTCGAAGCCGGCCTGGGTGGCCTCCAGTGCCGACTGCGCGGACACCAGGGCCTGCTTGCGCGCCTCGATCTCGCTCATGCCGGCGACCACCGCGCGATAGGCGCTGCGCACGGCGCGCACGATGCCGCGCTTTTCCTGCTCGAACTGATCGGCGGCCGCGTCGCGGTTGTTGACCCCTTGGCGCACCCCGGACTGGGTGGCGAAGCCTTCGAAGATCGGCACGTTGAGCACCACGCTCACGCTGTTGCCGAAACTCGAACTGCGCGCGGAGCTCGGATTGTCGTTGCTCAGGCTCACGCCCCAGGAATCGCTGGTGCTGCGCGAGGCCTCGAGGCCGAGCGTCGGAAAGTGTCCGGCCTTCGCGGTTCGCAGGTTCGCTTCGGCCGCGTCGAGCGCGAAGCGACGGGACGCGAGCGCCGGGCTCTGGTCGAGCGCCACCTGGACCCACTGCTCGGGGTCGTTCGGCTCGGGCAGCGCCATCGGGATGTCGGCGCTGACCGCCTCGAGCGTGTCTACCGGCTCTCCGGTGAGCTCCTGGAGGGCCTCGTAGGCGTCGTCGAGCTGGTTCTGCGACAGGATCACGTTGGCGCGCGCACTGTCGTAGCGGGCGCGCGCCTCATGCACGTCGGTGATCGCGGTCAGGCCCACCTCGAAGCGCTGCTCCGCCTGCTCGAGCTGGCGTCCGACCGCCTTCTCCTCGGCGCGCGCGGCATCCAGGTTGGTGGTGGCAGTGAGCGCGTCGAAATAGGCGGTGGCCACGCGGATGAACAGGCCGTCCAGCGCGGTGTCGTAGTCGGCCTCGCCTTGCGAGCGCAGCGCGCGCGCCGCGTCGAGCCGGGTGTAGTTGGCGTGGTCGTAGAGCGACTGGCGCAGCGTCACGGAGTAGCGGCGCGTGTTGTCGTCGCTCTCGTTGGTCGTGGGGCCGAACCCGAACGAACCATCGGGGCGCTCGAAAGGCCGCGGCGCGCCGAACGAACTGGTGCCATCGCTGTCGTTCCAGCTCGCGCTGCCCGCCACCTGCGGCAGCAGGGCCGACCGCGCCTGCACCACGCGCTCGCCCTCGGCGAACTTGCGCGCCTCGGCGGCCTGCAGCTGCGGATCGCTCTGCCGCGCCTGCTGGTAGACGCTCATCAGGTCGGCGGCGCCGGCCTGGCCGGCGGCGAGGACGAGGCCCAGGGCCAGCGCGAGGCGGGTGCGGATCGGGGTCGTGCGGAAACGCATGGGGAGGGTCCTTGTGCGGGATGCGCGGTGGCGCTCAGAGCGTGAAGCCCGGCTTCGGCTCAGCGCCGTGGAGGTAGGGGATCTCGGTTTCGAACAGGCTGTCGGTGGCGATGCTGCTGTCGGGCAGCCGGCGCAGCAGTACCGCCTCCATCGCCGGCGCGCGGCCGCGCACCACGAACATGCGGCCGCCGGGGGCGATCCAGTCGACCAGCCGCTGCGGCACCGCGTCGACCGCGCCGTTGATGCAGATCGCGTCGAACGGCCGGCCGGGCGTCCAGTCGCGCAGGGCATCGCCCGCTTCGACGCGCACGTTGGTCAGCCCGGCTTCGGCGAGGCGCTCGCGCGCGCGCTGCGCGAGGTCGGCGTGGCGATCGACGCTGACCACCTCGCGGCCGAGGTGGGCGAAGCAGGCCGTGAGGAAGCCGCTGCCGGTGCCGATCTCCAGCACCGCGTCGTCGGGCTGCACCTCGAGCGCCTGCAGCATGCGGCCCTGCACGATCGGCTTGGCCATCGCCTCGCCGTGCTCGAGCGGGATCTCGACGTCGGCGAAGGCCAGCTTGCGGAAGCGCGCCGGCACGTAGTCCTCGCGCCGCACCTTGCCCATGGCCTCGAGCACGCGCGGGTCCAGCACCTCCCAGGGGCGGACCTGTTGCTCGATCATGTTGAAGCGGGCGCGTTCGAAATCGAGGGGCATGGCGGAGGCCGGGGCGATCGAGGGGTGAAATAGACTAAGGCCTCGGGCCCGGGCCGGCAAACCACGACCCCATCCGGGCGGGGTGCCCCAAGGTGGCCGATCGGTGCCAGGCCCGCGCAGTGCCGGAAGTCATCGCGCACGCCGCCTTCACGGACGGGCGACCTCGATCTCGTTGCCAGGCCAGGCGTCGACCGTTCGCGGCGGCGGCACCGGATGCTGCGGCGGGGCGATGCGGAACCAGGCCGCGTACAGCGCCGGCAGGAACAGCACGGTCAGCGCGGTCGCCGACACCAGCCCGCCCATGATCGCCACCGCCATCGGGCCGAAGAACACGCTGCGGGTGAGCGGGATCATCGCCAGCACCGCGGCCAGCGCGGTCAGCACGATCGGGCGGAAGCGGCGCACGGTGGCCTCGACGATCGCCTCCCACGGGTGGTGCCCGGCGGCGATGTCGTGCTCGATCTGGTCGACCAGGATCACCGAGTTGCGCATGATCATGCCCGACAGCGCGATCGTGCCGAGCATCGCGACGAAGCCGAACGGCTGGCCGAACAGCAGCAGGAAGGCGGTGACGCCGATCAGGCCCAGCGGTGCGGTCAGCCACACCATGGCCACGCGCGAGAAGCTGCGCAACTGGAACATCAGCAGGGTGGTGACCGCGAACACGAACAGCGGGATGCCCGCCACCACCGAGCGCTGGGCGCGCGCCGAGTCCTCGACCACGCCGCCGGTCTCGATCCGGTAGCCGGCCGGCAGGCGCGCCTGGATCGGCGCCAGCCCGGGCTGGATGCGCGCGGCCACCGTCGGCGGCTGCACGTCGCCGACCACGTCGGCGCGCACCGTGATGGTGGGCAGGCGGTCGCGGCGCCAGATGATGCCTTCCTCGAAGCCAGGGACCGCGGTCGCGATCTGCGCCAGCGGCACGCTGCGCCCGGACGCGGTGGGCACCGAGAGGTCCTCCAGCAGGCTCAGTCGCGCGCGCTCCTCGGCCGGGCCGCGCAGCACGATGTCGATCAGTTCGTCGCCGTCGCGGAACAGGCTGACCTTGCTGCCGGAGAGCGAACTCTGCACGAAGTTGGCGAGGTCCTGCGAGGACACGCCGAGCACCCGCGCGCGCTCCTGGTCGATGTCGAGGCGGATGATCTTGGACGGCTCGTCCCAGTCGAGGTGGACGTTGGTCGCGCCGGGCTCGGCGCGCACCACCTGCGCCACCTCGCGCGCCAGCGCGCGCACGGTCGGGATGTCCTCGCCGGAGACGCGGAACTGCACCGGGTAGCCGACCGGCGGACCGTTCTCCAGCCGCGCCACGCGCGTGCGCACGTCGCTGAACTCCGCGGCCAGCAGGGTGAACAGCCGCTCGCGCACGCGCTCGCGCGCCTCGACGTCGCGGGTGGCGAGCACGAACTGCGCGAACGAGGCCTGCGGCAACTGCTGGTCCAGCGGCAGGTAGAAGCGCGGCGCGCCGGTGCCGACGTAGGCCGTCTGGCCGACCACGTCGTCCTTGAACTCATCGCGCGCCAGCGCACGCTCGAAGCGCCGCGCCACCGCGTCGGTGGCGGCCAGCGAAGCCCCCTCGCCGAGCTTGAAGTCCACCATCAGTTCCAGCCGCGTGCTGGCCGGGAAGAACTGCTGCTGCACGACGCCGAAGCCGGCCACCGACAGCGCGAACAGCCCGGCGGTGGCGGTGATCACCAGCCCGCGGCGGTCGAGGCACCAGCCGACCAGGGCGCGGAAGCGGCGGTAGAACGGCGTGTCGTAGGGATCGTGCGCGGGCGTTGCGGCGTGCGCCGCGCCCCGTTCCGGCAGCAGCTTCCAGCCCAGCCACGGGATGAAGACCACCGCGGCGACCCACGACAGCAGCAGGGCCAGCGTGACCACCTCGAAGATCGAGCGCGTGTACTCGCCGGTGGCCGAGTGCGCGGTGGCGATCGGCAGGAAGCCCGCCGCGGTGACCAGGGTGCCGGTGAGCATCGGGAACGCGGTGCTGTCCCAGGCCGCGGCCGCGGCCTTGATGCGGTCGTAGCCCTGCTCCAGCTTCACCGCCATCATCTCGACCGCGATGATCGCGTCGTCGACCAGCAGGCCGAGCGCCAGCACCAGCGCGCCGAGCGAGATCTTGTGCAGGTCGATGCCGAAGTACTTCATGCCGGCGAAGGTCATCGCCAGCACCAGCGGGATCGACAGCGCCACCACCATGCCGGTGCGGAAGCCGAGGCTGATGAAGCTCACCAGCAGCACGATCGCCACCGCCTCCACCAGCACGCGCACGAATTCGGCGACCGAGGAGCGCACCGCGCGCGGCTGGTCGGCGACCTGGTCCAGCGACAGGCCGACCGGCAGCGACTGCTGCAAGCGCGTGGTGGCGGCCTCGAGCGCCTCGCCGAGGCGGATGATGTCGCCGCCGGGCGCCATCGACACGCCGAGCCCGATCACCTCGCGGCCGTCGTGGCGCATGCGCGGCGCCGGCGGATCGGCGAAGCCGCGGCGCACCTCGGCCACGTCGCCGAGCTTGAACAGGCGATCGCCGGCGCGGATCGACAGGTCGCGGATCGAATCCACCGAATCGAAGGCACCGCTGGCGCGCAGGTAGATGCGGTCGCTGCCGGTCTCGAAGAACCCCGCCGGAACCACCGCGTTCTGCGCCTCCAGCGCGCGGACCACCTCGTCGAAGGACACGCCGAGGGTGGCGATCTTGGCGTTGCTCAGTTCGATCCAGATCCGCTCGTCCTGCAGCCCGATCAATTCCACCTTGGCCACGTCGGGCACGCGCAGCAGTTCCAGCTGCACGCGTCGCGCCCAGTCCTTCAACTGCGCGTCGTCGAAGCCGTCGCCGGACAGGGCGTAGATGTTGCCGAAGGTGTCGCCGAACTCGTCGTTGAAGAACGGACCCACGATGCCCGGTGGCAGGGTGTGGCGGATGTCGCCGATCTTCTTGCGCACCTGGTACCACAGCGCCGGCTTGGCGCTGGACGGCAGGTCGTCGCGCGCGATGAACAGCACCACCGACTCGCCCGGCCGCGCATAGGAGCGGATGTAGTCGTACTGGCCGGTCTCCTGCAGCTTGGTCTCGATGCGCTCGTTGACCTGCAGCGCGATCTGTTCCGCCGTCGCGCCGGGCCACAGGGTGCGCACCACCATCGCCTTGAAGGTGAACGGCGGGTCCTCGGACTGGCCGAGCCGGAAGTACGACCAGGTGCCGATCAGGGCCAGCGCCAGCGCGAAATAGGCCACCAGCGGCCGGTTGCGCAGCGCCCATTCGGAGAGGTTGAAGTTCATGCGGTGGCGGGGCCTGCGAGGTGGATGGCGCGCACGCGCGGCGCGAGCTGCTGCGCCCACGCGCGGTAGGCCGGCGGCCCGGGATGGAACCCGTCCTCGGCCATCGCGGCAGGCCCGAGATCGGGGTCGAACTGCAGCGGCACGTGCTGCAGGTCGTCGCGCCGCGCGGCCAGCGTGGCCAGCGCCTCGTCGAGGCGGCGCGCATGCTCGCCGATGAAGGCGCGCAGCGGCTGCGGCAGGGCCGGGAAGCGATGCATCGGCGGCAGGCCGGAGGCGATCAGCTTGCGGACGCCGTGTCGCGCACGCAGGGTGTCGGCGAGGCGCGCCATGCGCAGGGTGAACTCGGCCGGCGCGAGGCGCCGGGTGGCGTCGTTGACGCCGATCGAGGTCACCGCGACGTCGTAGGATTCGCCGTCGATCGCGGCCAGCGCAGCCAGCGCGTCGGCGGTGGTGTGCCCGGTGCGCGCGTGCAGGCGCCAGTGCACGCGGTGGTCGCGCGCGAGGTCAGCCACCAGTTGGCCGGCCAGCGCGAAGCGCTGGTGCGGCGCGCCGACGCCGGCGGCGGCCGAATCACCGAGCACCAGCAGGCGCAGCGGCAGACCGTCGCCCTCGACGCCGACGCGCTCGCCCGGGGGTTCCGGCAGGCGCAGCGCGCGCGCGCGCACCAGCAGGCCCTGGGCGGCCAGGATCGGCAGCAAGGGGACCCAACGCAGGGACATCGGCCGCGCTCAGGGTTCGATCGGGCGGTTGGCGCGATCGATCGGCCGCACGGCCTGCCCCTCGACCAGGGTGTGCACGCCGGCGGTGACCACCCAATCCGAGGCGTCCACGCCACCGCGCAGGGCGAGGCCATCCTCGCGGAACCCGGCGAGTTCGACCGCACGCAGGCTCACCTCGCGCGTCTTGCGATCGAGCACCCACACCGCCGGCTGGCCGCCCTTTTCGTGCAGGGCCGAAAGCGGCAGCAGCAGCGTGGCCGGGCCACCGGGCGCGGCGAGGTACACGCGCGCCGTCATGCCGAGCTTCACCGGTGCCTGGGCGTCGTCCAGCGCCACGCGAAGATCGTAGGTGCGAGTGCGCGGATCGGCTTCGGCCGCGATCTCGCGCACCAGGCCGGGGAAGCGCGCATTGTCGTTCGCCCAGACCTCGACCTGCACCGGCGCGCCGACCTTGAACGAGGCGATGCGCTGTTCCGGCACCGAGATCAGCACCTCGCGCTCGCCATCGTGGGCGAGCCCCACCACCGGCGTGCCGGCGGCGACCACCTGGCCGGCTTCGGCCAGCACCGCAGTGACCACGCCGTCGGCATCGGCGCGCAGCGCGGTGTAGTCGGCCTGGTTCTGCGCCACGGCCAGTTGCGAGCGGGCCTGGGTCAGCCGCGCCTGCGCGGCTTCGAAGGCGTTGGCGCGCGCGTCGTACAGCGCCTGGCTGATGTAGCGGCGCGCGAGCAGTTCGGCATGCCGGTCGAGTTCCGCCTTGGCCAGCGAGGCGTCGGCGTTGGCCGCCGCGACCGCGGCGCGCGCGGCCTCGACCTGCAGGACCAGGTCCTGCGGCTCCAGCGTGGCGAGCACGTCGCCGCGCTTCACGCGCGCGCCGGCATCCACGCGACGCTCGAGGATCTTGCCGCCGATGCGGAAGCCGAGGCGGCTCTCGTGGCGGGCGCGCACTTCGCCGGCATAGGTCTCGATCGAGGCGCTCACGGCGGGCACCGCGCGCTCGACCACCGCGGGGCGGGCGGCGACCTCGATCTTGGCCTCGCTGGCGCAGCCGGCGATGATCAGCCCGGCGAGGGATGCGACGAGTCGCATGGCGACCTTGGGTTGCATGGCAGACTCCCTGGGCAAGCCCTTTAATGAACGCACCGGTATACTAATCCGTGAAAACTGTACCGTCCAGTATTACTATCGGCCCATGAATGTCGCCTTGAAGTTATCGTCGTCCGGTCCCGGCCGCCCCAAGGACCTCGAGAAGCGGGCGGCGATCCTGGCCGCCGCGGCACGCCTGTTCGTCGCGCGCGGCTACGACGCGGCGAGCATGGATGCGGTCGCGGCCGAGGCGGGGGTGTCCAAGCTGACCGTCTATAACCACTTCTCGGACAAGGAAAACCTGTTCCGCGAGGCGGTGGTCTTCGTGGCCGAGCAGTACCTGCCGCAGGCCACCTTCGAACTGCGTCCGGAAGGGTCGATCCGCGAACAGTTGCTGGCCATCGCGCAGGCCTTCAGCGCGTTGATGCACAGCGCCGAGTCGGAAGCCGTGCATCGCATGATGGCCGCCGACGCGCGGCTGTCGGGCCAACTGGGACCGATGTTCTACGAGGTCGGGCCGAAGCGGATGCTGGATGGGTTCAGCGCCTTCCTGCGCCGGGCGGTCGAACTGGGCCAGCTGGAAGTGCCCGACGTGGCGCGCGCGGCCGAGCATTTCTTCGTGATGCTCAAGGGCGAGGCGATGAACCGCCTGCTGTGGGGCTGCCCCGGCTATTGCGGCCATGCCGACAGCGCGGAACACGTGGCGAGCGTGATCGACCTGTTCCTGCGCGCCTACGCGCCGCGCTGAGCCACCGTTCCGGGACTTACGGCCCATGCCGGCTTCACGTCCGGCTGGGTACGGTCGCGCGTCCACTCGGGAGTTTCCATGAACCGCATCCTGCTCACCCTCGCACTGGCCGCCGCGTGCGCGCCCGCCATCGCCCAGGAATCCAAGCCCATGCCGACGGCCCCCGAAGACCCCTACCTGTGGCTGGAGGACGTCGGCGGCGACCGCGCGCTGGACTGGGTGCGCGAGCGCAACGCCGTGAGCAAGGCGGAACTGGCCGCCAGCGACGACTTCAAGGCGCTCGAGTCGCGCATCCGCGGGATCCTCGATTCCGACGCGCGCATCCCGTTCGTCGGCAAGATCGGCGAGCACTACTACAACTTCTGGCGCGACGCGAAGAACCCGCGCGGCCTGTGGCGCCGCACCTCGCTCGCCGAGTACCGCAAGGACGAGCCGCAGTGGGACGTGGTGCTCGACCTCGACGCGCTGGGCAAGGCGGAGAACGAGAACTGGGTGTGGCGCGGCGCGGACTGCCTGGAACCCGAGTACCGTCGCTGCCTCGTCTCGCTGTCCCGCGGCGGTGCGGACGCGACGGTCACGCGCGAGTTCGACCTGGTCGAGCGCGCGTTCGTGAAGGACGGATTCTTCCTGCCCGAGGCCAAGGGCGGTTCCTCCTGGCGCGACATCGACACGCTCTACGTCGGCACCGACTTCGGCCCCGGCAGCATGACGGCATCGGGCTATCCGCGGATCGCCAAGCTGTGGCGGCGCGGCACGCCGCTGTCCGAGGCCACGGTGGTCTACGAGGGCAAGCCGGAGGACATCTGGATCAGCGCCTTCCGCGACCACACCGACGGCTTCGAGCGCGACATCATCTACCGCGGGGTGACGTTCTTCACCAACGAGCTGTACCTGCTGCGCGACGGCAAGCCGGTCAAGGTCGACAAGCCCGACAGCGCCAACGCCAGCATGCACCGCGAGTGGCTGCTGCTCGAACTGCGCCAGGACTGGACCGTCGGTGGGAAGACCCATCCGGCGGGCGCGCTGCTGGCCACCCTGCTCGACGATTTCCTCGACGGCAAGCGCGAATTCGACGTGCTGTTCGCGCCGACCGCGCGCAAGTCGCTGGCCGGCTTCTCGCCGACCCGCAACCACATCCTGCTCAACGAGCTCGACAACGTGCGCAACCGCGTGTCCGTGCTCACCCACGGCAAGGACGGCTGGCAGCGCGAGCCGCTGCCCGGCATGCCGGAGTTCGGCACGGTCGGCGCCAGCGCGGTCGACGCCGAGGACTCCGACGCCTACTTCATGACCGTCACCGACTACCTCACGCCGACCAGCCTGTATGTCGGCGAGATCGGCAAGGGCGCGCCGGAGAAGCTCAAGAGCCTGCCGGCGTTCTTCGACAAGTCCGGCCTCGAGGTCGCGCAGCGCGAGGCCACGTCCGACGACGGCACCAAGGTCCCGTACTTCATCGTCTCCCGCAAGGATCTCGCGCTCGACGGCGACAACCCGACGCTGCTGTACGGCTACGGCGGCTTCGAGGTGCCGATGGTGCCGGGCTACAGCGCCGGCGTCGGCGCGGCGTGGCTGGAGAAGGGCGGCGTCTACGTGGTGGCCAACATCCGCGGCGGTGGCGAGTTCGGGCCCAAGTGGCACCAGGCGGCGCTGAAGGCCAATCGCAACAAGGCCTTCGAGGACTTCGCCGCGGTGGCGAAGGACCTGATCGCACGCAAGGTCACCAAGCCTGCGCGCCTGGGCACCCAGGGCGGCAGCAACGGCGGCCTGCTGATGGGCAACATGCTCACGACCTATCCCGAGCTGTTCGGCGCGATCGTGATCCAGGTGCCGCTGCTCGACATGCTGCGCTACCACAAGCTGCTGGCGGGCGCGTCGTGGGTCGGCGAGTACGGCAACCCGGACGACCCCGAGGAAGCGAAGTTTCTGCGCCGCTACTCCGCGTACCACAACCTGTCGAAGGACAAGGACTACCCGCCGGTGCTGTTCACCACCTCCACCCGCGACGACCGCGTACACCCCGGCCATGCGCGCAAGATGATGGCCCTGATGATGGAACAGGGCCACGACGCGCTGTACTACGAGAACATCGAAGGCGGCCACGGCGGCGCGGCCAACAACGAGCAGGCCGCGTTCATGACCGCGTTGGCTTACACGTTCTTGTGGGAGAAGATTGGGAAGTGAGCGGCGGTGCGGCGGCGGTGGCTCGTTGAGGGCCCAGTCCGGGACCACCGGTAACAGTGCGCCCTGTGGGAGCGAGCAACGCTCGCGACCGCAGCACACCCCGATCGCCGCAACACGCCGCCACCGCACCCTGGGCCCTGGGCCCTGGGCCCTGGGCCCTGAGCCCCGAGCCCTGAGCCCCAAACCCCCAACCCCAAACCCTCCCCGCTCAGAACCTGGCCGGCGCCGCCACCACGCACTCCTCCACCCGCATGCGCGCCTGCGCCGCGCCGACCGCGTCGCCGAGTTCGATCCGCGCGGCGAACGCCGTGTAGCGGCTGCGCAGGCACAGCGCGCCGACGCGCGGGCCGAGTTCGGCGGACTTCGCGGCCGCGGCCTCGGCGTCCGCCCAGCGCTGCTGGGCCAGCAGGGTTTCGGCCAGCGACTGCCACAGCGCGGGATCCCCGGGGCGCAGGTCGAGCGCCTGCCGCCAGGTGGCTTCGGCATCGGCGTGCTGTCCCGCCGCCGTGGCGGCGCGCGCGCGGATCCGCAGGTCGTCGAGTTCGGGATCGGCCAGCGGCACCACGTCGACCGCCGATTCGGCGCGTGCGGCCTCGGCGCTGATCTCGGCCACCCAGTCGCGCTGCACGCGCGGCGGCGTCGGCTCGGGCTTGGTCGGGCGGCCGCACGCCGCCAGCAGCGCGGCCAGCGCCGCGATCGCCATCCAACGCATCCTCAACGTCCTCCGAACCAGTCGAGCAGGCTGCGCCGGCGGCGCGGTTCCTCGTCGTCGCGCACTTCGCGATCACGGTCGAACCAGTCGCCGAGGCCGCAGCCGCTGTAATCGAGCGGCTCGTAGCCGCGGATGAAGGGCAACTGCCGCGCGCCGGTGCAATCCGGATCGGTCGCCACCTGCGTCTGCGGATCCACCCAGGCCAGCACCGGATCGGCGCGGAAGTCGGGCCGCAGCGGCTCGGTCGGCAGTTTCGCCATCAGCGCGGCCCACACGCGCATCGCGCCGGTGGCGCCGTACAGGCCGGTCTCGCGATTGTCGTCGCGGCCCAGCCACACCACGGCGAGGTGGCTGCCGGTGTAGCCGGCGAACCAGGAATCGCGCTGGTCGTTGCTGGTGCCGGTCTTGCCGGCCGCGTCGAGCTCGCCCAGGCCCAGCCCCACCAGCGCCGAGGCGGTGCCGCGACGCGCGGCCTCCTGCAGCGCGAAGGTCACCAGCCGCGCGGCCTCGACCAGGTCGCCGGCCGCGGGCTTCTGCACGTAGCGCGACAGCGGCTTGCCGTCGGCATCGAGCACCGCCTCCAGCGCATACAGCGGCGTGGGATGCCCGTCGGCGGCGAGGTACTGGTAGGCCTGCGCGACCTGGAACGGCGACAGGTCCACCGCGCCGAGCAGCAGCGAGGGCAGTGCCTTCGCCTCCAGCCCGGGGATCAGGGCCTGCAGCACGCGCGCGACCTTGCCGACGTCGAGCGCGAGCCCGAGGTTCACCGTGGCGAGGTTGTACGAGCGCGCCAGCGCATCGACCAGGGCCACGCTGCCGTGCTCGAGGCCGTCGTTGTTGACCGGCGTCCAGACCTTGCCGTTGGGCTGGCGCAGCGCGACCGCGCGATCCTCCAGCGGGCTCATCAGCGACCAGCGCTCGGGCTGCGCCAGCGCGACGAGGTACACGAAGGGCTTGACCAGCGAGCCGATCGGCCTTGCAGCGGCCAGCGCGCGGTTGAAGCCGGGCTGCGCCGGATCGCGGCCGCCGACCACCGCCTGCACCGCGCCGCTGCGCGAGTCGGTGACCACCACCGCCGCCTGCAGGCCCTCGCCGCGCTTGCCGAGCGCCTTCAGCCGCTCGGCGACCGCCGCCTCGGCCAACTGCTGCGACGCGGGCGCGAGCGTGGTCAGCACCGACAGGCCGCGCACCGCCAGCACGCTGTCGGGGAAGTCGCGCGCCAGTTGCGCGCGCACCAGTTCGAGGAAGGCCGGGTAGCGGTTGCGCGGCAGCGCGCCGGCGGCGGTCACGCCGAGCGGCGCGCGCGAGGCCACCGCGCGGTCGGTGTCGCTGATCAGGCCGGTGTCGCGCATCGCGCGCAGGGCGACGTCGCGGCGCGCCTTGGCGCGCTCGGGAAAGCGCCGTGGATCGTGCAGCGACGGCCCCTGGATGAGGCCGACCAGCAGCGCCACCTCGTGCACCGCGAGATCGTCCAGTTCGCGGCCGAACCAGAACTCCGACGCCGCCGCCACGCCGTGCACGGCCTGGCCGCCCTGCTGGCCGAGGTAGACCTCGTTCAGATACGCCTCGAGGATGCGCGCCTTCGAGTAGCGCGCCTCGATCAGGATCGCCAGCGCCGCCTCGTTGGCCTTGCGGGCCAGGGTCTGCGAGCGGTCGAGGAAAATGTTGCGCACCAGCTGCTGGGTCAGGGTCGAGCCGCCCTGCACCACCTCGCCGGCGACCAGATTGGCCCAGGCGGCGCGCAGGATGGCGCTGAAGTCGATCCCGATGTGGTCCTTGAAGTCGCGGTCCTCGACCGCCTGCAGGGCGGCGACCAGCAGCGGATTGACCTCGGACGCGGGCAGGAAGCGGCGTTCGACCTGGCGCGGCCCGTACAGGGTGGCGATGCGCGCGGGGTCGAGGAAGGCGCCGACCGCGGGCTTGCCGGTGTCGGCGTCGGTGACGCCGCGGATGCGCCCGCCGGCCAGTTGCACCACCAGCCGCCGCGCGGGCACCGGGCCTTGCGCGCCGCGGAACGCGCGGGTGGCGATCTCGAACCGCGCGCCCTGGCGGCGGTAGGTGCCCGGCGCCATCGGCGGGCTGTCGACCGCGCGATAGCGCGCGGCGGAGAGTTCCAGCAGCAGCGCCTCGGCGCCCAGCGGCGCGCCGGCCGCCAGCGGCAGCGGGCGCGCGAACACGCGGCTCGGCTGGTCGAAGGCGTACTCGGCGAAGCGCGCACGCACCAGGCCGTCGAGGTACAGCCCGTAGGGCAGCCCGAACCCGAGCCCGAAGCCCAGCGCCAGCCAGGCAGGCGCGCGCAGCCAGTGCCAGGCGGCGCGCAGGACGGCGATGATCGATGCGGCGCGGCTCAAGCAGGGGCGGGCGGGCGGCGGATCCTGCGCGCAGTCTAGTCGAGCCCCGCTGAACCGCGGGTGGCAGCCCGCGGGCAGGCGCGGGCACCAGCGCCCGGTCGCGCCGTGACAGGCCTCGCCGTCACCGCGATAATCGCGGACCCTCCCGGGCCCGCGCCCCTCGGAAACGCCGTTGCCGACGCCCTTCCCCGCCTCGCTGCGCATCGTACTGTACGGCGAAGGCGAACCCGCCGCGGCGTGGCGCGCGCGCCTGCCGGCAGTGCCCGCCGCGGCCTGGCTGGCGGCGGCCGGCGACGATCCGGTCGGCGCCCTGCGCGAGGGCCACCGGCTGGCGCCGGGCAGCGACCTGCTGCTGCTGCGCGCCGACGCCATCCTGCCGCCGTTCGCGATCGAGCGCCTGCTGCGCGCCGCGGACGGCACCACCGCCGACGTCGTCTCGCCGCTCGGCGACGGCGTGCCCGCGCTGTCGCCGCTGGCCGAGGGCGAGACGTGGCCGTCGTTCGATCCCGACGCGGTCGACCGCGGCGTGGCGCTGCACGCGGCGCGTCGCATCGCGCCCACCCGCGACTGGCTGCCCACGTGCAGCCTGTGGCGCGCGCGCGCGCTGGCCGAACTGGACCTGCGTCCCGGCTGGTGCGGCGGGGCGCTGCCGGACGGCTGGGCGGGCGCGCTCTGCGACCATCTCTTCGTGGCCACCGCGCGCGGCCCGCTGCGCGGCCCGCCGCGGCCACGCGACCCGCGCCACCCGCCGCCGGCGCACCCGCTGGACATGCTGCGCGCGCGCTTCCGCGCGGTCGGCGGCACGGCGCCGGCGCGACCCGGATTCGATGGCCGCCCGGTGGTGCTGCACGTGCTGCACGGCTGGGGCGGCGGGGTCGAGGCCTGGGTGCGCGACCTCGCGCGCGCCGACGACGCGCACTGCCATCTCGCGCTGGTCGCGCACGGCGACACCGGCCGGCGCCGCTACGGCGAACGGCTTGCCCTGCACTGGCCGGCCGGCGATGCGGGAACGCTGCGCGAGTGGCCGCTGGCCGCGCCGATCGCCGCCACCGCGAGCCGCAGCGAGGAATACCGCGCGCTGCTGGCCGAGGTGGTGCGCGACTACGCGGTCGATGCGGTGGTGGTGTCGTCGCTGATCGGCCATTCGCTGGATGCGCTGGCGAGCGGCCTGCCGACCTTCGTCACCTGCCACGACCGCTATCCCGCGTGGCCCCTGCTGCACGACGCCTTCGACGATCCGGCGCGCCGCTTCGACCGCGAAGACCTGGTGGCCTCGCTCGCGCGCGCGGCGGATTCACCGTTCGCCGATCCGGACGCCGAGGCCTGGCTGGCCCTGCGCGAGCGCTGGCTTGCGGCGCTCGAGGCCGCGCACGCCACCCTGGTGTTCCCCGGCAAAGCCCTGCGCGCGAGCCTGCTGCGGATCGAACCGCGCCTGGCGACGCTGGCGTGGCGGGTGATCCCGCACGGCCTGCCGCCGTTCGCCGAAGCCCCGCGTGCGTGGACCCCGCCGCCGCGCGCGCGGCCGCGGGTGCTGGTGCTCGGGCGCGTCAACGGCGCCAAGGGCGAGCACCTGCTGGCGCGGATCGCGGCGCGCGCCACCGCCCACGTCGACCTGTACCTGCTCGGCTGCGGCAAGGCCGGCGAAGCGTTCTTCGGCCACTCCGGCGTGTCGATCGAACTCGACTACGCGCGCGAGACGCTGCCGGCGGCGATCGCGCGCATCGCGCCCGACTTCGCCCTGCTGCCGTCGACCGCGACCGAGACCTTCTCCTACACCCTGAGCGAGCTGTGGGCGCTGGGCGTGCCGCCGCTGGCCTGCGCGACCGGCGCGTTCGCCGAGCGGATCGCGCACGGCGTCGATGGCTGGCTGGTGGCGCCGAACGCCGACGCGGTGCTCGACGGCATCGTCGCCCTGGCCCGCGACGCCGCGCTGCGCGATCGACTGCGCGCGGGCGCGGTGGCGCATCCGCAGCGCGACGCCCGCGCGATGGCCGCCGACCACGCCGCGCTGTGGGCGCTGCCGGCGCACGGCGGACCGCGCGCCCGCGCACTGCCGGTCGAACCGGCAAGCCTGCTCGCCGCGGGACAAGCGGTCGCGACGCTGCGCCTTCGCCACGAACACCAGCAGGCGCTGCAGCGGCAGGCCGGCCAGGCGCGCGAACTGGCGCGCCGCGCCGACTGGGCGCGCGAACAGGAGCGCCTCGCCGCCGACCGCACGCGCTGGGCGCAGTCGCTGCAGGCGCAGATCGAGGCCGAGCGCGCAGCGGCCGAGGCGGAGCGCGCCCGCTTGCGCGACGAGGCGGCGCGGGAGGTCGCAGCCGCGCTGGCCGCGCGCGACGCCGAACTGGCCGAGCGCCAGCGCCTGCTCGAGAGCACCTCGTGGCGGATCACCGCCCCGCTGCGCTGGGCCGTGCTGCGGCTGCGCGGCGCGCGCGCCAGCGCCGCCTGGCGGGCGCGCCAGGCGACGGGCCTGCTGTCGCGCACCCTGCTGTCGCTGCGCACGCGCGGCATCGGCGGCACGCTGGCGCGCGCACGCCAGTG